>SLFU01000162.1 GCA_007124095.1 Gemmatimonadota bacterium
CATTCGTTCCCGATGACGATTGCAGATTGCGGCTCAGGGGATCGACCGGATAGTCGGAGAATCCCTGATTGCTTTGTAGGGAATTCCCCTACACGAGGGTATGGGGTGGATTGGGACGCCTCGGGTAGAAGTCCGGTCGCGAGGGGCGCCCTCCGAAGCAATTCGTCCGGCGGAACGAACGGGGTCAGAGTTCCCTGAGCAACCCGACGTTGAGAGCAAACCGGACTAGCTCGGAGCGGTGGTTCAACCCGAGCTTCTGCATGATGCGCGACCGATAGGTGTCGACCGTCTTCGGAGAGATGAACAGCTTCTTTCCGATCTCCGTCGAGGAGAACCCTTCCGCCGTGAGCGCGAGCACCTCTCTCTCGCGGGGGCTGAGCTCCGAGAGGCCCGGCGTGCTGTCCTCGCCCGCCTTTCGCACCTGCTTCAGGAGCAAGGTGGCCGCTTGCGATGGGAGGTATATCTCGCCTCGTGCAACGGTGCGCACGGCGTCGATCAGGTCCCGATCCGCGCTGGCTTTGGTGAGGTATCCGCTACCCCCGGCCTCCACCACAGGTACCAGGTATTCCTCCTCGGCGTGCACTGTGAGGACCAGCACCTGCGCACCAACCTCAAGCGCGGTCAGCCTGCGTGTCGCCTCGAGTCCATTCATTCCGGGCATGGCCAGGTCCATCAGGACCAGATCCGGCCGAAGCTCGAGGGCCGTCTCGACCGCTTCTTCTCCGGATCCTGCCTCTCCCACCACTTCCATGCCCTCCTCGGCTTCCAGGAGCGCCTTCACTCCCGCCCGGAACATGGCGTGATCGTCGGCAAGGAGTATGCGGATCGGCGTGCTCATGACGACGGCTCCTTGGCCAGCGGCAACAAAGCTCGGACCCGAGTGCCACGCCCCGGCTGGGAATCGATCTCGAGCGTTCCTCCGGCCAGTTGGGCCCGCTCTCTCATTCCCATGAGGCCCAATCCCGCTCCCGGATCCGACTCGACATCCAGGCGGAATCCGCAGCCGTCGTCTTCGATGACGATCGAAAGGAACCTTCCCGATTCATCTCCGCCCATCGACAAGCCGATGCGGTCCGCCCCGCTGTGTCGCACCGCGTTCGCCAGCGCCTCCTGGACGATCCGATAGGCAACCAGATCTCCCCCTTCCTCAAGAGAAGGCTCACTCGCCGTGAAGTCCATTTCCACTCGTCCCTCCGGATGAAACTCCCGGATGTGGGAGCGGATCGCCGCTTCGAGTCCCACATCCTCGAGCTCAGGTGGGCGCAGGCCTCTCGCGATGCGGCGGATGCCTTCGACCGTGTCGTGAAGGACATTGCGAAGCTCGGCCAACTCCCCGGCCTCCCCCCCCCCGATCCCCTTCTTCATGAGCAACTTCAGGCGGATGACCACTGCTGCGATGGATTGGGCGGTTTCGTCATGGAGCTCCCGGGCGATCCGCCTGCGCTCGTCCTCCATGGCTGTGAGCGCGCCGGTTCCGAAGTCCTTAAGGCGCCTGCGCTCCGTCAAGTCACGGGCGATCGCGACCGTGTGCAGCCCATCAGGGGTGCGCAGGGGGCTGAGGGAGATCTCCACGTGGATCTGCGCTCCGTCCTTCCGGAGCGCAAAAAGCTCTCGTCCAATTCCCATCGGCCGGGGCCGCGGATCCACGGCGTAGTCCTGCCGTTGGCCCCGGTGACGTTCCCGGACGGAATGGGGAACCAGGATCTCGACGCTCTCCCCTTCGAGCTCATCCTTTTTGTAGCCGAAAAGCCGTTCCGCTTCGTTATTCACTTCGTGGATGCGGCCTCGCTCGTCGATCACGAGAATCGCGTCGGGGGCGACCTGGAACACGGTCCGGTAGAGGTCCGTGGCTGTGACGATGTCCTTGGTATCGGTCAATCCCTGCCCCGGTATCTGTATAGGTTCGCGGCGAGCTCTTCGGTGGCCGCCCGGATGCCCCGGGAAGCGCGCTCCGTGACGAGCCCTCGAGCCGGTGTTGGAGAAGGCGGCTCACGTCCGGGAGGCAATTGTAGTCAGGGGAAGGGATCGGGCGCCAGACGAGCACGCCAAGCGACGTGCCGTTTCCTTTCGGCTCGCTCCAGAACCGAGTCCAGACTTTCTCGCGGTCGTTCAGAGCCCGTAGCAGCTATCCTCCAGCTTCTCGGGGCTCGGGATCCGCACCGATGCCCCCCGCTGCTCGATGAGGCCTTCTTCGCGGAGCGCCCGCAGGGCGCGAGCCACACTCTCCCTCGTCGTAGCCAGGGATTCGGCCATCTGGGCCTGATTGACTGGAAGGATGAAGGTGTCAGAGGCTTCGTCCGACGACTCCACCGAGCCCTGGGCGTATTCCAGGAGAGTGAGGCCCACGCGGGCCGTCACGTCTCTCAGGGAGATCTTCTCGATGAGCCGTACCGCCTTTCGGAGGCGCCGGCCCAGCTCCAGGATCACCGCGTGGGCGATCTCCGGCTCGGCTCGATAAGCGGCCTGGAACTCCGCGCGAGGAAGGAAGAGGAGCTCAGAGTCCTCCGCGGCCCGGGCGTGAGCCGGATAGGGACCGCCGTCGAAGAGTGGAACCTCTGCCAGCGTTTCCCCGGGTCCCTGGTCGTGGATCACCTGCTCCTTTCCCTCGGCGTTCGCACGGTAGACCCGCACCCGCCCTTTCACGACGACGAAGAGGCCCTCGCACGGATCCCCCTTCCGGAAGACCAACCGGGACTGTGGTACCTTCCGAATCACCGTCCGATCGGCGATCGGCGCCAGGACCTCCTCGCGGACCTGCGAGAAGAGGGAAAGGCTTCGGAGGAGGTCCTGCGCCGGATGGGGCCCGCGTTCGCTCATGCCGTGGGTCTGGACTCTCGGGATGCAGGAAAGAGGATGTTGTTCTCGAGATGGACGTGTCGGTGGAGGTCGCCCTCGAGCTCCTCGAGCTTGGCGTACATGGCCCGCCAGGTGTTGCAGGCGCCGGGTGGAGGCGTGAAGTCGTCGGTAAGTCGTCGGATCTCCTCCATGATTCCCCCGGCCTCCTCGTGCTCCTCCTCCATCTGGGCGAAGGCCTCGGCCGTGACCTTGCCGGACCGAATCGCGGGGAACACCTCCTCCTCCTCGGCCTCCATGTGAGCTTCCATCTCCCGAGCCAGGTCGCGCACCTTCTCGTCGATCTCCACCAGGTATGGGACCCTCTCCCCATGCACCCGGGCGACCTTTTCGGCGAAGGCCTGCACCACCGGGAGGGTTTCGCGACAGTAGGTGTGGTGCACGTTCACAATGTAGTCGGCCAGGAAGGCCGGCGCCCAGCGACGCGGGTCGGGCAGGCGATCGTCCCCGCGGGGGAAATCGGCGGCGGTGAGCGCCTCCTCGAGCTCTTTTACCGACACGCCCTTTCGGGTGCAGGCCTCCTCCACTGTTCGACGTCCGCCACAGCAGAAGTCGATCCCGAACTGCTTGAATACCGCTCCCCGACGGTAGTCTTCGGCAACCACGTCTCCGACTGGCCGGTGTCTCAGGTCGGTGCTCGCGTCTCTCTGGAACTGTGACATGGAACCCATGGTGTCTCCTCGACTTCGGGTGTCAACTGCCCGGTGCGGGGTCGATGCCTTCGCCCGGAATGGAAATCTCGCCTTTCCCGCGCGCCGTGTCAGTGACGCAGGTCACACCCCTTCCGGCCCTCCCCGAGGCGGCGAGAGGAAGGAGGACGGCTCCCGCGAGGGCAAGTGCGCCCGTGCCGGCCAGCAACTCCTGGAGCGGCACGTAGATTGGCCGCCCCAGGAGCTGCACGAGCCCGGCTCCGAGGAGCACACAGATCATCGACCAGCTTCCGCCCAGGAATGCCCACACGGCGAAGCGCGGAGCCCGCTGATAATGGAGGAGCACCAACACCGCGCTCACCAACGCCAGGAGCTGCAGGTGGATGAATCCGATAAACAGGTCGCGCGTTGCGAAGACCAGCGACACGATCGGAGGGGCGGTGCCTACGACCATGAATCCACCGCAGAGCAGGAATGCCGCAGCCGCCGAGGCCAGGAGGGGAGCCGGCGACGAGGAATCTTGCTCCGCCATCCAGGAAGCGAGCCCGGTTTGGAGGAGCCTCAGCCCCACGACGATCAACCCTCCCCCGAAGAGAAGTGCGCCCGCCCAAC
>SLFU01000063.1 GCA_007124095.1 Gemmatimonadota bacterium
ACTCCAGTGCCTCTCGCGCCCGGATCACGCCCTGAGTCTGCACGAGCACCGCGCCTCGGTGCGCCAACCCGTTCAGAACCAGGTACGTCATCCCGGCATTCCGATTGCTCGCAAGGCTCTGCTCGAGGTGAACCTGGGACGATTCCATCTCTCCCTGGGTCATGTAGATGCGAGCCTGGTTGTAGAGCAGCATTCCCCGGGCGGCCGCCTCTGATGCCGCGGTCCCCTCCAGTGCGCGTTCACACAGGGAAAGAGCCTCCTCCAGACGTCCACGGTATCGCGACACATAGGCGCAGAGCGTATCCAGAGCCACCTTGGCCCGGGTCCGGTCCGCTTCGGAGTAGGGGACCGCTGGATTTTCCACGGCGCTGTAGGCCGCCCGGAGCAGTTCGTCGAGCTCCGGCTCCTTCTCGGTGAGCAGGCGTGACCACCCCACGATCAGGAGAAAGGTGGGGAATGCGTGGTCAAGGAGGTCGGGAACCTGTTCGAGCCACCGTCGGAGGACGCCCACCTCGCTTCGGGCGATGATCGCCAGTCCATGACGGTCGAGGAGCCGGACAAGACGTTTCTTGGAAGAGATCCGGGCCGCTTGCTCCATCGCCTCGTAGAGGTCCCCCTCTGCCTCGAACCAACCGCTTGCCCTTTCGTGAAGTCCGTCCAGACGCTCAGGGTGCAGGCGGCCAAGCCGGAAGTGCAGGAGTTCCGCGAAAAGGTGATGGTATCGAAACCAGGCCGGACTCCCGCCCAGGGGGACCAGGAGAAGTCCCGCCTCCTCGACGTCGAGCAACGTTTCCCGAGCCGACGGTTCGTCGGTCACGGCCGCACAGGCATCCCCCGTGAAGCGCGGGAGGATCGAGGTTTCGAGAAGGAAACGCTGGATTGTTTCGCTCTGCCCACTGAGAACCTCCTCCAGAAGGTACTCGACGACGAACCGATGGCTGCCCGTGAAGGCATCCACCATAGAGGCGGCGTTCTCGGTTCGCTGAAGCACCAGGGCGGCCATTCGGAGCCCCGCGGCCCAGCCCTCCGTTCGGGTCCCCAGCCGATCGACCAGCTCCGGATCGAGACCTTGCGGGAGGAGGCCTTCGAAGAGGCGCGTCGCTTCGTCCTGTGAGAACCGGAGGTCTCCCTCCCGGAACTCGGTCAGCCGACCGTCGAGGCGCAGCCGCGCCATGGGAAGGGGAGGGTCGCGGCGGGTGAGCAGGAATAGTCGAGGTCCTCGGACGTAGCGGGCGAGAAAGCGGGAGAGGTAGTCGAGAACTGCACCCGTCTCGATTTCGTGGAGATCGTCAAGGACCAGGACTGCGCGCCCCTCCACCTTCCCTAGGAGGGTCAGGAGTTCCTCAAGTGCAGGCTCCCCCGGGGACCCCGCCTGCTCGCGAATCAGCCCGGATGCCTGTCGGGCCTCGGGAAGCTCCAGCCCCTCCACGGCCTCCGCGAAGTGCTGGAAGAACCGACGCGGATCGTTGTCGAGCCGGTCCAGGGAGAACCAGGCCACCGGGATCTCCTCCTCCCGCACCCAATCCAGCACCATGACCGTCTTGCCGAACCCGGCTGGTGCACAGACAAGGGTGACCGGGGCGGCGGCGTCGCGGAGTGGTTCGAAGAGGCGGGCTCGGGTCACCAGCCCGGGCGGGAGGTGCGGGACCCGCAGCTTGGTCCGAACGATCTCACCTGCCGCCGACTCGGTCCCGTCCATGCCGGTCCTTGGGTCAATGCGGTCAGGAATCGCCTGGATGCTTCGTTGGACGATGAGGATCGTGAAGCTAGGTCCCCCTTCGGAGGGCGGCAACGGAAGAGTGCTTCGACTCCCAACAGCCGGCGGTCTGCAGGGCGCCTTCTTCGCCTGCTCAGGCGAGGAGGATTCACCCGTCGATCACCCATTTCGACCCGATTCGGGTGACGCGGGTCACCCGACCCTTCGTCTAGCTTCCAACCTCGAGAAAGGGGCAGCAGGTCAGCTTCTCGCCTCAGCCTTGATGTCCGACAGCCCTCTCCTGGGAGATCCGATGAAGATATGTGCTGGCCGACGAATCAGTGGTGTTAGAGCGGGAAGGGGGAGCCAAGCGGAGGAGCGGACGCTGGCCCTCATCTCGATTCCCGGCACCCCAGCCCTCCACGAACGTCTACTGAACTTCGCTACGACAGAAGGCCTTCCGTACGCGCCCGACCGGGACTCCGGTCGATGAGGGGCCGACCGGCGTTTCCGCTGGCGTGCCATCCACCCACCGCCCAAGAGGCACCACCCATGCGATTCGAAAATGCAGGTCTCACGGCCGCGGTTCTGGCCCTTGCACTGTCGATGGCCTTCACCAACCTCGCCCACGGGCAGGAATCTTCCGGCACATCGCTGGGAGGGATGATCTCGGGCGCCGTCATCGATGCGACCTCCGGGGATCCGGTCTCGACCGCGAGCATCAACCTCGCTGGAACGCGGACTACCGTGCTCTCGAACGCAGACGGCCGGTTCCTCATGAGGGAGGTTCCCGCGGGAGACCACACGCTCCAGGTCATGAGGATGGGATACGAAGCGGGCACGGAAGCGGTTCAGGTCCGGGCCGGCGGCACCTCGGACCTGGAGGTACGCCTGTCGATCGCGGCCATGTCGATCCGAGAGATCGTGGTCACGCCCGGTCGTTTCGGCGTCATGGAGGAGAACGCAGCCGCGCCGCAGGCCATGGGCAGGGAAATGATCGAAACCATGCCTGGCCTCGGTGAGGACATCTACCGGATGGTTCATCGGCTCCCCGGCGTCGCCGCCGACGACTACTCGGCGAAGTTCTCCGTACGGGGCGGTGGCCACGACGAGCTGCTGGTGCGGCTCGACGGTCTCACCCTGTTCGAGCCGTTTCACCTCAAGGATCTGGATGGAGCGCTTTCGATCGTCGATGTCCAGGCCGTCCGGGGCGTGGACCTGACGACCGGCGGGTTCACCGCGGACCAGGGGAACCGACTGACCGGCGTCTTCGACATGCGGACGCTGCGAGATCCCGGGGAGGGCATCCAGACCTCTGCGGGGATCAGTCTGACGAACGCGCGGATCATGAGTACCGGACCCGTCGGGGATCGCCCTGGAAACTGGCTGATCTCAGCACGCCGCGGTTACCTCGACCTGCTCATGAACTGGATCGATCCGGAGGATCCCATCTCGCCGCGGTACCACGACGTCATCGCGAAAGTGGAATACCAGGTGTCTGACCGAAACATCGTGTCCACCAACGTCTTGACGGCAGGGGATGCCCTGACCCTCTCGGACGGCCACTTCGACCTCGAATCCCGGTACGGCAACCACTACGCCTGGCTCAACTGGCGTGCGTATCCTACCGGCGGCCTCTCGGTCGAGACCGTTGCCTCGGTCGGGATGCTGGACTGGTCGCGACAGGTGGAGGGCGGGGCCGCGGGGACCGAGATCACCGACTTGCTCCTGGAGGATGACCGCGACTTCCGGTTCGGAGGCGTCCAGCAGGCATGGGAATGGGGGGCCTCGGACCGGAACCTGTTCAAGTGGGGAGGCGGGGTGCGCCGCTCATCGGCCAGCTACGACTATCTCCGGATCCAGACGGGTGATGTGGATTACGTGGGAGCACCCTCGGCAGGGGTGATTCGCGGCGAGGAATCGCCCTCCGCGTGGGAAGCCGGGGGTCACCTGACGCACCGGGCCCGGCTCGCCGAGTCGGTGACGACGGAGCTGGGGGTCCGCTTCGACCATTATTCCCAGTCCGGCGAGAGCGTGGTGAGCCCGCGGTTCAACGCGGCCGCTGCACTCGGACCACGCACCACGGTCCGGGGCGCCTGGGGGCTCTACCATCAGCCACAGGAGGTCTACCAGCTCCAGGTCCAGGATGGCAACAACGAGTTCTCCAGGGCGGAGAGGGCCGAACACCGGGTTGTCGGAATCGATCATGTCCTCCACTCCGGCATCGATGTCCGGGTCGAGGTCTACCAGCGAGCGCTGTCGCGGGTTCGGCCCCGCTACCACAACCTCTTCAACGTGAATTCCGGTATCGAGGAGGCCGCCCCTGATCGCGTCCGCCTCGAACCCACCTCCGGGGAAGCTCGCGGGATCGAAGTCCTCGCCTCGAGCGGTCCGCGAAAGCAGCTCCGATGGTCCGCCAGCTACGCACTCTCCTCCGTGGAGGATGTGATTGATGGGGTGCGTGTCCCCCGCGGGGTTGACCAGCGCCACGCCGCGCTGCTCGAGATGGGCTACCGCGCCTCCACGCGCTGGAGCGTGGCCGCATCGTGGCAGGTACGATCGGGGCGGCCCTACACTCAGTCAACGATCGAATCCAGCACGCTTCCCAGTGGGTCGATCGAGCATCGGTACGCATTCGGAGAAGCCTTCGGAGAGCGACTCGCCCCCTACCACCGGATGGATGTCCGCGTGACGCGGCGCTTCTCGACGGGCTGGGGTGACGCCGATGTCTTTCTGGACTTCTTCAATCTCTACGGCCGCGAAAACCCACGCGGTTGGTCGTCGACGTTCGAGGTAGGCGATGACGGGGGCGTCTACCTGGAAGAGGGGCCGGTCATGAACCTCCCCATGCTTCCGTCCTTCGGGGTGAGCTGGAGGTTCTGATGCCCACCTCCCGAATCGCGCAGCGCCCGCCCGGGGGACCATTCCGGGGCGCCCTGGTCATGTTGACCGGGGCGCTCCGGACCCTTCCGGCCGTCGGTGGGCAAATTGCCTCCGCGCAGGAGGCGAGGGCTTCATCCGTCGACACCCTTGAGCTGCCCATCGGGGGTGCGCCGCAACCCCAGCTTTGGGCATGCTCGGCCATCCTCATGGTGAAGGGCGGCGAGGGGTTTCCATAGGGCGAGCAGGCGCACGCGGTGGACGCGGGGCGGCATCGGGGTCGAGGTGGTGGAAGTGGTGCCGCGAGGCTCCTGATCAGCGGGCCGTCCCGGACGGTGCCAGCCCGAACACAACTACATGGTCGCCAGTTCCGAAAGGGCCGCCGCCGCCGACGGCGATGGCGACGAACTGCTCGCCGGATGCGAGCCGGTACGTCATAGGTGTCGCTCGTCCACTCTCAGGTAGCGAGCCGCGCCACAGTTCACGGCCGGTCTCGATGTCGTAGGCCTTCAGTGCACGGTCGAGGGCGGCGGCGAGGAATATGACGCCGCCGGCCGTCGCGATGGGTCCACCGAGATTGATCGAACCCCACTCCAGCGGCACAGGGGTGCCCTCGGGCACCAGGCCCTCGCTCGAACCGAGGGGTACGTTCCACAGGTGCTCACCGGTATCGAGTGACACGGCCACGAGGGTGCCGAAGGGCGGCGGCGAGCAGGGCAGACCCGACGGGGACAGCAGTATACGCCGTCGCATGACATACGGCGTACCACGCATCTCGTTGTACTCGTATCCCAGGTCCAACCGTTCGCTCTCCGCCCGAGCGGCGGTGAGATCGATGGAGTCGCGCGCGATGAGTTGCACTTCCGCAGCGATGCGGTTCACCGGAATCACCGCGATCCGGCGCTCGGCATCCCAGGCCAGGCCGCCCCAGTGTGCACCGCCGACATTGGACGGGATCACGAGTGTGCCCCGCGTGTCCGGCGGCGTGAAAATCCCTTCGTTGCGTAGTGGCTCGATGTTTGCGCGACACCAAGCGCGGTCCTCGTCACTCTTGCCCCACACGTCGTCGAGCGAAAGGGTGTGCGGACTGAGTGGCTCGATACCCGAGGTGAACGGTTGTGTCGGTGAAGCCTCTTCTCCTGGTATCCGGCTGGCCGGAACCGTTCGCTCTTCCACGGGGAACATCGGTTCGCCAGTCTCTCGGTGGAGCACGAAGAGCATGCCGGTCTTCGTCGCCTGCAGCACGGCCGGCACGTCGACTCCGTCGCGCACGAGCGTGACGAGTGCCGGTGGCGACGCATTGTCGTAATCCCAAAGGTCGTGATGCACCGTCTGGAACGACCACACCACTTCACCGGTGGACCCGCGCAATGCAGTGATGGTGTTTGCGTAACGGTTGTCGCCGAGGCGCAGAGCACCGTAGTAGTCGGGCGCTGCGCTTCCGGTAGGCACGAAGACCAGGTCGCGCTCGGCGTCGGCGGCAAGCACCGACCAGGCGTTGGCCCCACCGGTACCGTGCGCGAGCTCGCCGCGCCAATCGCCGTAGGCCGGGTCGCGCGGGTCCTGCGGCACTGGGTCCCAGCTCCAGCGCAACTCGCCTGTTCTCGCGTCGAATGCACGGACCTCCCCGCTCGGGAGTGTTGGCCGCGAGTTGTCCGCCACCGAGGATCCTGTGACGACGAGGTTGTTGACCACCACCGGCGGCGACGTCATGCTGTACGCCTGCAGCTCGAACGGCGGAATGCGCAGACCGACTGTCAGGTCGATGGTGCCGTTCTCTCCGAAATCAGGGCAGCGGTTGCCGTCCCGCGCATCGATGGCCACCAGCTCCGACTGCGCGTTCGCGATGAAGATGGTATGCCGACAGCGCGCGCCGAGCGCCGCGTGCTCGTCGACGTAGAGCGACACGCCGCGGTTGGCGAAGTCCCCATACCCGATGTCACGTCGGATCTGCGGGTCAAACACCCACCGTTCGCGTCCCGTCGCCGCGTCCAGTGCTATCACCCGGCCGAGGGGCGTTCCAATATACATCACGCCCTCGTAGACCAACGGAGTGGCCTGAAACGAAGCTGGTCGGCGCGTTGCGAAGTCCGGTTCTGCTTCGCCCGTGCGGTACGTCCACGCGAGCTCGAGGCCCGTGACGTTTGAGCGTGTGATGACGTCGGCGGGCGAGTAGCGCGTGCCGAACGCGTCGCGGCCGTTGGCGTGCCAGTCGATTTCCTGTGCTGTCGCCGGCACTGCCGTCATGGTGATCAGAACCGCTGCCATCAGTCGAATCACGTGTCAGCCACCTTCACCCGACATGAGCCTCGGCGCCAAGGCACAGGAAATGCAAACTCCCTCCCGGCAGGTAGCGGGCCAAGGTAGCGCGGGGCCCCGACCCGGGCAAGCTGGCGTAGGCATGGATCGGGCGTGGAGAGGGGTGAGTGGGGTTGACCCGGAGAGCAGCCGGCGCAGGCGAGCTTGTGTACCCCGATGGAAGCCGTGGACCTACTCGTTCTGAGGAACCAACCGCACCGCCCGATACGTCGTTTCCGAGGAATACCTTGTTTCCCTGGCTCGACGCCAACCTCCACACTCTGGGACCTCCCGCAAGCCGGGTCCTTTCGATGTGTGTCGTGATCTGACCCCGGTTGTGGCACATGAATGGCACACATCCGGGACCCAAAAGGAGATCGCGGACCTCCGCCGAAGTGTTCTCAAGCTTGCCGAGCACATCTTCGTCGACCTCATGAAGCTTCTCGCCATGGGCGATCACTGTTTTCCGGGGATGCTCCACGAACGCGCCCGGACTCCTGCCTTTCGTCGGACGATGAGGGAGGCGGGATTCATCCCACACCACGGCGAGGATGCCTGGTAGTGGGAGCGGCGGCGCCCCTTTTTTCGAGAGTCCGCATCGGCCGCCACCGGTCTGGGGCGGGGGAGCTTCGGTTGACTCGCCCCGAGCTCTTCGACCGAGTATGGTCTACCTTGATCTCCCAGCTCGCCGGTGAATGGGGCCTATTGGATCAGTGTCTCGCAAAGGTGTGCCGCCGGCTCAAGATTCCTCGGCCGCCTTGCAGCTACTGGGCGAGAAGGCAGGCCGGGCGTGGGGGTCGGCGTGGACTTCCGCGCCGAAGCGAGCGCCTGATCGTTGACCCCAGGCTCCGCACCAGGACCTTCAAGCATGATGCGCAGCCCGACCCCCACACGCGAGGCCGGATGGCAGAGACCCTGATCCGACACCTCCAGACGCTCGCCCGATACAACCGGTTGGCCAACAACCTTCTGTACGAGGCGTGCGCGAAGGTGGGCGATGAAGCGCGCCGTGCTCCACGGTCGGCCTCGTTCGGCGCGATCCACGGAGCGCTCAGCCATGTTCTGAAGGCGGACCGGATCTGGATGGCGCGGTTCGAGGGCGGTCAGGCGCTCTCCACTGGCCTGACCGAAGTGCTCTACGAGGACTTTCGCGAGCTGAGGGAGGCCCGGGGAGCGGAGGACGGTCGGATCGAGCGGTTCTTTGTCGGGGTGGAGGAGAAAATCTTCGAGCAGACCATCCGCTACGTGAACAACCAGGGGCGGACCCTGTCCGATCCGGTGCCCTTGCTTGTCGCGCACTTCTTCAACCATCAGACGCACCACCGAGGCCAGATTCACGTAATGCTTCGCGAAGCCGGCGCGACCGGCCTCATTCTGGACATGCACCGATTGATCCGGCCGTGACCGCGCGGCTGCGAGAGGTCTGCCCCGGTGAGGCCGAATACCCCATGGACGGTGAGGAGCCATGACCGACGGGGCCTCGATGGCACCAGATACCCAAAACGGTGGAGCACCCGTCGGGTTGCGCTGCGGAGCCGGTCGTCGTCGTCTGCTACGAGGATCGTCAGGTTTCGGGATCGTTGTTCCGACCCAGCGGCCGACGGCACTGCAACTTCAGAGCCTGGGGCGTCTCCATCGTCCGCGGTCCCGGCAAGAGGGAGCAGTACGCGGAAGCGCGTGCCTTTGCCGGGGGCGCTCTCCACCTCGATCGCACCGTCATGCTGCTGCACGATTCCATAGACCATGGCGAGGCCCAGCCCCGTCCCCTTGTCGGCCGGCTTTGTGGTGAAGAACGGCTCGAAGATCCGATCTCGAATGTCCTCGCTCATCCCAACGCCCGTGTCCACCACCTCAAACTGGACATAACGCCCCGCCTCGAGGCCGGGGAGGAGCTCGGCCTTTCCATCGGACACCTCGGTCTCCGTAACGGCACACAAGAGCTCTCCGCCGTCCGGCATCGCGTCCCGAGCGTTGAGGGCCAGGTTGAGGAGGACCTGGGTGAGCGAGGTTCGGTCGACAAGCGCCCGGGGAAGGTCGGGCGCGACGTCGCATCGGATCTCGATGGTCGACGGCATCAGCCGGAGTTAAGAGCGATGCACATCCGTCACGAATTCGTCCAGGCGTGTGGGTTCCAGCTCGACCGATCCCTTCCGTGAGAACGCGAGGAGTCGCCGGATCAGCTCCGTACCTTCACGAGCGGAACGTTGGATGTCCTGGAGGCAGTCCAGGGCATCCGGATCATCCTCGGGGATGCAGGATTCCAGGAGGGTGGCGTTGGTGGACACGACGGTGAGGAGGTTGTTGAAATCGTGGGCCAGGCCGCCCGTCAGCGTTCCAACCGCCTCCATCTTCTGCGACTGAGCGAGGGTTTCCCGCAATTCCTTCTCCTCCGTGATGTCCCGAAAGTAGACGGAGAGGCCTGCAGGCGTGGGGAAGGCCCGTACCTTGAACCACCGGTTCCACTCGATGAAGTGGAACTCGAACTCCTCCGGGATCCCCGTGGATACCGCCCGTTCGTACCGGGGTCGGATCCGGTGCTCCGCTTCGGGAAAGCTCTTCCAGACCTCGGCCCCGATCAGGTCCGCGGCCTCTTCGCCGAGGAGGTTCATCGCCTGAGAATTCACATCCAGGATGCGCCAGTCCGGGCCAAGGAGGTAGTGAGCATCCGTCATGCTCTCCAGGACGGCCTCGACCTGGCGTCTGGTCCGCTCGGCCTCCTCGCGCGCCACTCGATCCAACTCGGCCGCTCTCACCAGTTCCTGCGCCCTATGGTCTTCCGTGATATCCTGGGCCGTGCCGTGAACACGCTCGGGTCTCCCAAGGGAGTCCCGCATCGTTTCCCCTCGCGCGCGAATCGTGCGGGTACGGCCATTGGGAGAGGTTGTCCGATACGTGATTTCGTGGGGGACCCCCTCGGCGGCGGTTCGCTCGATGGCTTCCCGGACCCGATCCCGGTCCTCCTCGTGCACAAGCTCCAGAAATGCCTCCAACGTGGGCGTCCACGCCTCGGGGTCCGTGCCGAAGATCTCGTGCAGCTCCGCTGACCAGCTCGCCTGGTCGGACTTCAAGTCCCACTCCCAGCTCCCGATCCGGGCAAGCTGTTGGGCGGACTCCAGGCGCTCTCGTTGGCCCCGGAGCTCGGTCGTGGTGAGCGAGGCCACAGCTCCGGCCACTCCGCTGGCACCCGTGAACGCCAGCGAGGTCAGCGCGGCGGTTGCCAGGCCCATATCGTCCAGGGAGGACAGCAGGAGGATGGCAAACGTCAGCGGCGCGGCGTAGAGGATCGTACGCGACCTGGAGTAGAGGCCGAGCCAAAGGAAAGCGACGACCACGCCCGCGCCTTGAAACGCGATCGGACCCTCGCGAAGGCCGGCCGCGGAAAGTCCGCTACATAGGGCCACGAGGAAGAGTCCCGTCAGGAACCGAAAGGTGCGCTCTTTCCAGAAGAGGAAGGCGAAGACTGCGGCCCAACCGAGGTACACCGTTCCCGCGACGGGAATTGCGGTCCATGCCGGTGGGATCGGGAACAGATGGGCCGCGAACTCTAGGGCAGCACCTGCCCCGAACACGAGCGCCGCGGCGGATTCGGGGGTCAGGCGGGCATGAGATGACTGGCTAATACGATCGAGCATTCGACGCCGCCGGAGCTGTGGGACCGATGGGAACCGTCCAGGGCTCCGCGAAAGTACGCGCCGAATGTGGGGACTGAAAGAAAGCTGCAGACACCTCTGATCGTATTGTCCTCCGCTCCCATTCGACGTTCTCCATCGCGGGGTGGTCAGTGCTGGACTGATTGCAGCGTCAGTGTCTTCGGGGTACATTCGGTATCCGCATTGGCGGTCGAACTTCAGCTGGGAGACGAGAACATGAGCCTTGCAGAGATCCTGAGGCAGGATGCGAAGGGGATGTATCGAGCCACCGAGGGGCTGTTCAAGAAGGTCGACGATCTGGAGTGGAAGCCGGCCGCGGGCCGGAACTGGATGACGACCGGTCAGCTCCTCAAGCACTGCACCGATGCGTGCGGCAAGACCATCAAGGGGTTCGTCGTCGACGGTTGGGGCGTCCCGACCGGTGCCGACCTCCCGGACGCCGAGGGGATGGTTCCTCGGGCCGAGGACATGGAGGCCGTCTCGAACGTCCGGGAAGCTCTGGACCTTCTCAAGGAGGACGAGGCGCTCTGCATGGAGACGTTGGCCGGAGTGGATGACGACCGGCTACTGAACGAGCGGAGCGTCGCCCCCTGGGGCGGTCCGGAGGTCACACTCCTGCAGCACTGTAGCGGCATGATCTGGCATCTGGGGCAACACAAGGGCCAGCTTTTCTACTACCTGAAGCTTCAGGGCAAGGACGTGAACACCTTCGATCTGTGGATGGGCGGGGGGTGAGCAAGGTGTCCGGATTCCCGGGTGAGGAACCGGTGGCCCGGAAGACAGGTCCAGAAAGTCCGAGACTCGACCTTCCGAGAAATCGTCCTCCGTTCGACCGGGAGGAGTTCCGTGGCGCCCTCCGTATCACCGGTGCCCGAAGGCTTCCACACCGTGACGCCCTCCTGGTGGTCACAGGGATGCCGAAGCCGCGCTCGCGTTCATCCAGGAGGCGTTCAGAGGAGTGGCTCTCCATTCAGGCCAAGCTGCCGGGGTGGGTGGCGACCGGAGCCGGTTTCGCGACCCTGCTCACCCTGCCGGCTGTGGACACCCCCCTCTCGGGTTTGGGGATCGCCGCATTCATGCCCGCTCTGGTTCTTTCGGTGGTGTTCCGCATCTGGTGCGGCGTTGCCCTGCATCGGTCGGCTGACGCCGTTGCCCACCGTTCCGGTCCGGTCAGCGGCCCGGCGGCGCACGGATGGACGACGTGACATGCAGTCGCTTCTGGAGCGGCGGCTTCTGGGGGCATGACCCGGCGGCCTCAGCCAGTTCCGCCAGGGCTTCGGGATGGACTCGAGTTACCACCCGAACCGGTTCCGGAGATCTCTGAAGGAGTCCTCGATTGGGTGGGCCTCGACCGCTCCCGAATCGAGCTCCTCATCGCGTTGAGGGGCTTCATCGATCCAAGCACGGTCGACTTCCGCTTCCTCATCCAGACTGGCGATGAGTCGCTCGGCGAGCCGGGCCCGCTCGGGGGCCGGAAGCTTCAAGAGTTCCCGTTCGATCTGTTCCGTAGACATGGGGTGCTCCAGGACCATTGTGTCCACTCAACGATATCCTGGTACCTCTGCTTCGGCCAACAGGTCGGGAGTGGCCGTATCCAGCCGCTCGTTTTCGTCGTCGTGAACGTCCGGTGGCTTTCGCCCCTTGGAGCTCGAAAATGGCACACAGCATGGCATGCATCTACGTGTGAGCCCGCAAGCCACTGTAACGTAGTGGGTTACAGGCGCGGTCCCCCCATCGCATTCGGATTCGACTCCCGCCGCCTCCACTAGGGCGCAGTCGGCCCATCACAAGAAAATGGCTCAGCGAGGCGATCTTCCTCACTGGGCCATTTTTTTGTGTGTCGTCATCTGACCCCGGTTTTGGCACACAAATGGCACACATGGCACGTCGGAGTCGCTGCAGGGCGCCTTCCCCAGCGCCATCAAGGTCCTCTCGCATCCCGCGCTGCTCGTCGTCATGGGGGCTCTTCCCTCTCTTCTTCGCGGCGGGCGGCCTCTCGGTGGGCCAGATCGGGATTCTGACCTTCATCTATCCGGTACTGTGGGGCATCCTCCAGCTCTGGACCGGGGGCCTTTCCGATCGCCTCGAACGGAAGCCCCTCATCGTCGGGGGGATGCTCCTTCAGGGGCTGGCCCTGTTCGTCGTGGCTGGCGGCGGCGGGTTCGGGGTCTGGTTCGTGGGCAGCGCCCTCCTCGGGGCCGGCACCGCACTGGTGTATCCCACGCTCCTGGCCACCGTGGCCGATGTGGCGCACCCAGCCTGGCGGGGCTCGGCAGTGGGCGTGTACCGACTCTGGCGTGACTCCGGCTACGCTTTCGGTGCCATCGTGGCCGGGGTGCTCGCCGACCAGCTCGGGATCGCTCCGGCCATCCTGGCGGGCGGGCTTCTGGCGCTTCTCTCGAGCGCGCTGGTCGCGGTCCGGAAGCCCGAGACGCTTCCCGCCCAGGCCCCGCCGGACGGCCGCCCCAGCCTCCCGGGTACCCATGCTACCGTTGAGGACCGGAACGGCCTTCCCACCGGCAGGACGCATCCGTGAAGACTCTCTTCATCGTGATCCACTCATCATGATCCACCCGCAGTACGGCACGGAACACGCTTTCAATGCGCTCCGGTTGGCGAACACCTTGAGCGCACGAGACGATCACGAGGTGCGGATCTTCCTTCAGGGAGATGCGGCCCTATGCGCGAAGGGCGGCCAGGAGGTTCCCAAGGGGTTCTACAACCTGGAGCGCATGCTCAAGATCGGCCGGTCACGGGGCCTCCAGGTTGGGGTCTGCAGCACATGCATGGACGCTCGGGGGCTCACCGACGAGGAGCTGGCCGAAGGGCCGCGTCCTCGACGCCGGGGCCGGTGACGGGCGACTGGCTGTGGAGCTCGCCTCCGAATGGGCCCGGGTGACCGCACTCGATCCCTCCTCTTCCATGCTTCGGCTGGCCCGTGAGCGTGCCCGGACGGGGGGTGTCCCCCTGACGACCGTCCAGGGTGATATCGAGGCTCTTCCGTTTCCTTCCACCACCTTCTAGCGGGTCGTCGCGGTCACGGTGCTCTGCTTCGTGCCTCATCCTCAGAGGGCGCTCATGGAGCTCGCACGGGTACTGGAGCCCGGCGGGAGTCTGGTGGTGGGCGAGCTCGGTTGGTGGAGTCCGTGGGATGTTCGCTGCCGGATCAGCGGGTTGGCGGGACACCCGGTTTGGAGAGAGTCGCGCTTCTGGAGCCGGCATGGGTCTCAAGCCGGCATCGGCTCACGGTCGGGCCACTTGCGTCCCGTTCCGGCCGGCGGCCAAATTACGGGTTGAGTTCTGCTGGCCTCCGAGATCTTCCGCATAGGCAATTCACATGATCGGCGTGCTCGTCACGGCCCTGACCGTCGTCGCGTTCGAGGCCCCCGCCCCGAGCCCCCTGGTTCACCCGACATGCGAAACCCCGGAGCCCGTCGTGCTTGCGACGGTGTGGAGCGATGCGACGGAGCTGGATCCTGGTTACCTGGCGGCGGCCGAGAGAGTCCAGGCCTGGGAGGCACGGCGCTCCGCCGTGCGCCGGGAATGGGCGCCGCAACTGTCGATGGAGGGCCTCGAAAACTGGGGTCAGCGGCTCAGTCCAAGCGAGGAACGGGCGCTCGGCGTGGGGTTCCGGGGCGAACTACGTTTGCTCGGGACCTGGACATTGCTCGATGGCGAACGTCGGCCCAGGGCCAGCGAAGCGGACCTGTATCGCGCGGAAGCCGAGGCCGCGGGCCGCGCCTTCGATGTGGGGTTCCGCGCGGAGCTGGCCCGGCTGTATGTGGAGGCGGCGGCCGCGGAGGCCCTGTTCGAGGCCAGGGTCGAGCAGCGGGACGGCCTCCGGGAGCTCGCGGATCCTGTTGAACGTCGGCTCGCGGCGGGAGTCGATGCCCGGTGGGAAG
>SLFU01000142.1 GCA_007124095.1 Gemmatimonadota bacterium
CGCTCGCCGAGGCGACCGACCTCCTTGCCCGAGTCGGCCACCACTACGAAGCGCCGAGCCGCCTGAACCACGATCTTCTCGCGGACCAGGGCTCCCCCGAGCCCCTTGATCAAGTCGAGCTGCGGAGTAACCTCGTCCGCTCCGTCTACGGCCAGATCGAGCTCCCCCGCCCGGTCCAGATCGATGAGGGGGATGCCCAGCTCGAGGCACCGCTTCTGCGTGCTCACTGAAGTCGGCACACCCACGATATCCGAGAGCTCTTCGGTGGCGAGGGCCCGCGCCAGGGCATCGAAGAAAAACCGGACTGTGCTCCCCGTCCCGAGCCCGAGCTTCATCCCGGACGACACTTCACCCAGCGCCGCTTCCCCTGCGAGCCGCTTTTCCGAATCCACATCGGCTGGAGCGGACTCCTCCTTCACTTCTGCAACGCCCGGCATGCTCGGATCGACCAACTCACAACTCCCTCCTGAAAGGCGCGGTGACGATGTCGGGAGAATCTAGGCCAGGACCCGGCCTGAAACCAGTGCGCCCGTTTGTGCGTCCCTTTGCTTGACAGCGACCGGGGAATACGCCACACTCGAAATCATGATCGGACAGGCCTCGCCGCGCTCCCTGTCGAATGGGGGCGGTCGGTATGACGGACAGTTTACCAACCGCACCCGCCAGCTGGCTGGGAGCCCCGGGGAGGTCCACGCGTAAACATCATCTGATCGATAGACTGCGACCCACGACTCGGCTCCCGGATCTTCCGGAAGCCGTTTTTTTTCGTCAAGGCTGAACACCCCGCGTGGAAGGAGCCAAACCATGATCATCGTAACCCGTATCGGGGTTACCGAAGACGAGCTGGACCAAATCCGAGAGCGAGTGGAGTCGCTCGGTCTTCGAACTCATGTGTCGCGCGGCGAGAGCCGCACTGTCATCGGATGTATCGGGGACGAGGAACGCCTCCAGCACGTGCCCCTCCTTTCCATTCCCGGGGTGGAGTCGGTCCACCCGGTGATGCGTCCCTACAAGCTCGCCGCCAAGGAGTTCTCCGCACAGCCGACACGGATCCCGATCGGAGAGGTACAGCTCGGAGGACCCGAGGTCGTCGTCGTCGCTGGACCCTGCTCGGTCGAGGGTGAAGCGATGCTGCGGGAAACCGCCCTCGGCGTCAAAGCCGCGGGCGCGCGCGCTCTAAGAGGTGGTGCCTTCAAACCCCGAACGTCGCCCTACTCCTTTCGCGGCATGGAAGAGGAAGGGCTGGAGCTGCTGGCGGCGACTCGGGTGGAGAGCGGGCTACCCGTGGTGACCGAGGTGATGGACACCCGCCAGGTGGAGGCGGTGGCCGGGCACGCCGATGTCCTCCAGGTCGGAGCCCGCAACATGCAGAACTACGCGCTCCTGACCGAGGTCGGTCGAGTGCATCGGCCGGTCCTCCTGAAGCGGGGAATGTCCGCAACCATCCAGGACCTCCTCCTCGCGGCCGAGTACGTCATGAAGCAGGGGAACATGGATGTGATCCTCTGCGAGAGGGGGATCCGGACGTTCGAGACTGCGACCCGAAACACTTTCGATGTCTCGGCGATCCCCGTCTTGAAGAGTGAGACGCACCTCCCGGTCTTGGCAGACCCTTCGCACGCTGGAGGCTACCGCTTTCTTGTGGCTCCCCTCGCGCATGCCGCGGTGGCCGCAGGTGCAGACGGTCTGCTCGTGGAAGTGCATCCCGACCCCGAGCTGGCCATGTCGGATGGAGATCAGTCCCTGGATCTCGAAGGATTCCGGGCCTTCATGCGGGCGTTGGCCCCCTTTGTGACGGCAGCGGGACGAACCCTGGCCCCGCAGGAGCCGGCCCCCGCCTAAGAAGCCCGGGCACGCAAGTCGCGAGAAGTGCGCAGCCGAGCCCCGGGGGGCGGGCGCGTCGTTCCATATCGATCGCTTCGATCGCTCGCACGCGCTACTACACGCGCTTCCAAACGCGCTCCTAGAGGGTGAACACCAGCCCCAGGGAGACGCTGTGATCCAGCCTGCGGAGGGGTACGAGGACGTCTTCCTGCAGGGACTCACCGCTCGGGGCGACCAAGGAAAGCCGTTCGAGCGGGGGGTCATTGTCCCAGAGGATCTGAACCGTGGTCTGAAATCCCAGCCGACTCGCCAGGGAGGTTGTGAGGGAAGTGGAGAAGTCCCCGCGAAAATCCCGGGTACGCTGAGCATTCCCATCGATGATCCAGTTCGTCTCCGTTGTGGTGCTCTCCGAAATCTGGTGTTCGTAGTCCAGCGTCAGTCGTGCCCCGGCAAAAGAGTCGTCCCGCTCAGGGTCGGGCGTCACGTCCCTCTGGACGGTATAGGTCACTCCGTAGCCGACCCGGATCCTCCACTCCTCACCACCGGGCCCCCATCGGTTCCCGGCCCCAATGGAGGTTACGGTGCGGTGCTCGAAGCCGCCCAGCAAGTTGCGATCCCAGCCACTCCCCCCGAAGGCGAAGAACCGATCCGAAAGCCTTCGGTCGTAGCGGAACTGAACGCCATAGCGCTCGACCGTCCGCTCCCGCTCGCGGTCCTCTCGGACAATGAAATCGTCCGGCCCCGCTCCCTCGGCGGTCCGCTGTGACCGGATCGCATCGGTGCGAAGCGCGGTGAGATCCACGCGAAACTCGCCGTCGGGCGCCACTCGGCGGAGGCTGTTTCTCAACCCGAGGCTGCTCGCCCCCGCATTTCCACCGCTGAGGAGGAAGGAAAGCTCCGTCACGTTGGACCACTCCGGGGCACCCGTGTCCTGCGCAACCCCTTGATCCCCCGAGCTCAGTTCGGTGAGGGTTGCGAAGCCGACGGATCCCAACTCCCCACCCGGAGCGAGACCCGAGTCCGATGGGAGCTGTCCGTGGAGCGAAAGCGGGACACTGAGAAGGGTGCACAGGGCGGCCAGGATCGGGACCGGTCGGCGGTCATTCATCGGATGAGCTTCCTATGGGATCGAGGTGTTTCGTGGTCTCAGTAGCCAGGCGCCGCCTGGCTTCAAGGAGCTGGGCCTCGATGGCTCTCCGGCTCGTGCCTCCCGGAAGATCCCGCGCCTCCACCGACCGCTCCCAGTCAAAGACCTCCCGGACGCCTTCGGCGAGGGCCGGATGGGCGGCCTCGAAAACCTCCACTGGGAGCTCGGTGAGCCGGACTCCCCGATCCTCCGCCTCCCGGACGAGTGCGCCGATGATCTCGTGACTCGTCCGGAATGGGACCCCTTTCCGGACCAGTACATCCGCCAGATCGGTGGCGAGAAGCTCGGGATCCCGGGCTCGCTCCACCCCCTCGGGACGGAACTCGATGCTCGCGATCGCCCCGGCCAGCGCGGGCAGAGCCATCATCAGCGTGTCCACCGTATCGAAGAGGAAGCCCTTGTCCTCCTGGAGGTCCCGGTTGTAGCCGGTGGGAAGTCCCTTGAGCAAGGTCAGAGTCGCGGTGAGATTTCCGTGAAGTCGGGCAGCCTTTCCCCGGATGAGTTCGGCCACGTCCGGGTTTCTCTTCTGAGGCATGAGTGAGGAGCCGGTGGAGTACCCGTCTCCGATTCGGAGGAAGGCGAACTCCCTGGAGGAGAAGAGGAGGAGGTCTTCGCCAATCCGGGAGAGGTGCACCCCGATCAGCGCACCGGCGAAGACGAATTCGGCGATCCAGTCGCGGTCGCTGACCGCGTCCATCGAGTTCTCGGAAAGGCCGTGGAAGCCGAGCTCGTCTCTCAGGGCTTCCCGATCGACCGGGAAGGGACAACCCGCGAGGGCTCCGGATCCAAGGGGAAGGATCCCGGCCCCATCCCTCGCGTTGCGTATCCGGTCCCGATCCCTGAGAAGGGGCCACGTGTGGGAGAGGACCCAGTGCGACGCCCGAACGGGTTGACCCTGCTGGAGGTGGGTGTACCCGGGAAGGATGAGGTCGACCCCGCGTTCCGCGAGACCGAGGAGGGACTCCACAACCTCGTCCAGGCGGGCTTCCACTCGAGTGGCCGCCCTCATCCCCCAGAGCCGAAGATCCGTGGCCACCTGGTCGTTTCGAGAGCGGCCTGTGTGGAGCTTGCCGGCGACCTCGCCGACTTCCTCCCGCAAGAGGCGCTCAACCAGCGAGTGGATGTCCTCGTCCCGCACTCCCGTGGGGATCCCGCTTGAAAGACGCTCCTCAACCCGGTGCAGCCCTTCGCGGAGGGTGCTCCCCTCGTCGGGACTCACCACTCCGGCCCCTTCGAGTGCTCGGGCCCAGGCTCGGCTCCCCTCGATGTCCTCCCGCCAGAGCCTCCGATCCACGTCGAGCGACCGGTTGAGAGGCTCCATCGCTTCGGCCATCCCCTCCTTGAATCGCCCACCCCAAAGCCCGCCGCCGCTCACCGGATCGGTCTCGTCCACGCACACTCCTTTCGACTCTGCTCGGGTCGACATCAATTCTTGGCTAACGGACTGCGCTCAACTCGCGCAGCAGGGGCTCCCCTCCATCGGACCGGCCAGCACCGACCCCGACCTGCGACCCGCCACGAAGCGGGAGACCGAAGAGCTTTATGAACCCCTGGGCGTCCTTCTGTTCGAAGATTCCGTCTTCTCCGAAGGTGGCGAGTTCCTCGCTGTACAGCGAATGGGGGCTCCAACGGCCCAGCACCCGGACAGCGCCCTTGTACAAGCTGAGGCGCACCGAACCGGAGACCCGACGCATCAACACTTCGACCAGCGCATCGAGCGCCTCCCGCTCGGGGGTCCACCAACGACCTTCATAGACGAGATCCGCGTAGCGGGGAGCGAGCTCATCCTTGAGGCTGAGTGAGCGGCGGTGCAGGGTCAACTGTTCGAGCTCCTGGAGGGCCGTATGGAGGAGGCTTCCTCCCGGCGTCTCGTAGACCCCCCGGGACTTCATGCCCACCAGCCGATCCTCCACGACGTCCGACCGACCGACCCCGTGTCGCGCCCCGATCTCGTTGAGGACTTCAAGGAGCTCCACTGGCCCGAGCGCATCTCCGTCCACGGAGACCGGAAATCCCTCTTCGAAGGCCAACTCCACGACCTCCGCCGTTTCCGGAGCCGACTCGGGCGAGCGGGTCCACATGAACGTCGCCTCCTCCGGCACGTAGCCCGGGTCCTCGAGTGGCCCACCCTCATGGGAAATGTGCCAGAGATTCTCGTCCCTGGAATACAGCTTCGCTTCGTCGATCTCGAGCGGGATCCCCCGAGCCCGGGCATAGTCGAGTGCATCCTCCCTCGAGCGAATGGACCACTCCCGCCAGGGAGCGATTACCTGCAGCTCCGGGGCGAGGGCGTGATACGTCAACTCGAACCGAACCTGGTCGTTTCCCTTCCCCGTGCACCCATGCGCCACCGCATCGGCCCCCGTCGCACGAGCCACCTCCACCTGACGGCGAGCGATGACCGGCCGGGCCATCGCGGTGCCGAGAAGGTACTTTCGACCGTACACGGCCCCGGCCCGGAGAGTCGGCCAGACATACTCGCGAACGAACTCCTCCCGGAGGTCCTCCCCGAAAAACGCGCAGGCGCCGGAGGCCAGGGCTTTCTGCTCCAAGCCCGTGAGCCCCTCGCTCTGCCCGACGTGGGCGGCCATGCAAACGACTTCGGCGTCATGGGTTTCCTGTAGCCACGGAACGATCACGGAGGTATCCAGCCCTCCGGAGTACGCAAGCACGACCTTGGTGGACATGGGTTTTCGATCCGAAATGGGGTGAAGACTCGCGGGAGGGTCCTCCTTGAGACCCAACCCCGCATCACGTCTGCATAATTATGCAGCGCCGTTGCATTTCGTCAACACCCTATGGGAGAAGTTCGGAGTGAGGTCAGGGGTCCAAAGCATCTCCCAGAATCGAGACCGCGCGCTCCAGCTCTTCCTCCCCGACGATCAGAGCAGGCAGGAGGCGAATGACATGCTTCCCCGCCGGCACCAGAAGAAGTCCGCGTTCCCGGGCCCGATCCACCACCTCGCTGGCCATCCCCTCCACCTCCACCCCCCGGAAGAGCCCCCGGCCGCGGACCTCACGAACGATCGAGGACCGGGCGTCTCCGAGTCCGGAGAGAAGGGTTTCCAGACGCTCTCCCTTCTTCCGCACGTCTTCGAGGAACGCCGGTGCGCCCACGGTCTCCAGGACCGCGAGGGCCACGGTCGTGACCAGGGGTCCTCCACCGAAGGTCGTCCCATGGTCTCCCGGTCGCATCACCCCTCCCACCTCCCGGGACACGAGAACCGCCCCGATCGGGAGGCCGTTGGCCAGGGGTTTGGCGAGCACCAGGAGATCCGGCCGGATCCCCGCAGGTTCGTGGGCGAATAGGGTTCCGGTCCTGCCGAAGCCACATTGGATCTCGTCCAGGATCAGGGCGATGCCCCGCTCCGCCGTCCACTTCCGAATCTGCTGCAGCAATGGAAGGGGAAGGGGTCGAACTCCTCCCTCACCCTGGATCGGCTCGACGATCATCGCGGCGGTCCGGTCCGGATCCAGCGCCCGGTCGATCTCGTCCGGGGAGCCCGCATCCACGAAGTCCACACCGGGCATGAGGGGCTCGAAGGGTTTGCGGAAGTCCGGCCGATCGGTGACGGCAAGGCTACCGAAGAGCCGGCCGTGGAACCCACCCCTTAGCGCCACGATCCGGTGCTTCTCGTCTCCTCCCAGGGAACGGGCCCATCTCCGAGCGAACTTGAGCGAGCCCTCGACGCCCTCGGCGCCGGAGTTGCAAAAGAACGCGAAATCCAACCCGGAACGCCGGGTCAGCTCCCTTGCAAGAGCTTCGGCCGGCCGCGTCCGAAAGAGGTTGGAGGCGTGGATCAATCCTGTATCGAGCACACGTTCCACAGCCGCCCGTACCACCGGGCTATCGTGGCCAAGGACAGTGACCCCGATACCCGAGGTGAAATCGAGATATTCCCTTCCCTCGTCGTCGAAGAGGGTGCACCCCTTCCCACTGACGAAGACCATGTCCGGAGTTCGGTAGACCGGGAGAAGCGCGCTGTCTGGTGTAGAATCGGACATTCGTTCAGTGCCGGGCTGGTGGGGAGGAGGAAGCGACGATCCGAGTCCCGGGGGCTCCGGTCAGAAGGCTGGCATCGCCGATCCGCACCTCCACCCCGGTGCGGGCCACCTCGAGCGCTTGCTCGACCTTCACTCGCATTCCCCCGAGCAGTACGGCACGCCTCGCGAGTTCCGCGGCGATCGCCTCGTCCACCTCCGACAGAAGCTCCCCTTCCGCCAACACCCCCGGGACATCCGAGATGAGCAGGAGTCGGTTCGCTTCAACGCCTCGCGCCACATGAATCGCAGCTTCATCGGCATTCACGTTGAATGGACGGCCCCCGTCCCCGCCCGCCGATACCGGAGAGATCACAGGTGAGTAGCCGGCGGCGAGGAGGGCCCGAATCACCCCGGGATCCACGGCGACCACACGACCGACCTCGCCCAGGCGGTCCTGGTCGAGCGGCTCTGCCCGCAACAACCGCCCATCCTCTCCGGAGATCCCCACGGCCGGCCGTCCCGCCCGGTCCATGGCCTCCACCACCCGTTTGTTGACCCAACCAGAGAGGACCATCGCAGTCAATTGGAGTCCATCGCCCCGGGTTACCCGCAGTCCCTCGAACCACTCGACCGGCACCCCGGCCCGTTCGAGCCACCGGGAGATCTCCTTCCCTCCTCCGTGAACGACCACGAGTTCCCCAGGGAGATCGGCAAGGGCCCGGAAAGCTGTCGCGTCCCCCCCCGCCTCGAGCCAGGCGCCACCGATCTTGACCACCGTCAGCATCGGATTCCTCGATCGATGGGAAGGCCGAACATCAGGTTCATGTTCTGAATCGCCTGTCCCGCGGCTCCCTTCCCCAGGTTGTCCAGCGCGGCCACCACTGTAACCACCGGGGGAGCGACCCCGTCCACCTCCGTGACCCCGAGCGCCAGCCGGTCGGTGCCCACCACTTGGCTAAGGTCTGGGATCCCCTCACCCAGAACCCTCACTGCCCCAGCTCCCCGATACGCCTCCATCCAGGCAGCTCGAACTTCGGTTGCACCCACCCCGTCTCTCACGGGCACCACGATGGTTTCGAGAATTCCTCGGGGAACGGGGAGGAGGTGGGGTTGAAAGAGGAGAGAGAGCTCGGGGAGCAGTACCCGGATTTCCTTCAGGTGCCGATGGCGGTTGCCCTCCCCATACGCCCGGAAATTCCCTGCGACTTCCGCAAAAAGCAGCTCCGGCTTCGGAGTGCGGCCCGCTCCGGTGACGCCGGAGGCCGCGTTAATGACCGTGAGCCTCTCCCGATCCAACAATCCAGCCCTCTCGAGGGGGAGGAGGGAGAAAATCACCCCTGTAGGATAGCATCCGGGATTGGCGACCAGGTCCGCGTCCTTGACCAGCTCGCGGTTCGGCTCCGCCAGACCGTACACCGCTCCCTCCTCGCGGCCGGAGCCCGGCCGGTGATCCGCAGTGAGGTCCACGATCTTCGGTCCGCCCTTGAGTCGAGCCACCCAGGGTACCGCCGTCCCGTGGGGAAGACAGAGGAAGGTGACATCGACCTCGCTCACCGGAGCGGACTCCGGGTCCACGAAATCAAGTCCGGGGATCGGGGTGGGCTCGCCTGCGTCGGACCGCGAGGTTGCAAACCGCACCTCTACCCCGTCGTGACGATGCAGGAGCTCGAGAAGCTCCCGCCCCGTATATCCGCGCCCGCCGAACACCCCGACGGAAATCTCCGATTTGGATCCTTCGTTGGCAGATCTCATGCGGGTATGTATACCGTTCCGAGAGGCTCCGTCAAGGAACGTGCGGCTCCCTACCGGAAATGCTCTCCAGCCGAGTCTGCACCGTCCGGAGGTGGTCGGGATCCCGCAGAACGAGGAGAACCGTGTCGTCTCCGGCCAGAGTCCCAAGGAGCTCGGGCCACTCCTCCAGGTCGATGGCGAGACCCACGGCCTGTGCGCCCCCGGTGGTCGTTCGGACCACGAGAAGGGAGCCGGTCCCCTCGGCCGAGAGAAAGAGAGTGGGGAGGAGGGCCTCCAGAGGCGGTGTGTTCTCCCTCTCCTCGGCAAGGGTGTAATAGGCTTCGCCTTCCGCCCCGGTGACCTTGACGAGGCGGAGCTCCCGCACATCCCGGGAGAGCGTGGCCTGGGTCACATCGATCCCCTCCGCGCTCAGAAGCGCCCGGAGCCCTGCCTGGCTCCCCACCCGCTGCGAGCGAATCAGCCTGAGAATTGCCGAGTGTCGTGTCCGTTTGGCCACCGTCTTCTCCCCAGTCACACGTTCCCATCCGCCTGCCCGCCGAGCGCCAGCCCCGCCATCCGGCGCAGACGCTCCGGCTCCACCCCCAGGCTTCGCTCGGTTTCACTCCCCCCTTGGAACCGAATCACGGTGGGGAGGCTCGCCACACCGTAGCGCTCGAAGAGAGTGGGGGCCTCGTCGGCGTCCACCTTGACGACCTTCACCGTGTCTCCCGCCGCGGCCATCACTTCCTCGAGATACGGGACCAGCCAGGCGCAAGGCGCACACCATCCCGCCGAGAAAGCAACCAAGACCGGAATGTCCGAATCGAGGACCTGCTGCCGGAACTGGCCCTCCGTCAGCACCGGGGGGCCGGTCCCCGTCTCCCTCCCTGCGCTCATGCTGGTTCCCGAATTGGAAAGGTACGGTTCGAGTTGCACCGCCGAAAAGGCCACCACCGGAGGTGCACGAAGTGCACCAGCCCGCCGCGGGGGCAGTGTCTGTAGAGGGGGCGTGGCATGGCCGTCACCCCTGGGCCATCCGATGGAACTCGATCTTGGTCTCCCGTCCCTCGATCGACTGCCGAACCCACTCGCTCCGGAAGAGGAGCAGCGGCCGCTGATGGCGATCGTGCACGAGGGCGCAATCGTGGCCACGAGCCACCCGCCTCAGCTCGGAGTCCGGCCCCGTCACCCAGCGGGCGTCCCGGTAGGGAAGCGGCTCGAGTCGAGCTGAAATCCCGTACTCGTGCTCGAGCCGGTGCAATAGGACATCGAACTGGAGCGGACCCACCACCCCCACCACCGGGGCCGGGCCGGTTGCGCCATCGGTGAAGAAGACCTGGACGGCGCCCTCCTCCGAGAGCTGGAGGAGCCCCTTGTCCAGGTGCTTACGCCTGAGGGGGTCGGGCACCTGCACTCGGGCGAAGTGCTCGGGAGAAAAGGATGGAATCCCGTCGAACTCGAGTTCGGTGTCGGTCACGAGGGTATCTCCGATCTGAAGACTCCCCCGGTCGTGGATCCCCACCACGTCCCCCGGCCACGCCGAGGTCACGGCCTCCCGCTCCTGGGCGAAGAATTGCTGCGGACGAGCCAACCGGATCGGCTTCCCCGAGCGGGTATTCAGAACGGTAGCCCCGGCTTCGAACCTCCCGGAGCACACCCGGATGAAGGCCACCCGGTCCCGGTGCTTCGGGTCCATGTTCGCCTGGATCTTGAAGACGAACCCACTGAACGCCTCGTCGGTTGGGGCCACCTCCACCTTCTCCGACCCCTTCGCCGCGGGCCGACGACCCGGGGGGGGGGCGTGACGGAGGAAGTGATCGAGGAAGGACTCCACACCGAAGTTGGTGAGGGCGCTCCCGAAGAAGACCGGAGAGAGCTCGCCCCGCAGGAGCGCCTCCCCGTCGAAGGGTGACCCCGCGGCGTCGAGGAGCTCGATCTCCTCGGCCAAGCGGTCCCGGGCCCGGCCCCCGAGGAGAGCCTCCACCTTGGGGTCGTCCAGGCCGGCGACCTCCTCGGGCGCCCGCGTCTGACCGTGATCCTTTCCCTTCTCGAAAAGGTTGAGCGTCCCGGCACTCCGGTCGTAGACGCCGAGGAGGTTTGTGCCATCGGTGGCCGGCCAGGTGATCGGGGCGCAGCGGATCCCCAGATCGGCCTCGACGTCGTCGAGGAGTTGGAGGGGGGGCACCCCCACCCGGTCGCACTTGTTCACGAAGGTGAAGATCGGGATCCTTCTCATCCGGCACACCTCGAAGAGCTTCCGGGTCTGATCTTCCACCCCCTTTCGGTTGTCGAGCAGCATGACTGCTGAGTCCGCGGCAATCAACGTTCGGTACGTGTCTTCGGAAAAGTCCTGGTGACCCGGGGTATCGAGAAGGTTGATCCGGAATCCTCCATAGTCGAAATGCAGGGCGCTGGAGGTCACTGAGATGCCGCGCTCGCGCTCCATCTCCATCCAATCCGACGTCGCGTGGCGGGCAGCCCGCCTCGCCTTCACCGAGCCCGCGAGATGAATCGCGCCTCCATACAGGAGAAGCTTCTCGGTGAGGGTGGTCTTCCCCGCATCCGGATGGCTGATGATCGCAAAGGTTCGGCGGCGCCCGACTTCCGCTGCCAGGGTGGACTGACTCAAGCTGAGGAACTCCCCACATGTGGGCCGATGCATCGATGCAACCTCGAGAAATCGCCGGGCTCCCGAATGGACCCCGGGCGCACGGGAGGGCGTAGTGTAATCAAACTCCGATCTCCGTTCACTCGTTCCCAGCTCCTCGAACTGCCGCGACTCCCACTTGCCTCCCAGACGCCTTCCCCCTTTCTCCGCCCTCCTCCTTGCCTGGGCGACACTCCTTCCGGGTCCTGACCTCGGCGCACAGCTTCCTCCAGGAACACCATCTGGAGCCCCCATCGAGCCATCCCGGGAGCCGGTAGACGTTGGGGAGTGGAACAGCCCTTGGGTTCTCGAGCTGGTCGAGCGAGGACGTGAGACCCGGAGCGACCTTGCCCTCGGCGGTGACCTCGAATCCTATGAGGCGCTGACCGAAGGGTACGTCTACTTTTTCCTGGACCCAGAGGAAGGAGAGCGCGCCTTGATCCGGGTCGACCAGGTGGCCGTGGAGCTGAGGTGGGCGGCCCCCGACCACATCCAGCAGAATATCGTGGGTGAGCGCAGTGAAACCCGGCTTCCGGTGCGGGAGTTCCGCTACTATCTCGACCGCCTCACCCTGGTCCAGCACGGCTTCGAAGATGAGATTCGCGTCGGATCGGGGATGGACGTGGCGGGTGTGCCTCACCCTCTGGCTCCCACCCCGCCGGGCCTTCCCCCGGATGGACAGCGCGGCCCGAGCCCCTACGACTTCCGGTTGGCCGACTCCCTCTCGATCACCCTCCCGGGTCGCCCAGAGCCGCTCCGGATCTACGAGGTGGACGTGCGACCGCGGGTCACCTCCGAGCCTGGAATCATGGGCACGATCCTGCTCGACCGAGAGACGGCGAGCATTGTGCGGATGGCCTTTACCTTCACCCCAGCTTCGTACGTCGATCCGCGCACAGATCGGATCTCCGTTGAGTTGGATTATGGCCTGTGGGAGAACCGTTACTGGCTCCCCAACCTCCAGCGGCTCGAGGTGCGTCGGGAACTCCCCGACTTCGACCTCGGGGTGGGAACGGTCATCCGGGCGATCCTCCGGGTCACCGACTACGAGCTCAACGTGCCTCTTCCGGAGGGATTCCGGGATGCCCCCCGGGTTACTGCGCGCCCGGAGTCCGAGCGACGGGAGTACCCGTTCGCTGAAGGTCTCTTCGACGGACTGGAGCGCGATGGGCTGGCGGACCTCCTCGTCGATGCCGACCCCCGGGAGCTTCGGGCGCAGGCGCGAGAATCGTTGGATGGGCGCCCCCCTTCCGGCCTCTCTACGACCCGGATGCACCTCCCTCGGGCCTCCTCCGCCCTGCGCTACAACCGGGTCGAAGGCCTCTTTCTGGGGATGGGCGGAAGCTTCCATCCCCGAGCCGACCTCCGAGTCCGTGGGCACGGAGGCTACGCACTCGCCGAAAATCGACCGCGCGGCGGTCTGGGGATGGAGGTGCTGCTCAGCGGAGCCTGGAGCGTCGAGATGCGCCTCCGCCACGGGGAACTCGAGGATCTCGGACTCGCACCGGGAATCGACCCGCTCCTCTCGACCGTCTCGGCATTGGTCCGTGGCGAGGACTACCGCGACCCTTTCCGAGTCACGGACGCCGAAGCGAGGCTGGTCCACACCCCGGGAGCCGGTTCTACAGTCTCGCTTGGGTTGGCGGTCGAGCGGCAGCAGCGATCCGTCCTTGGCGTGACCGAACCGCCTTTGAACGACGATCGGGGGTTCCGCCCGGTTCGTTCCGTCGCAGAGGGCGACTTCCTCCGCGCCGTCGCGGCGACCCGTACGGCTTTCTCGTGGCCCGGCGGCGGTCGCGGAAGAGGTGAGACCCGAGCGACACTTCGAACTGGCGGCTCGGGGTCGGGGATAGCGCTGAGCGCGAGCGGGGAGGGCCGCTGGGGTCCGCCGTCGGGCGCTCGGGAGATCAAGGTTCAGGCACAGGGAAGGGGTTGGTGGGGCGATCCTCTCCCCCAGGGACACCGACTGCTCGGAGGGAGGGGAACGCTCCCGGGCTATCCATACCGTAGCTTCCTCGGAGAGCGGCTGGTGACGGCCTCCCTCGTGGCGTCCGCCGATGTGGCGGGAGCATTTCTCCGGATCCGTGGGGGTCTGCACGGAGGTTGGGCCGACGGAGGACATCCGGAGGTAGCGGCGGCGTGGGAGGCCGAGGGCACCCGGGGAATCGCCGCCGCCGGGTCCGTCGGAGTCGGGCTGGCCTGGGATCTCTTCCGAGTGGACCTCGCAAGGGGAGCCAGCGACTCGAAAGGTGGTGAATGGCAGCTCCTTCTCTCCCTGGACCCGCGGTGGTGGGATCGGCTCTGACCCCCGGCTTGAACCCGACATCGGCAGAGGGCGAAGGACCGGCCTGTCCAAAGCCCCCCCCTGTGCCCTATATTTTCAATCGAACTTTGCAGGATCGCCCGCCCGCACGTATCTAAGGTCAAGGAAAAGGTGCAGGAAATGTCCGAACGCTCTCTCGATGGCGCTCGCAGAGTACCCCTCCGCGCGTTGGGGCTCTCCTTCGCCGCCCTTCTCGTGCCCGTCATTGGAGCTCTCAGGTTCCCGGATCAGTTGGGGGAAGTCGGTATGCTCCTCTGGCTCGTCGCCCTGATCCCGGCCTTTCTCCTTGCTTATCATCGCGGCTGGAGCGGGGTCGCCACCGCGCTCGCTATCGGAATGGCCACCCTCTCGATTACGCAGGCCGTGGCCAACTCATTGGGAGGAGAGGTGCCGGACCTCCTCTTCCCGATCGTAGTCGCCTACCTCGCGATTTCGCTGGGCATCGGCTGGGTCACAGAGCTTCTCCACCGGGAACGCACGGACATCGAAAACCTGGCCCTCACCGATTCGCTCACGGAACTCCCGAACCGGCGCCACGCGATGGTCTTTCTGGAAAACGAGTTCGGCGCGGCGGAGCGAGGCCGACCGCTTGCAGTGGCCCTCTTCGATGTGGACAACTTCAAGGAGTACAACGATAGATTCGGGCATCAGGCCGGTGATGAGGCGCTCCAGAAGTTCGGTGAGACGCTCCTTTCGACAACTCGACGGATGAACCTGTCGGCCAGATTCGGCGGGGAGGAGTTCCTGACGATCCTGGCTGGCTCGGAAGCGGAAGGGGCCCACATCTTCGCTGAGCGGGTCCAGGAGGCTCTCCTCCTGGAGCAACCATCCCAGGGCCAACTCACGGTCAGCGCCGGCGTGGCGGCCTACCATCCCTCGATGGGGTCACCCGACGAGCTCCTGGCGGCTGCCGACGCGGCACTCTACCGGGCAAAGGCGGAGGGACGAAACCGGGTGCGCGTCTTCGGTCGCCCCGACGATTCGGCCACCGAGACCGAGGACGCGATGCACGAGGCGGTCCTGGAAAAGCTGCGAGCGACCGGACCCTGTCCCGAATATGGCGGAGCACATGGCTCCTCAGGTCCCGCTCCGCCCCAGCTCCTCATCCTTTCCAAGCAGATCACGGGCCGTGCTGACGACCCGAGCGCCCTCGTGGTCGAGAACTCCGCGCCGGTTCGCAGGCTCATCTCGACGGTCCTCGGCAGGGAGGGGTTCAGCGTGGTCGAGGCCCCGACGCCCTCGGAGGGACTACGGGCCCTCAGCCGGGAGTTCGACATGGTCCTCGCGGAGGTCGGGACTCCGAGCGCCGCCGGAAAGGAGTTGATCTCGGTCGCGAAGGCTCGATGGCCTGGATCCCAAGTGCTGGCACTGACCGAGTTCCGTCAGGGAGCGTCCATCGCCGAGGCGCTGGACGCTCCGGCGGACCGATGTCTCTTCAAGCCCTTTGGAGTTCCGGAGCTCCGGGCGCACCTCCTGGATGCGCTCTCCCGGAGCCGATTGGAGGCATCCGGAGAGGCGACGCCTTCGGGGGAGCTCCCACCCGAGTGGAAAGCGGCCCGGAGGACCATCCTGAAGAGCACCCGCGCCCTCGTCACCGTGATCGAGGCCCGGGCTCCGTGGGTCCGCGGCCACGCAACCAGGGTGGCAAACTACGCCGAGGCGCTCGCCCGAGCGATGGGCGACGCCACCGGCAGGCTGGAACTGGACACCTTCCGGATCGCGTGTGAGCTTCACGATGTGGGGAAGATCGCAATTCCCGAGGGCGTGCTTTCGAAGGAAGGGCCCCGGACCCCGGAAGAGCTGCTTTGGATCCAGCGGCACCCTGTTCTGGGAAGAAGGCTCCTGGAGCCGATTCCCGACGGCGGCTTGTTCGCGACGGTCGCCGGGGGACACCACGAAAGATGGGATGGCGAGGGGTACCCCGAAGGCCGAGCTGGGGAGGGCATTCCCCTACCGGCCCGAATCGTGGCGGTCGCGAACGTCCTCGATAGCCTTGCCGGACCGACGGCGCACCGGGGTGAACTTCCCTGGGACGAAGCGGTAGAGGAGACGCTGGGGCGGTTCGGGAGCCACTTCGATCCGAACCTGGAAGGCCCCTTCCGGGACGCGCTTCCCGCAATCGAAGAGTTGTTCAGCAAAGAACGAGGACCGTTCCAACATGAGTCTGCGAACCTCTCGCCGGAGCCAGTCGTTCACCGAGTCCGTGATCCGGGAGATGACCCGGGTCTCGGATGAAGCCGGAGCCGTAAATCTCGCTCAGGGGTTCCCCGACTTTCCAGCGCCCGGGGTGCTCAAGGACGAGGCGTGCCGGGCCATTCATGAGGACGTCAACCAATACGCGATGACGTGGGGGAGTCCCCGGCTTCGTCACGCCCTTTCGGGATGGTACGAACGCCGGTACGGAATGGCCGTCGACCCGGACCGTGAGATCACCGTGACGTGTGGAGCCACCGAGGCGATGGCCTCGGTGTTCCTTGCCCTCTTCGACCCCGAAGACGAGGTGATCGTACCGGAACCCTTCTACGAGAACTATGGACCGGACGCGATTCTCGCCGGAGCGCGCCCACGCTTCCTCTCCCTGGCCCCCCCGGATTACCGCCTCACCCCCGACCGGATCCGGGAGTCCGTTGGGCCCAGAACGCGAGCGATCGTCCTCAACACTCCGAACAACCCGACCGGACGAGCTTTCTCCCGCTCGGAGCTCGAAGGCGTGGCGGACGTCTGCAGGGAGCACGACCTGGTCGCAATCACGGACGAGATCTACGAGTGCCTTCGCTACGAGGGGCCCCACATCCCGATCGCGACCCTTCCCGGCATGTCCGACCGTACGATCACGGTATCCGGAATCAGCAAGACTTTCAGCGTGACCGGATGGAGGGTCGGAACCGTGGTGGCCCCGGAGGACCTGACCGGGGCGATCCGCAAGGTGCACGACTTCCTTACCGTGGGCGCTCCCGCCCCGCTCCAGGAGGCCGCCGCATACGCCTATGGGGAAGACATGGGAGAGGCGTATTTCGACGAGCTTCTGAGCCGGTACCGGAGCCGGCGAGATCTCCTCGTCGAGGGACTCCGGGAAGCCGGCTTCATTTGCGGGATCCCCGAGGGTGCGTACTACATCCTCGCGGATTTCTCGGAGATCTCGGCGGAAGGAGATCACAGCTTCGCTCGCACCCTGGCCCGGGAGGCCGGTGTCGCTCCCGTTCCGGGGAGCAGCTTCTTTCACGATCCGGAGCTCGGGCGCTCCCTCGTCCGCTTCACCTTCTGCAAAGAGATGGAGACGCTCGAAGAGGCAGTGACCCGACTGCGCACCTTTGCTGGGGCGGGGGTCTGACCTCCCCACCTCGGAGCTCCGATATAGCCCCATGACCCAACCGTCCGCTGTACCGGGTGATTCCGGCACACCCGCGCGCGGGACGCGGATGCACCCATACCGGATCGCCGGGCTCGTATTAGGCGCCCTCGCCCTTCTTACGGGAGGCTTTCTCGTGGTGGGCATCCTCCTGCCGAGTGGATGGACGGCGGAGAGGAGCGTGGAGATCGCAGCGCCCCCTGAGCAGCTCTTTGGCCTCCTGACGAAAGCTGAGCGGTGGGGAGAGTGGACCCCCTCACCCGATTCGGGAGTGGAGCTCTTCGGTCCGAGCGAGGGGCCCGGTTCCGGACGGAGGTGGGATGATCCGGGCTACGGCCAAGGGGAGTTCGTGATCGTGGACACCGATCCGCCACGGAGTCTACGCTATGCCGTGGAGGTGGAGGGAGGTTCCATTCGGATCCAGGGATCGCTCCGGATCGAGTCGACGCCGGGTGGAAGCCGGGTGCACTGGCAAGAGGAAGGGGATTTCGGCTGGAACCCCCTCCTGGGCTACCTCGCCGGCCGAATGGACGAGCTCCAGGGAGCGCAGATGGAATCCTCCCTCTCAGCTCTGAGGCGACTCGCCGAAGGGGAGCCTACTTCCGGGCTCGACTGAGCTCCAGCAGCTCCTCGTTCGTCTTCGTCTTCCGCATCACTCGAAGGAGCTCGCTCATCGCATCCGCCGGCCCCTTCCCGGCCAGCTCCCGCCGAAGCGCTCTGGAGAGGGCGAGGGCCTCCGGAGAAAGGAGGAGCTCTTCCCTCCGGGTCGCCGAGGCCACGATGTCGATGGCCGGGAAGATCCGTTTCTCCGCCAACTCCCGGCTCAAGATGAGCTCACTGTTCCCCGTGCCCTTGAACTCCTCGAAGATGACCTGATCCATCCTCGAGCCCGTATCAACCAGCGCCGTGCCGACGATGGTCAGCGACCCTCCGTCACCGTCGCCGATCTTGCGGGCACTCCCGAGAAACCGCTTGGGCTTTTCGAGCGCCGTCGCGTCGAGCCCGCCCGTTAGAGTCCGGCCACTTCCTTCTTCGACCGAGTTGTGGGCCCTCGCCAGCCGGGTGATCGAGTCCAGGATCAAGACGACATCCTGACCCATTTCCACCTTTCTCCGGGCCCGCTCGAGCGTGATCTCGGCGAGGGCCACGTGCCGGTCCGGGGGAAAGTCGAAGGAGGAGGCGATCACCTCTCCAAATCCGCACGCCTCCATCTCGGTGATCTCCTCCGGGCGCTCGTCGATCAGGAGGATGAACAAACTGCATTCCGGGTGATTGCGAACCACCCCTTCCGCGATCCGTTGGAGGATCGTCGTCTTCCCAACCTTGGAAGGGGCTACGATCATGGCCCTCTGCCCCTTCCCGATCGGACAGAACAGGTCCACGATTCGGTTCGTAGGGTCAGGCTCCCCGCGGACCTGCAGATCGCATTCGAGACGGATCTGCTCCTTGGGGTGCAGTGCACTCAGTCGATCAAACTGTGGGCGTCCACGAGCCTCCTCGGGACGCTGACCGTTCACGAGCTCTAAACGGGAGAGGGGCGGAGCCTTTCCGTTTTTAGGTCGGCCGCCGACGTGACCCGAGAGCTCATCCCCGGTTCGGAGTCCGAACTTGGACACCAGCTTTCCGCTCACATAAATGTCATCGTCGCTGGGGGAGTATCCGGCGGCCTTGCGGCGAATGAAGCCCGAGCCACCGGAGAGGACCTCCAGCACACCCAACCATTGGTCGTTGGTCACGTTACCGCAGTCGAAGAGGTGAGATGGGACGGAAGCAGGTGCGGGTTGGACCCGCCGGCTGCTGGAACCCCCGGAGAGGCTGAGGGTCCAAGGGTCGTGCGAACCTCAACCCTAATATCGTGGATGCGTGCCGGGCAAGGGAGGCTCGCCGATCCGAAGGGGAACCAAGATGAAGCTCACCCGATCCAAACCGGGGGGGTGGCTGGGTCCACTCCTTCTGGTCCTCACCCCATTCATCCTCCTGGGCTTCCTCGCATTGCTCGACCATCTGCTTCGCTGAAGCACCGACGTTTTCGGGCATCGGCAGGTGAACGATCTTCCTTCATCCACTCTGCAGGTTCCGGGCCCTCCCGATCGGGCGCCCGGGGGCAGTCGGCTTTCCCGCCGAGCCCATTCCGTGAACGAGCCCATTCCGTGAAACGGATACCAGAAGAGGCGCCGCCCGGATTCGAACCGGGGATAGAGGATTTGCAGTCCTCTGCCTTACCACTTGGCCACGGCGCCCAAAAGAAACGGGGAGACCCCGCAATCTGTGCGTCGAGCCTCCCCCGTTCCGGGAAAGCGGGAAACCGGACTCGAACCGGCGACCCCCACCTTGGCAAGGTGGTGCTCTACCAACTGAGCTATTCCCGCAACCCCCGCAGCGGACTCGACCCTTCCCGGGAAGGCACCGCGATCGGGACACCCGAAGGTAGACGGGAAGTCTCATAACGTCAAGATGATGGGCCATCCGGGCCCCCTCATTGGATGTGATCCGCGGGCACCTTATCTTTCGCTGTCCGTCCCGCGAATCCATACTCCGCACTCGGGTGCCACCCAGATCCACGGCTCCTCATCTCACCGGGCCTACATGCTTCGACACAAGCTACTCCGGACACTCGCCGCGGCCGGTATCCTGCTCGCCGGGGAGCCCCCCCTCCTTTCGGCCCAACATGTCGACGACCCGGTCGTTCCACGGGGCGAATGGTACTTTCAGCTGGAGCCATCCTCTCAACTCCTGCACGGTCTCCATGATCCCGACCAGCCTGGGAGTGTTCGGCTGGGTCGGGGATTCATCCTCCCGGAGATCGGGGTCGATCAAGCCCCGGAGCTCGCGCCCTCAGAGGCCCGGTTCCAGTCCCTCGCCCAGGAAGGCTCGGGCTCCCGCATCCGCCTGGGCGCCACCCGCGGACGGTTTTCCGGGGACGAGCAGGTCGTCCCCATCCGTCTCAGCTACGGGGTCTTGGAGCGTTTGACCCTGGGGGTCACGGTGCCCTTCGTGCGGCGAAGGGTCGACACCCTGCTCCGGTACGTCCCGGAGGAGGCCAACGTCGGACGAAACCCCGCCCGGAACGACCAGGAGTCGGTCGAGGCCTTCTTGATAGGAGCCTTCACCGCCCTCGACCAGCTCCACAGCGTGGTCAATGAGCGCTGCGCCGACATAGGCGAAGATGATCCGGGGTGTCTGGAGGGCCGGAGTCTCATCGACGATGCGGGGGGATTCCTCGAGACTCTCGAATCCGCATACGAAGTGGAAGCCCTCTTTCCCCTGGACGGATCGGATCTGGGAGGTGGCGTCGCCGACCGCTGGAGCTCGCTTCGAGAGGGGCTGGCCGGGTGGGACGCGGAGGGTCCGGAATCCCTCCCTCTCGCATCGGACCCACTCGACCAAGCGACCTTCGAAACCCTAGTGGTGGACCCGGCGTGGCTGGGATCCGAATTCCCACTTCAGACCCCTCCAGCCTTTCTCGAGCTCGGAGACGTCGAGCTGCACCTGGCCCTGAGGGTCCTGTCGCTCGGGGAAGCGATGGACGAGGTCCGGCTCGCGAGCTCGATACAGGGGACGGTACGCTTGCCGACCGGCCCGGCGGACTCCCTCCGGGCCGTGGCCCCCAGGGATCCCCCCCGCGGGGTGCCCGGCGTGGAGCTCCGCTGGATCTCCGACCTCCTCCTTCCCCATCGGCTGGCGATCCTGAGCACGGTGGAAGCTGGCTGGCACGGCACCCGTGAGATGTTTCTGGTAGCTCCCGATCCGAGCCGCGTCTTCTTTCCCCAGCACACTCGCGCCGCGGTCCAATGGCAACCCGGCACCCATATCCGACTCGGTGTCACTCCGCGCTTTCGAATCGGTCCGGGTTTGTCGCTCGGGGCGGGGTGGCACATGGTGCGGAGGGGCGCGGACGAGTTCACCGCGGTCCATGACGACGGCCCCCGTCCTCCGTCCCCCGAAGAGAGCAGCCTGGTCCACCGACTCTCGATGGAGCTGCGCTATACGGCCTTCCGCCCGCCGATCTCGGAGTCCGTCAACCGTCCCTTCGAACTCCTGGCCCGAGGCTCCCGAAGCATCTCGGGAAGTGGGGACTGGGCCCCCGCGGATCGACGCATCGAGATAGGCGCCAGGATCCTGGTCCACCGCTGAACGAAAAGCTCCACTACCCGGCCGCCAGCAACTCCCTGGCATGGTCCCGCGAAGTAGCCGAATCGGGATCTCCACCCAGCATCCGCGCAATTTCGCGAATGCGCTCCTCCCCGACCAGGCGCCGGACCGTGGTCAGCGCCACGCCGTCCTGCTCCCCCTTCTCTACCCGGAGATGATGGTCACCCTGGGACGCCAGCTGAGGGAGGTGGGTGATCACGAACACCTGGTGATGATTCGCCACGTCCCGAAGCTTTCGAGCCACTGCGACCGCGACCTCTCCCCCAATTCCCGCATCGATCTCATCAAACACGAGAGTCGGGACGCGGTCTTGTCGAGCCAGGATGGACTTGAGTGCCAGCATGACCCGGGACATCTCGCCTCCGCTCGCGATCCTGGCAAGGGGCCGGAGCTCGAACCCGGGGTTCAGAGAGGTGACGAATCGGATGCGTTCAGCTCCCCCCGCCTCGGGAGACTCGAGCTCTTCGATCCGGACCGCGAATCGGGCTCCCGGGAGCCCAAGCTCCGGAAGGAGGCCTTCGACCTCCTCGGCGAGCCGCACGCCAGCCTCACTCCTGCGCTCCGTGAGTTCGGCAGCGGTATCGCGGAGCTCGGACTCGGCTTCTCGTACCCGACGCTCGAGCGCCTCCGACTCGAACCCAGCCCCCTCCAGCTCCGCCATCTGTCCCCGCAGTCGATCCCGGGCAGCCAGGACCTCGTCGAGAGTGGGGCCGTACTTTCGCTTTAGTCGGAAAAGGAGATCTGACCGCCCCCGGAGCTCCTCCGTCCGCGATGGCGAGACCTCCACTCTCGAGGCGTAGTCCCCAGCACTTCTCCCCAACTCCACCACCTGGTGATAGAGCTCTTCGGCCCGATCCCCGAGCGGCGCAAGCTCCCCGTCGAACCCGACGAGGCGTCGGAGGATGTCTCGAGCCCTGGCCAGCGTCTCCGAGACCGCACCGTCCCGGGAATAGAGCAACTGGTGCACCGCCTCGGTCTCTCGTGCGAGCTCCTCGGCGTGATCCAGGCGAGCCAGCTCCTCCTCCACTTCGCGGTCCTCCCCCGGCTCGGGCCGGGCCTCCTCGATCTCCTGGAGCTGAAACCGGAGGAAGTCCTCCCGGGCGGCCAGCTCTTCCCGACGAGCGTGCCGGTCCTCCAACTCCGAGCGCAGCCGCGCCAAGCGTCCGTACAAGTCCTCCACCTTGCTCGAGAGATCCTCGGCGCCGGCGAAGGCGTCCAGTATGCTGCGCTGATCCGCCGTGCGGAGGAGGGTCTGGTGCTCGTGCTGGCCATGGAGATCCACGAGGACCCGGCCGAGCTCCCCCACCGTCCCGGCCGTGGCCGGAGACTCGTTCACCCACGCCCGATTCCGGCCCTCGGAGTGCACTTCGCGCCGGAGAACGAGGAACTCCTCGTCCCCGGTCAACCCGAGCTCCTCGAGCCGGGCACGAAGCTGAGGCTCGGAAGTGAGGTCATAGACCGCCTCGACCACCGCCCGGTCCGCTCCAGTACGCACGGACTCAGAGGACGCTCGCTCACCAAGAAGGAGAGAGAGCGCGCCCACGATGATCGACTTTCCGGCTCCGGTCTCACCCGTCAGAACGTTCAATCCGGAGCCTACCTCTACGGAAAGGTCCCGGATGACCGCAAAGTTCTGGATTCTGAGTTCGATTAGCATGGCATGGGGAGCTCGGGTTCCCCTCTTCGCTGAGGGGTCGGGTCGAATGTACGACTCAGCGGACGGGCAACTCAATGGGTGCCCGAGCTCAGACCGCCCAGTTCAACACCCGCCGAAGGGTGTCGAAGAAGGTTTGCCCCGGAAAGCGTACGAGAAGGACCTGCTCCGTTCCCTTCTCGACCCGGACCCGATCACCTGGTGCCAGGGGAACGCCGAGCTGTCCGTCTGCAGTGACCACGAGCTCCTCGCAGCGATCCACCGCCTGGATGGTCAGGAGAACATCGTCGGGAAGTACCAGCGGGCGCATCGCCATGGTATGCGGAGAGATGGGCGTCACCGCAATGCATTCCGTGGACGGGGATACGATCGGACCTCCCGCGGACAGCGAGTACGCAGTCGATCCCGTGGGTGTGCTCACGATCAACCCATCCCCAGAGAAGCTGCCGATCTCCTCCCGACCGGATCCGCGGCCGACCTCCAGGTCCAATCGAACGACCCGGGCCACCCCCCCCTTGTGGAGAACCAGGTCGTTCAAGGCCCAGAGCCTCCGCCCCTCCGAGCCGTCGGAGTGAACCACCCGCCCAGCGAGGGTGAATCGCTCATCCACCAGCGCCTCTCCGGCAAGAATCCGCTCGAGGCCCACTTCGAGGTCACCCGGGCCGAGAGAGGTCAGAAAACCCAGCCGCCCAAGGTTCACGCCCAGCACCGGGATCCCCTGTCCGATAGCCCGTCGGACTCCCCGGAGCAGAGTCCCATCCCCACCCAGCGTGAGAAGGAGGTCGACATCGGTCGGGGGATCGGGGAGAGGAGGAATGTCTCGAAACCCCTCTTTCCGCAGGTCCTCCTCAAGCAGGAGGCTAATCCCGTGGGCCTCCCCGAACGAACGGACACGGCGCAGCACCCCTTCGAGGTCAGGCGTCTCCCTGCGCCCCACCAGGCCGATCCGGACGATCCGGGAAGAGAGGGGTGTGGTGTATGAGTTCGGACGGGAGGTCATGCGGTTTCTCGAGACGTCCGAAGCTGAGCGCCCATGAGGGTGCGCGCGCGCGCCGCGATCCCGGGCGCGTCGAGTCCGATCTCGTGAAGAAGGACATCCCGAGGACCGTGTTCGATGAAGCGGTCGGGCATCGCGTGGGTGGCGAAACGGGAGGGAAATCGCAGCCCCGGATCATCCAGGATCTCTCGGGCCAGGAAGGCCCCGAACCCGTTCGGAGATGCCCCCTCCTCGACGGTGAGGACGGCCCCGTGGGACTCGAGCACCGAGGAGAGCGTACTCCGGTCGTACGGCTTCACGAACCGACAGTTTACAACCGTGGCCGAGATCCCCTCCTGATCCAGCTCGGATGCAGCGACGAGGCTTGGAAGGACCATTGTGCCCAGCGCGAGGATGGCGACATCCGATCCCTCCCGGAGAATCTCCCAACTCCCGTATGAGATTTCCGGAATCTCAACGATCGAGGGCACCTCGGCGGGCACGGCGTCCCGAGGCCACCGAATGGAATAGGGACCCTGCTCGTGCGAGATCCCCAAACGGAGAAGTGCCAGCATCTCCGAGCCGTCCTTCGGGGCGGTGACCGTCATCCCCGGCACCGTGAGCATGTACCCGATATCGAAGGCGCCGTGGTGCGTCGGGCCATCGGGCCCGGCGATCCCTGCCCTGTCCATGCAGAAAACCACCGGCAGCCTCTGGAGCGCGACGTCGTGCACGATCGAATCGTAGGCACGCTGGAGAAAGGTGGAATAGATCGCGACGACGGGTCGGACCCCCTGCGTCGCGAGCCCCGCCGCAAACGTGGTCCCGTGCGCCTCGGCAATTCCCACGTCGAAGTGCCGCTCGGGAAAGGACTCCGCGAAAATCCCCGTGCTCGTTCCACCGGGCATCGCCGCCGTGATCGCCACGACCCTTGGGTCCTGCCCAGCCAACTCGGCAAGCCCCCGTCCAAAAACCTTCTGATAGCGTGGGAGCCCCCCTGCCTTGGTCTTTCCGGAACCCGAAATCTTGTCGAAAGGCGAGGCTGCATGCCACTTGACCGGATTCTCCTCAGCGGGCGCGAAACCCTTTCCCTTTTGGGTGAGGACGTGGACCAGGATCGGGCCGCCGAGGCCCTTCACCCCCTGGAAGGTGTCGACCAGGCTGTCCAGGTCGTGTCCGTCGAGGGGTCCCACATACCGAAAGCCCAGTTCTTCGAAGATCATCCCCGGGACCAGGAGGTGCTTCACCGCTTCCTCCATCTTCCCGGCTGCGGATTCCACGAGCCCCCCAAGACTCCCGGGAGCCTTCTGAATCAACGCTTTCACCTCGGATCGCACCCGGTTGTAAATCGGATTGGTGATCATGTTGGTGAGGTACTTGTTCATCGCCCCGACGTTCGGGGCGATCGACATGTCATTGTCATTGAGGACCACGATCAGATCCTCATCAGTATGTCCCGCGTTGTTGAGGGCCTCGTAAGCCAGCCCACATCCCATCGCACCGTCTCCGATAATCGCCACGACCTTCTCGTCGCGACCGAGGAGTGAGCGCCCAGCCGCCATCCCCAGCGCAGCGGAGATCGAAGTCGCGGCGTGCCCGGCGCCGAAGGTGTCGTAGTCGGACTCGTCCCGGCTCAGGAAGGGAGCCAATCCCCGGTGCTGGCGGATCGTCGGAAGTCGATCGTTCCGACCCGTGAGGATCTTGTGGATGTAGGCCTGATGGCCGACGTCCCAGACCAGCTTGTCTCGCGGAGTCTGAAAAACGTAGTGAAGGGCCACGGTGAGCTCGGCCACGCCGAGGGAGGCGCCGAAGTGTCCCCCGACTTGAGACACGACGTCGATGTGACGCTCACGAACCTCACTGACCAGGATCCTCAACTCGTCCTTCGAAAGCTCCCGAAGGTCCGACGGCCAACCCACCCGTTCGAGTACCGACACCTAATTCAACTCCTTACCCGGTATGCATGCCAGTAAACCCCTCCGCCCACCGCTATTCGCGCAAGACACCAAACATAGTGCACTCGGGGGAAGGAGGCACACGCGGCCGACCGCGGCCGGGACAAAGCTACCGATCCCGAGACACGACGTACCGGGCGAGAGCCTCCAGGGCGGCAGCCTCGATCCCCGCGGCGTGGAGCGCCCCGACCGCTTCCCGGACCCGCTCGGACGCCTCGGCTCGAGCCGCGTCGACCCCCAGGAGAGATACATAGGTGGACTTCTCCATGACTTCGTCGGAAGGGTTCTTCCCGAGCGCCTCCGCATCCGCGGTGACGTCTAGGATGTCGTCGGCGATCTGGAAGGCGAGTCCGATTTCCCTGCCATACCTGGCCAGCGCCTCCCGAAGCCCGTTGGGTGCCACCGCGGCGGTCGCGCCGAGCACCAGGGCCCCCTGTAGGAGGGCTCCGGTCTTCCGACGATGAAGCTCGTCCAACTCATCGCGGGAGAGCTTCCGACCCTCGCCCATGAGATCGAGCAGCTGTCCACCAACCATCCCGGCGGGGCCCGCGGCCCGGGTCAGGATCCGGACCGCCTCCCTTCGGGCTTCCCCGGGGAGCCCGAGGCGCCCCGACGCACGCCAGGCCTGGAGGGCAGCGGCGGGGATGAGGGCCGCTCCGGCCAAGAGGGTGGCGTGTTCCCCGAAAAGGGTGTGGGTGGTCGGCTCTCCGCGACGAAGCTCCGCGTCGTCCATGCAGGGGAGGTCGTCGTGCATCAGGGAGTACCCGTGGATCATCTCCAGAGAGACCGCGAGCTCATAGACCGCAACGGGGGTCTCTCGCAAGGCCGATGTCCCATCATCAGCTCCCACCGCGGCCCGGTATCCGGCCACGCAGAGAATCGGCCGGAGCCGCTTTCCCTTTGCCAGGACCCCTTGCTCGATAGGGGCCCTGAGCTCCGAGGGGAGGTCGGAGGTGAGGTCGTGCACCGCGCGGTCGAGTGCCCGATCCACCCGATCCCGCTCCCCCTGGAGGAATCTGTCCAGGAAGTCTCCCCCGGGAGAGCCTTTCATTCCTCCGAGCGATCCAGCGGCTTCGTGCCCAAGTCGGGAACGTCACCAACCAACTCCTCCACCCGAAGCTCCGCCCGGGAGAGCAGTCCCTCCGCCTCACGGATGTGCCGGACACCCTCCTCGAAAAGGGTCAGTCCCGTCTCCAGCTCGACGTCCCCCCCTTCCAGCACGGCCACGATCTCGTCCAGGCGGCGAAGCCGCATCTCGAGCGTTACCTCCTCCTCGTCCCCGGGTCCAGAAACGTCCTCCTGGCCTCGCCCCACCCCCGCGGAGGAACCTCCCTTGCTCACGTATCGGCCTCCTCTTCGACGTCTTTGGTCTCACACTGAATCCGGCCATCGACCACCCGGAGCTGAAATCGAGGCCGGTGCCTGAAGTCGCGAGCCCTCCGGAGAACCGTGCCTTCCGGGCCCAGCGGGACCGCATACCCTCGCCGCAGGGTCGAAAGGGGGGAAAGGGCCTCGACTTTCCCCGCCAGCCTGGCAAGGCGTTCCCGCCGTCGGTCCACCAGTGCCCGGATCGCTCCCCCCATGCGAGCCGCGGTTCCCTCTACCCGCAGCGCGGAAGGGACGATCACCCCTCGCATCGCCGGCGTCAACCGATCGGCCCGACGCTCCAGCACGGCCCTTCGGGGCTCCAGGATCCTCTGAATCCCGCGAATCATCCGACTGCGGGCCTCCTGCAGTCGGATTCTCCGGAGCCCCGCCTGTGACCGGAGAGCCCGGATCAGCCGGGGTTCGATGCCCTCGAGCTGTTCGAGGATGGCGATCCGATCCGGGACCACGGCCTCGCCGGCCGCCGAGGGCGTGGGTGCCCTGAGGTCTGCGACCAGGTCCGAAATCGTGACATCCACTTCGTGACCCACCGCTGAGATGACCGGCACCGGGCAGCTCACGATCGCTCTCGCGACGGGCTCCTCATTGAAGGCCCACAGGTCTTCGATCGAGCCTCCCCCGCGGCCCACGATCATGACCTCCACCTCTCCGCTCTCACCCAGAACCCGGATTCCCTGCGCGATCGCTTCGGCGGCGCCCTCACCCTGCACGCGCGCCCCACGCACTACGACACGGGTCCAGGGAGCCCGGCGCCCGATCACGCTCAAGATATCACGGAGGGCGGCGCCGGTCGGGGAGGTCACCACCCCGACGGAACCCGGTAGTCTGGGAAGGGGTCGCCGTCTCGAAGGATCGAGGTGCCCCTCCTGCTCCAGGCGGGCCCGAAGTCGCTCGAACGCGAGCCGCCAGAGGCCCTCCTGGCCCTCTCCCTCCAACGTCTGCACGGAGAGTTGATACTCCCCCCTGGCTTCGTAGAGGGTCAGGGAGCCGAATGCCCGCACTCTCATCCCCTCTTCGGGGTCCACGGGCAAGCGAGCCGCATCACGCTTCCACATGACGCAACGCAACTGGGCTCGATCGTCCTTGAGGGTGAAATATCGGTGCCCTGATCGGGCCTTGGTCCAGTTGGCCACCTCTCCGGCGACCCAGAGGGCGGGAAGGCCCGTCTCGAGAAGCCGGCGCGCGGTCCGATTGACCTCCGAGACCGTCCACACCTCCGGTCCGCCGGGGTCTACTGATGCAGGGTGATCGCTCGGTCCACCGCCTTCTCTCGAGCTCTTCGCCTCGAAGGGTTCATCCCCTTCTGCGACCCGGTCCCGCTCGGCAGAGGTGAAAAGGTCCAGCGCCTCCTTACCCGGAGGGGTCATCCGCCAAAGCCTCCCGCTCCGGTCTTCGCTGCGGAAACCGTGTTGGAGAGGAGCATTGCGATCGTCATCGGTCCCACCCCTCCGGGCACCGGAGTCATCGCGGAGGCCACTCGGCTCACCCCTTCAAAGTCCACGTCACCAACCAGACGATACCCCTTCTCACTGGAAGGGTCATCCACGCGATTGACGCCCACATCGATCACGACGGCACCCGGACGCACCATCTCTGCCGTCACGAATCCGGGACGCCCCACCGCCACGATGAGGATCTCCCCCATTCGGGTCACCTCAGCGAGATCCCGGGTCCGTGAGTGGGCGACGGTCACCGTCGCGTCTCCTCCCCGACCACGCCCAAGGAGGAGGGAAATCATCGGTTTCCCGACGATGTTCGAGCGACCGACCATCACCACATGGCGACCGGAAGGGTCGTGACCGCTTCGTACGAGGAGCTCGATGATTCCCTGAGGGGTGCATGGGATGAGGACGTCCGGCGTGCCGGAAAGCAGGCGTCCGACGTTCACCGGATGAAAGCCGTCTACGTCCTTGTAAGGGTGAATGGACTCCAGGATCTGCGCCTCCATGACCTGCTCTGGGAGCGGAAGCTGGACCAGGATCCCGTCCACCTCGGGATCCGCGTTCAACCCCTCAACCCATCCCAGCAACTCCTCGTGCGAAATGGAGGCCGGGAGATCGATCTGGCGGGAGAGGATCCCGACTTCCTCCGCGGCCCGGTTCTTCATACTCACGTACGCCCGGCTGGCGGGGTCCTCCCCCACGAGAACAGTTGCGAGCCCAGGCACCCGAGCTCCCCCTTCCTTCATCCGCGCCACTTCCTCTCCGACCTCCGCGCGGATCGTTCGTGCCATTTCCGTACCGGAAATGATTTCTGCTGCCATACCTCCGCCCCCGTGGCTCGTGTGATGAATCGTGGTGCCCGAGCTTACCGGGCGAAGTCGATCGCCCGGGTCTCCCGGATCACCACCACCTTGATCTGTCCAGGATACTGGAGCTCATCCTCGAAGCGGCGCGCCACCCTCTCCGAGATCTGCGCCATGTCCTCGTCGGAGACGTGGTCCGGCTCGACCATGACCCGAACCTCCCGCCCCGCCTGGACCGCGAAGCAACGCTCCACACCGTTCAGCTCCATCGCGATCGCTTCGAGCCGTTCCAATCGTTTCACATAGGTCTCGAGCATCTCCCGGCGGGCCCCCGGCCGCGAACCTGAGATGACGTCAGCGGCCGTCACGAGGAACGATTCGGGAAACCGATGGGGCTCCTCGTCGTGGTGCGCCCTGATCGAGTTCAGCACCACGGGTGGTTCACCGTGCTTGCGGCACAGCTCGTAGCCGAGCTCCACATGGGTCCCCTCGTGCTCGTGGGTGAGCCCCTTGCCCACGTCGTGGAGCAATCCCGCCCGCTTCGCGAGCTGAACGTCGAGGCCCATCTCCTCCGCCATATATCCAGCCAGACGAGCCACCTCCTTCGAGTGCCGAAGCTGGTTCTGGCCATATGAGGTTCGGAACTTGAGGCGCCCCAGTACCTTCACGATCTCCGAGTGCACGTTGTGGATGCTCAGATCGTAGAGCGCCTGCTCGGCGGCCTCCCGCATCCCCTCCTCGACTTCGCTGTGGCTCTTCGCGACCATCTCCTCGATCCGCCCCGGATGGATCCTTCCGTCCTCGAGCAGCTTTTCCATCGCGATGCGGGCCATCTCCCGCCTTACCGGATCGAAGCCCGACAAGACGATGGCCTCCGGTGTGTCATCGATGATCACGTCGATCCCGGTCGCCTGCTCGAAGGCGCGAATATTCCTGCCCTCCCGCCCGATGATGCGCCCCTTCATGTCGTCGGAAGGCAGTTGGACGACGGAGACGGTCGCGTGGGCCGTCTCGTCCGCCGCCATCCGCTGGATCGCCATCCCGATGATCTTCTTGGCCTCCCGGTCCGCAGTCCACTGGCCCTCCTCGCGGATCCGGCGGAGGTGATGAGCAGCTTCGGCCTTGGCCTCCTCCTCGAGGGCCGAAATCAACTGCGCCTTTGCATCCTGTGACGACAGACCTGCGATCTCCTCCATCCTTGCCTGTGCGGACTCCAGCGTCTCCCTGGCCTTTCGCTGGAGGGCGTCCACCGACTCCTCCCGCTCCCGGAGTCGCTCGGTCCGAGCCTCCTGGGCGGCATCCCGCTCGTTCAGACGGTCGAAACGACGGTCGAGGGATTCGGATCGCTCCACTAGCTTCCGCTCGGCTCGTTCCAGCTCTTCCCGACGTCGGCTTTCCTCCTCCTTCCAGACCTCGCGGAGGCGCACGGCCTCCTCCCGTCCCCGGAGCTCGCCCGCCATCCGGATGCTTTCGGCTTCCTCTTTCGCTCGAGTCAGGATTCGGGTTGCGTCGTCCCGGGCCTCGGCACGCTCTTTCCGCTGTCGCTGTCGCTCCCGACTCCTGCTCACCAGGAAGCCGAGCAGGAAGCCGATGAGAAGGATGAGCGCCGCCGCCAGCCCAATGGCTTGCGGGGATTCCATGTATCTACTCCAGAACATCGGGTGCGAGGGGCACCCGTGGGTAGGCTAGATCAAAGGCCCTGCCGTCTCCCTCGGAGCCGGGGCCGTTCGGCACTGAATCACCCGTAGAATAGGAATCGCGTGCGAACAGCCGCAAGGTCGAGGGGTGTCGGTCCCTATCCGGAAGCGGGCTCTGCCCCCTCCCTCAACTGTTCCTCGATGCGGCGGGCCAGATTCGTCGAGCGAGACGTCACCTCCCGCCGCAGCCGTTCCAGTTCGTCACGGGCCTGAAGATACCGGTCGGTAATGGCTAGAGCCGCCAGGATGATCGCACGGTGGTTCTCCACCAGATCGCTCGCCTCCTGGACCTCGCGGACCTGCCGGTCCAGGAAATCGGCGCAGGCACGGGTGTAATCCGGAGCTGCGGACGATCGGAGCACATGCTCCTCCCCTCCGATCCGGACCGTCACCGAGGTCTTTCGGGAAGCGTCGCTCATGAGATCTCCTGTTCGTGCCCCGGGAAGTCGTTCCCCTTGGTTTCGGTTTCGGGTGCACCCGAGGCCTTGAGAATCAATGTCCCTCGTCCAGAAAGCGCACCCTCGAGAGGAGCCGATCGACCTGAGCCCGCCCTTCCCGGATTCGATCCTTAAGCTCCCGATTCTCGGCCCTGAGCTCAGTGATCGTCTCCTGCAGCTCACCGGGATCCGCGTCCCCTCGTGTGAACCTCCGGAGAAGGGCCTCCAGATCCCGCACGCGGGCCTCGGCCCGGCGGGTTCGCATCGACATCCGGGACAGTTCCTCCAGAAGTCGTCCCACCCCGGCCTCAAGAGCGGAAAGCGCCTTCAGCTCGGCTGGATCAGCTCTGTTGTCCTCGAACTCCGACACCGAACTCCTCCCGGAGGGCACCGACGATTCTCTGGACGATCTCGTCCACTTCAGCGTCGGTCAGGGTACGATCGGCGGCCTGGAAGCGCAGGCGAACCGCCACGGAGCGAAGCCCCTCTGCGATGTCTCCGCCCCGGTAGACATCGAAGACCCGTACCTCGTGGAAATGCTCTCCACCCTCCGCCTCGATCAGGGAACCGACGCGGTCGACCGAAAGTCCCTTGGGCAGGAGAAGAGCAAGGTCCCGCTCCACCCCGGGATGGAGCGGAAGTGGTCGGTAGGTCACCTCACCCGGATCGTCGGGAAGCTCCGGCAGTACCACCTCCAACCCCCACACCGGGCCGGCCCAGGGCGGAAGATCGATTGCCCGAGGACGAAGCCCTCCACCGGCGCCGACGATCGCTCCATCCGGACCCACGGCCACGAAGTGAGACGCTAGGTCGAAGAGCTCGCCATCTGTCACCTCGGATTCGGGCCGCAAGCCCCAGCTGCCACCCGAAACCAACTCGGCCACCCGCTCCAGAAGCCCCTTCAGGTCCCAGACATCGAGTCCGATCTCCCGGTCTCCCCAGTGAGGTGGGATCCGGGTTCCGTGGAGGATCGCAGCGAGATGCGTCCGCTCTCGGGGCAACTCCCCCGCCTCGCTGCGGCTGAAGGCGGTGCCAATCTCGAAGAGCCGAACATTTCGGTTCCCGCGGCTCAGATTGTACTCCAGGCGGCGAACCAGCCCGGGGAGAAGCCGGCTTCGGAGGAACCGCTCCTCCGTCGAGATTGGATTGAGTAGCTCCACCTCTCCCTCTCCCTGCGGAGCGAACGCCGGGGTTTGGGCCTCGAGGAGTCCCCAGGACACGAGCTCGTCGCGAAGCCGGGCCTCCAGGTCGAATAGGGGGTGATCCGCAACTGTGCCGGGACGAAACGCCCCCAGCGTCTCGGGGAACCGATCATAACCGTGAGTCCGGGCGATCTCTTCGATCAGGTCGACCTCCCTTCTGACATCGTAGCTCCGAAAGCCCGGCACCTCCACGGCGAGCTCTTCATTCCCCCCGGACTCGACGTGGAGCCCGAGGGGCTCGAGCAGGGACCGGATCGACGAAGATTCGAATGGGACACCCAAGAGAGCCTCGACCCGGGACGGTCGGAGACGCAACGTATCTCGCACGAACGCCTTGGGCCGGCAGTCCAGAATCGGTCCGCGCACCGTTCCCCCGGCGGTGGCCAGGATGATCCGTGCGACCCGGAGGAGGGCCCGATGCTGCCCCTCCGGATCGACCCCCCTCTCGAACCGATAGGATGCGTCGGTGGAGAGGCCCAGGGCCTTTCGGGCCGAGCGAATCGGGCCAGGACTGAACAGGGCACACTCGAGGAGGATATCGGTTGTCTCCGACGAGACCTCCGACTCCTCTCCCCCGATGACCCCGGCCACCGCGATCGGCCGGCGGGCGTCACAGATCGCGAGGACATCGCGGGAAAGGGTGCGGTCCTCCCCATCCAAGGTCCGGAGCTCCTCACCGTCCCGCGCTCGGCGCACGACGACCGTGCCCTCCCCTACCTTCCCGAGATCGAAGGCATGGAGCGGCTGGCCCAACTCGAGAAGGACGTAGTTCGTGGCATCCACCACGTTGTTGATCGGGCGGGCCCCCACGGCTCGCAGCCGAGTCTGGAGCCATCGCGGAGAGGGAGCCACTTTGACCCCGCTCACGATGAGCCCCAGGTAACGGGGACAGCGGTCCGGATCCTCGATCCGGATCGTCACGCCGCCCCCGCTCACTTGGCCGGACTCGGACTGGACCTGGAGCTCTTCAAGCTGCTCGGCCCGCTCCGGGTCCTCCCCCGGAATCGGGGGAAGGCGCAGGCCCGAATGGCCGCCGGGAGCCAACTCCCGCGCAATCCCTTCGTGCGAAAGCAGGTCGGGGCGGTTCGCGGTGACCTCGACGTCGAGTCGGACATCGTCGAGGCCCAAGGCCGAGACGAGGGGCTGGCCAGGCGTGAACGGCCCCTCCAGCTCCATCAGCCCCGTCCGATCCGGTCCCAGCCCCAGCTCCATCTCGGAGCAGAGCATCCCGAGTGACTCCTGGCCCCTCAGTTTCACCTTCCCGACGGTGATGCCCCCGGGAAGACTCGATCCGACCGGGGCGAACGGGTACCAGCCCCCAGCTCCGACGTTCTCCGCCCCACACACCACCTGAACCACCCCGTCACCACCATCCACCTCACACAGGCGGAGTCGATCCGCATCGGGGTGGTCCCGCACCGCCTGGACCTCGCCGATCACGATCCCGCTGAGACCCTCTGCGAGGGGCCGGAGACCTTCCACGGGAAACCCCAGTGAAGCCAGGCGGTCCGAGAGCTCCTCGGGAGTCGCCTCGAGTTCGGGGGCCAGTGCGCGTAGCCATTGGTAAGAGACGTTCACGATCGGGCAAACTGCTGGAGGAAGCGGACGTCGTTCTCGAAGAAGAGTCGGAGATCCGGCACCCCGTATTTCAGCATGCCGATCCGCCCAGGACCCATACCGAACGCGAATCCCGTGTAGCGCTCCGCATCCAGTCCGGACGCCTCCAGCACCGCCGGATCCACCATTCCCGCCCCCATGATCTCGATCCAGTCCGTCTCCCTCTGAATCCCAGCCTCATCCTGGAACACCCTTTTCACATCGACCTCAGCCGAGGGCTCGGTGAAGGGAAAGAAGGAGGGTCGGAAGCGGACACGGGTGCCGGCTCCCCAGTAGCGGCGGGCAAATTCGGCCAAGGTAGCCTTGAGATCGACGAATGTGATCCCCTCGTCCACCGCCAACCCCTCGAGTTGCGCGAACGCCGGGGTATGCGTCGCATCGTAGGAGTCCCTTCGGTAGACCATCCCGGGGGCCAGAATCCGGATCGGAGGCTCGTGGCTCTCCATCACTCGTACCTGCACCGGGGAGGTGTGGCTCCGCAAGAGGTTCCCCCCCTTCAGATACAGCGTGTCCTGTTCGTCTGCAGCCGGGTGGTCGAGGGGGGTGTTCAGGGCCTCGAAATTGTACCACTCAGTTTCGGCTTCGGGTCCGCGCGCGAGGGAGAAACCCAAGTCCCGAAAAATCCCGACCAGCTCGTCGACCACCTGGGTCACCGGGTGCCGCCCTCCGATCCAACGCTCCCGTCCCGGAAGGGTAAGGTCTTCGGAGTGGGCCTCGGTGCGATCCTCCCGGGTGAGGGCGGATTCTCGAGCCTCCAAGGCTTCCCCCAGGCGAGCCTTGACCCGGTTCGCCTCCGCCCCCAGTCGGGGCCGCTCCTCCGGAGGAAGCTGTCCCAGCTTCCGGAGAATCCCCGAAACACGCCCCTCCCTTCGGCCGAGAAAGGCAACGCGCACCTCCTCGAGCGCCTCCCCGCTCTCGGCCGTTTCCACGGCCGCGAGGGCCTCCTCCTCCAGCCCCCTCAACTGTTCGATCAGCGATCCATCCGTGGACATGAGCCTCGCTTGCGCCGGTGACGATTTCGACTTTCATTCCCGCCCATTCCATGAAGACTGGCCATGAAGACTGGCCAGGAGGCCTGGCCGACCCTCCCCGGGAAGAGGCCGAAAGCTACAAGGCCGGGGGAGGCTCGAAAACCCCACGTCCGCTCCAGTCGGGTCGGTCGCGCTGCGGCGGTTTACCGTCCTACGAATGAGTCCGCAACGAAGGAGGGCTCCGGGAGCCAATCTCCCGGAGCCCTCTACGGATCCGCTCCAAGCCCCCTGTCCCGATCAGGCCTGGCCCAGCCCCTCCCTCGCCTGAGCGGCAAGCGCCTCGAAGGCCTGCGGATCCTTCACGGCCAGATCCGCGAGCGCCTTACGGTTCAACTCCACTCCCGACTCCTTGAGCCCGTTGATGAACCTGGAATAGGAGAGATCGTGCTCGCGGGCCGCAGCGTTGATCCGCGCAATCCACAAGCGCCGGAACGTTCTCTTCTTCTTTCGCCGGTCCCGGTAGGCGTGCTCCCAGCCCTTCTCTACCGCATCCTTCGCGGTGCGATAGAGCTTCTTTCGGCCGCCGAAGTATCCTTTGGCCTCTTTGAGGACCTTCTTCTTTCTATCTTTGCGCGCCGGGGCGCCCTTTGTGCGTGGCATGGTGTCGCTCCTTCTTCGGTTACACGCCGGGGAGAAGGCGCTTCATGCGCTTCTCGTCCGCCTTCGAGACCACTGTCGCTTGGCGGAGACGCCGCTTTCGCTTCCTGGTCTTCTTGGTAAGGATATGGCTCTTGTTGGCCTTACGCCGACGGAGCTTCCCGGAACCGGTGCGCCTCAGCCGCTTCGCCGCCGCACGGTTCGTCTTCATCTTTGGCATATTCACCTCTTCCGGATACCAGCAGGATCGGATCCCGCACGGCCGGCGTTCAATTCGGAATGGACTTCCACGGGAAGGGGCTCCCTGTGCGGCACTCACCTCACTTCGTGTTCAGCGGCGCCAGCACCATAATCATTGTACGTCCCTCCCTCGTGGGCTGACTCTCGATCTTCCCGAGGTCGTTCACATCCTCGACCACCTTCTCGAGCACCTCCAGGCCGAGCTCGGGATGGGAAAGCTGCCGGCCACGGAACATCATGGTGACCTTCACCTTGTCCCCATCCTCGAGGAATCGACGGACGTGCCTGGTCTTGAAGGCGTAGTCGTGCTCCTCGATGCCCGGTCGGTACTTCACCTCCTTGACCTGCATCGTGTGCTGCTTCTTCTTCGCCTCCCGCGCCTTCCTCGCCTCCTCGTACTTGTACTTCCCATAATCCATCAGACGGCAGACCGGTGGACGCGCGTCCGGCGCGACTTCCACGAGATCCAATCCCGCATCCGCGGCCCGCTCCCTGGCCTCGTCGAGCGAGATGATTCCCACCTGTTCCCCATCGGCATCGATGAGGCGAATCGGACTGATCCTGATCTGGTCGTTGACGCGGACCTTCTGATCCTTAATGGCTCCAACCTCCGTTCGATTCCGGCACCCTGGGGGCCTGAAATGAAAACGGCCCGGACGGATCCGGGCCACTCAGGACCGAAGCGGGAGTGATGGATCTCCCTCCCCTTCGCCTGGCTGGACCCGGTGGCGTCACCACCCCGATAAAGTCCGGGACGGGCCGAAGGGTGGAGGGGAACCTCCCCTCACTTCCTTGAATGTAATCCTATCCAAAGATACGCGGGGGGCGGGGAGCGTCAAGGAAGAGGAGGGACGACCACCGGCATCTGGGCTCATCCGAGCGCCCGGCTCCGGATCTCCTCTACCAGCTGATCCCGAAACCTCTCCCGATCCATGACCTCCTGCTTCCTGCCCGCTCCCCGTTTCCGGACGGCCACTGTGCCCGCGGCCGCCTCTCGCTCTCCGATCACCCCCATGTAGGGGACCTTCCGGAGCTCGGCGTCCCGGATCCGGTAACCGAGGCTCTCCCGGTCGTAGAGCTCCGCTCGAACCCCCTCGTCCCGGAGCGCCTTCACATAGCTCGCGGCATCGTCGGACCATTGCTCCGAGATGGGAAGGATCCGGACCTGCTCAGGCGCCAGCCAGAGGGGAAAGGCTCCAGCGTAGTGCTCGATCAGCCCACCGATGAACCGCTCCATCGACCCGACCAGGACCCGGTGAAGCATCACGGGCCTGTGCCTTTCGTTGTCCTCACCCACATACTCGATCTCGAATCGGTCCGGAAGGTTGAAGTCGAGCTGTACCGTGGGACCCTGCCACTTCCGTCCGATCGCATCGATCAGCTGAAAGTCGAGCTTGGGCCCGTAAAAGGCCCCACCCCCTTCCTCGACTTCGTACGCCACGCCCCGCTCCTCGAGCACGGAGCGCAAGGCGCCTTCGGCCCTCCTCCACTGCTCGTCCGAACCCAGTGCCTTCTCCGGACGGGTTGCGAGTGCGGTGGTGTAGGGGTATCCGAACGTGGACAGCATTTCGTCCACCAAATCGAGCAATGCCTCGATCTCCCCCGGTACCTGCTCCTCCGTGCAGAAGACGTGTGCGTCATCCTGGGTGAACCCTCTCACTCGGAGCATGCCGTGGAGGACTCCGGCCCGCTCATAGCGGTACACCGTGCCGAACTCGGCGTAGCGAATGGGGAGCTCGCGGTGGGAGCGCTGCGCCGCCTGGTAGATGCAGATGTGCCCGGGGCAGTTCATCGGCTTGACCCGGTAACGGACCCCCTTCATATCCACAGCTCCGAACATGTTCTCCCCGAAATTCTCCAGGTGACCGGAAAGCTCGAAGAGCTTCTCGTTCATCAAGTGGGGGGTATAGACGATCTCGTAGC
>SLFU01000133.1 GCA_007124095.1 Gemmatimonadota bacterium
GGCCGGGGACCCGGTGGACGTCAAGATCCAGCGCCCGGGGGTGTCCTCTCCGATCGACTTCACCTTGACGCGCGAGCAGATCCAGCTGCGCTCGGTTTCCTTCGCGACGCTCCTCGAGGAGAGCGTCGGGTACATTCCCCTGGGTCTCTTCAGCGAAACGTCGACGCAGGAGGTCCAGAACGCGGCCGACTCTCTCCGGGCCGAAGGGGCGACGGCGCTGGTCCTGGATCTCCGCGGAAACCCAGGCGGCGTCCTGGATCAGGGGGTCGGGATCACCGACCTCTTCCTGGATCGCGACGCCGAGGTGGTGGAGACGCGGGGGCAGCAGCGCAACCAGAATCGGATGCTTCGGGCGTCCGTCGCCGACCGCTTCCCGGACGTGCCGCTCGTCGTGCTCGTGGATCGTGGCAGCGCGTCTGCCTCGGAAATCGTGGCGGGGGCCCTGCAGGACAACGATCGGGCCGTCGTGCTCGGGAGCTCCACCTTCGGGAAGGGATCGGTCCAGAGTCTCTTCTCCCTCTCCGGCGGGAATGTCCTGAAGCTGACTACGGCCCGCTGGTATACGCCGCAGGGCCGCTCGATCGAGCGGACCGCGGATCAGGAGGAAGAGGAGATGGAGACCGCCGTCGGGCCCACGGCAAACGGCGTGGGATACGCGATCAGTGTAACCGGGCAGTACCAGATGCCCCCCGATACAGCCGGGCGACCCACGGTGAGCTCCGTCGGCGGGCGAACGCTCTTTGGAGGGGGGGGGATCGTTCCCGACCTCTTGGTCCCGATGGACACCCTCACGACCGACGAACAGCGGGCCGTGCGCACCCTCTTCGAGGAAGGGGGACGCTTCTCGGTGGGGGTCTTCAACTACGCGGTGGAATTCCTCCAGCGGGAGGGCGAGGAGAACCGGGAATTCGAGGTGACCGATCAGGACCTGGACATCCTCTATGACCGCCTTCGCGACGAGGGTCTGGAAACCGACCGTGAAACGTTCCGGGCGGCGGAGCGATTCGTGCGCTATCAACTGGAGTCGCAGATTGCGCTTCAGGGATGGGGTGAGCCGGAGGAGTTCCGGTGGCGGCTGCCTCACGACGCCCCGCTCCAACAGGCGCTCGAGCTCCTGCGCGGAGCTGAGTCGGTGGAGGACCTCTTCGCCCGGGTAGGTTCTCCGGTTCAGGTGGGGGCGGTGCGCTGACCCTTTCGGCCCTCCTCCTCGCGGCCTGCGCGGGTGCGATGGTGGGGGTGGTATCCGGAATGCTCGGCATCGGGGGGGGGCTGGTGATGGTGCCCTTTCTCTATCTTCTCATGGAAGGGCCTTCCTGGAGCGGATTGTCCGTTCCCCTCGCACACCAGGCCGCACTCGCTCACGCCACCTCCCTCGTCGTGATCGTGCCGACGGCCCTTTCGGGGCTTTGGGCCTTCCGCCGAGAAGGGGTCGTGACCTGGTCCCTCGTCCTGCCACTTGGTGCGGCGGCAGCTCTCGCCGCGCTCCTGGGCGCCCGCGTGGCCGTGGGCCTGCCTTCTCCTATCCTCAAGGTCGTGTTCGGTGCCTTTCTGCTCGTGATGGGGACTCGGGTCCTCCGGCGCAAAGGCCCGGAGCCTCTCGTGGTGTCGGGTGGGCGGAGGATGCGGTGGTGGGTCGTGCTCATCGGAGGGGGGATGGTGGGATTCCTCTCCGCTCTCCTGGGTGTCGGAGGCGGAATCGTGGCGATCCCGATCCTCATCCACTGGGGGCGCCTGGATCTCCACCGAGTGGTACCCGCTTCAATCGGGGTTATCGTATTCGCGGCCCCCGCCGGGGTCCTCGGATACATCCTGGCCGGCTCGGGTGTGGAGGGGCTGCCTCCCGGCGCGATTGGCTTCGTGCACCTTCCTGCCGCGCTCGCGATGATCCCCGGCGCCGTCCTCCTCGCGCCGGTCGGGGCCCGTTGGAACCAGCGAATGGGGGCCGCGACCCTACGTTCCGTGCTGGCGGTCCTCTTCCTCCTGATGGGTGCCCAGATCATCTGGGAGAACGGTCGTCAGCTGGTGGCCGGTCTGTGACACAGGCGAGCTCCAGCTTGGAGGGGGTCTGTCCCGACGCCCCATCCCTCGGCCCTCCGATCGGAGCGAAGGTGGAGGGGCGGAAGTGAGTTCGTGGGTACTGCTTCGGCGCGGATCCGTGGTGGAGTCGAGACACCGGATTCACGTGGCCGTAGTCGACCGGGATGGGCGGCTCCGGGCAAGGGCGGGGGACGCCGAGCGGATGACGCTCCTGCGATCGGCGGCAAAGCCCTTCCAGGCCCTTCCGCTCGTCGGCGACGGCGCCTTGACCCGCTTCGGGATCGAGGGAGCGGAGCTCGCACTCTGCTGCGCTTCCCACAACGGCGAGCCCCGGCACCTGGAGGGGGTTCGTCGGATTCTCTCCAGGTCCGGGGTTCGAGAGGACGCGTTGGCCTGCGGGCCGCACCTTCCTATGCTCGAGGCCGCCGCCCATGACCTTCTCCGAGAGGGAGGGCGGGCGGAGCGGATCCACAACAATTGCTCAGGGAAACACGCCGGAATGCTGGCCCTGGCCAGACACCACGGGTGGCCGCTGGAGGGGTATCACGAGGTGGGCCATCCGGTGCAGGAACGAATGCGGTCCGAGATCTCCAGAAGGACTGGCCTCGAGCCGGACAAAATCCCTACGGCCGTGGACGGGTGCGGTGTCCTCTGCTTCGGGCTGCCCCTCCTCGCCGTCGCTCGTGCGTTCGGAAGATTGGGGGACGCCGCTGCGCGAGGAGAGCCCGGTCCTCACCAGGTGGTGAGCGCGATGACCGGCCATCCCTTTCACGTGGCGGGAACGGGACGGCTGTGCACCCGCCTGATGCTCGCGAGCGAAGGCGAGATTCTCGCTAAGGTGGGCGCGGAAGGCGTGTACGGGGCAACCGAGCGGGAGGGGCGCGTGGGTCTCGCTCTGAAGGTGGAGGACGGCTCCCGGAGAGCTGCGGAAGTGGCCCTGGTGCGAGTTCTCGAACGGTTGGACTTGCTGTCTCGCGGAGCGGCTGCGGAACTCGAGGAATGGCGCCGGAAGGCCGTTCCGAACACTCGTGGGGAGGAGGTGGCCTTCCTCGAAGCGCATCTCGAATTGACCCCCGCTTAGGGATCTCCTCGGGGGCCGAAACGCTTCGAGCCGACCTCGAGGCGGGGTGACGTGAAGGGGGGCGGCCGGGTCATGCGGCCGTCCAGAGTCGAGTCCGAAGGGGGAGTCTACGAATATGTTCATCGATCAGGTGACGATTAAGGTGGAGGGCGGCACCGGAGGCTCCGGCGCCGAAGCTTTCCGGAGGGAGATGGGGGTTCCTCGTGGGGGGCCTTCGGGGGGGGATGGAGGTGACGGAGGGGATGTGGTTCTCGTCTGCGATGGCCAGCTCTCCACCCTTCTCGATTTCCGCTATAGGTCCGAATATCGCGCCTCCCGCGGCCGCCACGGGGAAGGGAGCAACCGGACGGGGAGCCGTGGAAAGGATGCGGAGCTTCGCGCTCCTCCGGGCACCATCGTGCGTGACAAAGAAACGGGGGAGCTCCTGGGCGAGCTCCTGACGGACGGGGAACGCCTCGTGGTCGCGCCAGGGGGACGGGGAGGGAGGGGCAATGCCCGCTTCGTGACCGCCACCAACCAGGCTCCTCGACGATGGGAACCAGGTGAGGAGGGAGTTCGACGCACGTTGGAGCTCACCCTGAAGCTGATCGCGGATGTCGGGCTGGTCGGCGAACCCAATGCAGGCAAGTCGACCTTCCTCTCCTCCGTGTCCGCTGCTCGGCCCAAGGTGGCTGACTACCCCTTCACCACCCTGACTCCGAATCTAGGCGTGGTCGAGCGGTCGGATCACCGCTCGTTCGTGGTCGCGGACATCCCCGGGATCATCGAGGGGGCTCACCAAGGAAAGGGACTCGGACACCAGTTTCTCCGACACATCGAAAGGACCCGGACCCTAGCCTTGATGGTCCCGGTGGACGATCCCGACCCCGAGGGGAGCTACAACCGACTTCGCGAGGAGCTCGCACGGTACTCGGCGGATCTCTCCCAGAGACCGCACTGTGTTGTGTTCACCAAGGCGGATCTCCTTCCACCGGACGACCCCACTCCCCGGATCGACGCGCCCGCGGCCTGGGCAACGTTCCGAATCTCCTCGGTGAGTCGGGAGGGCCTGGAACCATTCCTCGACGCACTCTGGGATCGGATCCGGGAGCTCGACCGCGAAGACCCGAGGGACCCGGTCGGGGAGCCGGAATCCCCACCCTCGGAGGAGGAGGCATGGTGGGAAGGGGTGGACGAGGAATTCTGAGCCCTGGGAAGGAGTTGCGGTCCCTGCTCCGCCTTCGACTCCTGCCGGGAGTTGGAGACCGGACCGTCCTCCGACTGCTCGAGCGAGAGGGGTCTGCCCGAAAGGCGCTCGCGCTCCCGTCCGGTGAGTTCTCTCGCCTCGCCGGCACCGAGGCCGAGGCCGCGCGAGGCTCCTACGATCTCCGCGAACAGGTCGAGCGGGTCCTGGAGCGCTGCCGGGACCTCGAGATCCGGATCGTGCCCCTCGGCGATCCCCACTATCCCCGAGCCCTCCTCGCGCTCGTCGACCCTCCTCCCGTCCTCTTCTTGCGTGGGGACATCTCCTTCCTGGAGCGGCGATCGGTGGCGATCGTCGGCTCCAGGCGTGCCACGGCCACCGGACGCAGAACGGCCGAGCGGTTGGGCCGGGAGCTCTCGGATCGGGGGATCGTCGTGGTCAGTGGGCTTGCCTTGGGAATCGACGGGGCCGCCCACCGCGGCGCGCTTCAGGGTAGGGGAGGCACCCTGGCGGTGTTGGGGTCAGGGCCGGATCGGGCGTATCCGTCCGGCAATCGGGACCTCTTTCGACGAATCCTCGATGAGGGCCTGGTGGTGAGTGAGTTTCCCCCTGGGGAGGGGGTTCGTCCCTATCACTTCCCCCGTCGGAACCGAGTCCTGGCGGGGCTGGCGCGTGCCGTGATCGTCGTGGAGGCGGCGGAGCGAAGCGGAGCGCTGATCACCGTGGATCACGCACTCGACCTGGGACTCGACGTCTTCGCGGTGCCCGGGTCCGTGGAGGCTCTCCAGGCTCGGGGTACGAACGCCCTCCTGCGGGACGGGGCGCACCTCCTAACCGGGGCCGACGAGGTCTTGGAAGTCATGGGATGGGATGCGCTTCCCCGGTGCAGGTCGCGGGGCATGGGACCCGGGCGGGGCCGCGCGGATGCGGCCGAGCCGGAGACCGACGGGACGTACCGGGGATCTCACCGCGCCCGCGGGGTGCTGGACGCCCTCGACTCCGTGCCCCGATCCCTCGACCAGTTGGTGGAGAGAGCTGGCCTTTCGCCGAAGGAGTTGCTCGCCACCCTGACCCGGCTGGAGCTGGAGGGTGTGGTCAGGCGGGAGGTAGAGGGTTGGTGTCGCCCCGGACAGGTCGGATGAAGGGGGGTGGGGATGGAACCTACGAGACCAGCGTGGCATAATTGGGGAGGGGTGGTCTGCTCGATTTAGGGAAGTGTTCAGCTCGTGGCGCGGGAGGCGTCGTTCAAGGGTGGATGTGTCGCAGCTCGGCCGGAGCCGAGCTTTTTCGATGGCGGAACCGGCCGAGTGGTCGGCGCTGACCTGTCGTCTCGTGGATTGTCGGAGGCGCCATGACGGACGGAATGCCAGGAACCCAGGCCGAAAGGACCGAGGACGTCGAGCTCTCTCAGCGAGAGAGGCAGGTCCTGGAAGCCGTGGTGCGCGTCTACGTGGAAACCGCGGAGCCCGCCGGGAGTCGGAACGTGGCCCGGAGATTCGATCTCGGGGTGTCGCCTGCCACCGTGCGCAACACCATGAGCGACCTGGAGGACAAAGGGTATCTGACGCATCCCCACGCTTCTGCGGGTCGCGTTCCCACGGATCTGGCCTACCGGGCGTTCGTGGAGCAGTTCATGCAACCGGCTTCCCTCACGGATGCAGAGAAGAAACGACTCCTGACGGAGCTCGATCCGGAGGGAGCCTCCGCGATCGAGCGTCTCGTCCGGAGGGCCACCCGGGCTCTTGGGCTCCTCTCGCAGGAGCTTGGGGTCGCAGCGGCTCCCCGCTTGGCGGATTCGGTCCTCGACCGATTGGACCTGGTCCGCGTCTCGTCAACGAAGGTGCTACTCGTCGCCCAGATACGGAGCGGAGTGGTACGGACGATTTACGTGGACCTCCACTGCGAGGTCCCCGACGATACACTGGTCACCTTGACGTATCTTCTGAACGAACGTCTCGCCGGTCTCACCTTGCTGGAGATCCGGCAAACGGTCTCCTCGAGAATCCGGGACATGGTCCCCGACGACGACCCGGCCGCCGAGGAAATCCTGAACATCTTCATGCAATCGGGCGGGGAGCTCTTTTCCTGGCCGGGGATGGACGGCTCGGAGATCCACATCGGGCAGACCAGCGTCCTTGCCGCGCAACCCGAGTTCACGAGCGGAGAGCGGCTGAAGGGGCTCCTCAGGTTGACCGAGCGGCGAGATCTCTTGGCCACCGTCCTCGGGGATCGGTCCCACGACGGCGGTATCCAGATTACGATCGGCTCGGAGAATCGGGCCGAGGAGCTCATGGGGTTCACCCTCGTCACGGCCGAGTACCGGGTCGGGGGGCTCAAGGGCGTGATTGGAGTCATCGGGCCCACGCGGATGCCCTACGAGAAGGTGTGTGCGATTGTCGAACATACATCCTCGCTCGTGAACCGAATTCTCGAATAGCTCGAATTTTTCGACCGCGTCCACCCCGATCGGGGTGGACGCATACGCATAGGTGGCATTGACTTTATGTCGGACTACTACGAAACCCTGGGCGTTCCCCGGGATGCCGGCCCGGAAGCGATCAAGAAGGCGTATCGCAAGCTGGCTATGAAATATCATCCGGATCAGAACTCCGGATCCGACGACGCCGAGGCCCGCTTCAAGGAGCTCTCCGAAGCCTACGAGGTCCTGAAGGATCCCCAGAGGCGTGCGGTTTACGACCGCTACGGAAAGGAGGGGATGGCGTCGGCCGGGCAGGGAGGTCCCTTCCAGGCCGGATTCGACCTGCACGACGCGATCGAGATCTTCATGCGCGACTTCGGCGGGGGCGGTGGGGGCTTTGAAGAGGTCTTCGGCGGACAGCGACGCGGCAGGGGACGGCGTCAATCCCGGAGTCGGAGGGGCGAGAACACCCGGATCCGTCTCCCCCTTACCCTCGAGGAGGTCGCTCGCGGGGCGACGAAGCGAGTGCGCGTCGCGTTGTTGGATTCCTGCGAATCCTGTGGGGGCAGCGGGTCCGCCGACGGCTCTGCGAGCCAGTCCTGCGCCGCTTGCGGGGGGCGCGGAGAGGAACGGGTCGCCCAGCGATCCGTGTTCGGGCAGTTCGTTTCGGTGACCACCTGCCGGAGCTGTGGTGGGGAAGGCCAGGTCATCCGAGACCCCTGTGGCTCCTGTCGTGGAGAAGGACGAGTCCGTGCGGAGCGGGAGGTCGAGGTCGAGGTTCCCAAAGGAGTCACGGCCGAGAACTTCATCTCGCTCCGGGGGAAGGGCAACACGGGCCCGAGAGGTGGTCCCCGCGGCGACATACTCGTCCTCCTCGAGATCGAAGAAGACGACCGCTTCATCAGGGAAGGAAACGACCTGATAACGGACATTCTCGTCACCTTTTCACAAGCCGCCCTCGGATCCGAGGTTGAGGTGCCGACCGTGGAGGGAACTACGACGGTCGAGGTTCCCGCGGGGATCCAAAGTGGACAGGCGATACGGATCCGGGGAGCCGGGTTGCCGGACTTGAATGGAGGAGGAACGGGTGACCTTATCGGCCGGGTCCGGGTTTGGACGCCTGGGAACCTCACCCCGGAGCAGGAGTCGCTGTTCGTCGACCTCCGTGAGGTTGAGGATCCCGCACCAGAGTCTGTGGAGGAAGCGGGCGAGGAGCGTCGAGGGTTCTGGTCGAGGGTCCGGGAGGCATTCACCGCCGGGTGAGGGATAGCCCGAGGAGTGTGCCTCCTGCACCGGATGCCTGGCTCGTTCTGGAGGTCCAGAAGCCGCGGGAGGAGGATCTCGCCGGCCTCCTCGTGGATGATTTGATGTCGCTCACCAGCCGGGGGGTCGAGGAGCGAGACGACAGCTTTCTCGTGTATCTCTCGGAGACCGTCGAGTCGCCCGAACCATTCGTGGAGGAGTTGCGGGAACGGCTTGCGGCGTCGACAGGGCTGGTTTCGCCGGCAATTTCCTTTCGGTGGCAGTTGCACGAGGATTGGGAGCAGACGTGGAAGGAGGGTCTGGTCACCCGCCGGATCACTCCCCGCCTCGTGGTCAGCCCGACCTGGGAGGAACCTTCGCTCGAGCCGGGGGAGAGATTGATCTCCATCAATCCTGGGATGGCTTTCGGCACCGCCGAGCATCCGACCACCAGAGGTTGTCTCCGCCTCCTCGACGAGTGTGTGGAGCCCGGGGACCGGGTGGCCGACATCGGGGCCGGCTCCGCAATTCTGTCGATCGCAGCCGCCGTCCTGGGTGCCGAGCGTGTGCTGGCGGTCGAGATGGACCCGTGGTCCTGCGCTACGGCGCGTGAGAATGTCACCATGAACGGAGTGGCGGACCGCGTGGAGGTTCGGGAGGGCGTCGTGGGGCCCGACTTTCTCCCGGAGGAAGCCACTCTCGACGGGATCGTGGCGAACATCGAGAGCCGAGTGCTGCTCCCCCTCCTCGACGGCTTCCGAAGCGGGCTGCGGGAAGGGGGATGGCTCATCCTGAGTGGAATCCTCGAGCATGAGGTTCCGGAGGTGATGGAGCGCGCGTCGACATCGGAGTTTGCGCCGCACGGAGAGGTTCGAGAGGATGGCTGGTGGACCGGGGGGTTCCGTGCCGTGCCGGCCCGGGATCGGTGAGAAGCTTCCGGACCTGCACTTCCTCCTCGACAAACCGCGTCCATCGGGCCCAGGCCTGCGCGGACCCGGGCTCCACGCCCGATGCCAGCGATCGCAGGGTTTTGCGCATTCGGGAGGCGACGGATCCCTTTCGCCCGGTTGGACTCTCCGCGTGAGGGGGACCACCGACCACCCATGCTCGAGGGGCGATCCGACGGCTCCATTCTCGCCGAGGCCGGCGAACGATCTGGGTGGGTGCTTCACGGGCTGAGTGCAATGACTGCAGGAGTCTTTCGGGGGATGGAGTGGGAGCCGGCGTCTCGCGGCCCAGGATCTCGGAGAGACTTCCAATGGACCGGGCAGGCGCCGGATCGCGGGAGAGGAGGCTATTGATCGTCTCGGCGAAAGGCTCCATGGGGGGCTCCGAAAAGTTGGGCAGCGTCGGGTGGTTTGGAACTCCAGCGTCCTGCGATCGTAGCTTATCCGGTGAGGCTCTTCCATGGCCGATCGGGCCTATTTCATACCCTTCTGACGGAGGTGCCGAGCGGTGACCGACTCCCGGCCAATGAACTCCGGACCCGAGGGAGCGTCGGGGTCCCAGGAGTGCGTCTTTTGCCGAATTTCGCGGGGTGAGGTGCCGGCCACGGTAGTCCACCAGGACGAGGAGATCGTCGTTTTTCGGGATGTGAATCCGAAGGCCCCGAGCCACCTTCTCATCATACCTCGGAATCACGTCGCATCCGTCGACCGGATCCGGGACGAGGATCAGGCGTTGATGGGCCGCCTCCTTCTCGCCGCCCGGGATGCGGCCAGGAGTGAGGGCCTTTCCGAAGAGGGGTACCGCCTGGTGGTGAACGCCGGCAGCGACGGGGGTCAAACCGTCGGCCACCTCCATGTCCACCTCCTCGGAGGGCGCCCCCTGTCCTGGCCGCCGGGCTGACGGGTCTCGCGTTGACCCCTGATCGGGCCTCGGGTAGCTTTGAAGGGCTCCTCCCGTGAGTCCAACTTCAGCTCCGGAACCCCACTTGAGCATCCCACTTCGAGATCGAATCCAGGATCGCTTGAACCAGGCTAGAAAGGAGCGAGATCGCCTCCGGACCGTGGTGCTCTCCACCGTGCTTTCGGAGCTCCGAAACCGGGAGATCGAAGTCGGAGAGAGCGCGGACGACGAGATGCTGCGAGAGGTTCTGGCCCGGGGGATCAAGCAGCGCCGGGAGTCGGCGGAACAGATGAGATCGGGGAACCGGGAGGAGCTCGCGGAGAAGGAGGATCGGGAGGCGAAGATCCTGGCGGAGTTCCTTCCCCGGCCGCTGGAGGAAGGCGAGGTTCGCGGGATGGTCCGGGAGATCCTCGCCGACGGTTCCACTGAGCTGGGCGCGGTGATGGGAAGCCTCATGCCGAGGATCAAGGGACGGTTCGACGGAAGGGAAGCGAACCGGATCGTCCGGGAGGAGCTGGCGAAGTGAGGGCCGAGCTCCGGGGATGAACGTCCACGCCCTCTCCGTCCTGGAATTCGAGCAGGCCATGGAGAAAGTGGCGAAGCGGGCTGCAAACCCCCTCGGGCGCGAGGCTCTGCGGTCCTTCAGCCCTGGCACCGATGCCTCCGCCCTGCGCGAGGAGCTGGCGCGAGTGGCCGAGGTGCTCCTCTTCCTCGAAGATCGCCCCGACTGGGCGCCCCCACCCTTTCCCGACGTGCGCTCGTCTCTTCGGCTCCTCGCCGTCGAGGGCGGGATACTGGAGGCGCTTCAGGTGTGGGAGCTTCTCCGCTTCCTGGATGCGAGCCGGGAGCTATCGGGAGCCCTGAAAGCGGAGGCGGCCACTCCAGCCCTCGACCGATCCCACCTGGCCCGGCTCGATGATCGCCTTCCAGTAAAGCCGGATGTCGAAAGCCACCTCGCGTCGATCGTGGACGAGGAAGGTGCGATTCGCGACAGCGCGAGCCCCGATCTGCGCTCGATCCGCGGACGTCTCCGGACGATTCGCGGGCAGATCGTGCGGAAGCTGGAAGGCTACCTGAGCTCCCTTCCCGACCGGCTTCGGGTCGAGAACGCCTCCGTTTCGATCCGGGATGGCCGATACGTGATTCCGATCCGCCGGGAAGGGAAGTCCCATGTGGGGGGGATCATCCATGGGGAGTCCTCCACCGGCGCGACCCTCTTTGTCGAACCGCCACTCGCGATCGGCCTGATGAACGAGTTGCGAGAGCTCGAACGTGAGGAAGCCCGTGAGATCCACCGGATCCTCCGGGAAGTCACGGGACGTCTGCGTCCCCTGGCGGGGGAGCTGGACGCCGGACTCGAGGCCCATGTGGACCTCGACACCCTTTGGGCGAGGGCATTGACGGCGCGCGCGTGGCAGGGGACTCCTCCGGAATTGCTCGACTCCGACGACGAGGTGGTGAGAGTGGTAGACGGCCGCCATCCCCTGCTGGTCGAGCAGGGGATCGATGTTGTCCCCTTCTTCCTCGACCTCCTCCCGGACGAGCGGGTGGTGGTCGTCTCCGGCCCGAACACCGGGGGGAAGACGGTCCTCCTGAAGGCGATCGGCCTGATCCATCTCCTCGCTCAGAGCGGCGTGGTTCCCCCCGTGGGCCCCGGGACGCGACTTCCCGTACTGACGGATGTTTTCGCCGATATCGGCGACGAGCAGTCGATCGCGGAGTCGCTCTCCACCTTTTCGGCCCACCTCGCGAATTCGATCGAGATCCTGGAGGGGGCCGGGACAGGGACCCTCGTATTGATGGACGAGGTGGGAACGGGTACCGATCCCTCGGAGGGAGCGGCACTCGCACGCGCCATCCTCGAAGCTCTGGTGGAGCGTGGCTCCAGGGCCGTGGTGACGTCACACCTCGGGGCCCTCAAACGGTTGGATGCGGAGGGGAGCGGGATCGTAAATGCCTCCCTCCTTTTTGATCCGGATCGCATCGAGCCCACCTACCGGCTTCAGAAGGGGCGACCCGGCCGGAGCTACGGCTTGGCGATCGCCCGGCGCTCGGGACTCCCTGCGAGGGTGCTCGACCGGGCGGAGGAGTTGGTCGACTCGGGGGAGCTCGATGTGGAGCGCTTGCTCGAGACGTTGGAGGAGAAGGAACGGGCGCTCTCGTCCGCGCTGAGCGAGGCAGAGCTGGCACGGACTGAGGCACGAGGGGTTCGGGAGGAGGTCGAGCGACGGCGATCGCGCCTGGAGGAGCGGGAACGAACGGAGGAGGCCCGGGCTCGAGAGAGAACTCGGCAGCTCCTTCTGGAAGCCCGCGAAGAGGTCGAGGCAGCGATCCGGGAGGTTCGGGAAGGGGAGGGGGAGGCTCGTGACGAGATCGAGACCCGGGCCAGACAGCGAGTGGAAGCTGCGGCGCGGAAGCAGCGGCTCGAGGATGTCTCGGTGTCGCCTTCCTCCGATCGACCCGGGACCCTGGCACCGGTTGCCGAGGGGGACCGGGTCCGGATGAGGGGGAGCGGCACGAAGGGGGTGGTTCGTGAGCTGCGGGAGGACCGGGTGACGGTGGAAGTGGGGGGCCTCAGGCTCCAGCTTCCCCGGTCGGAGGTCGAGCGCACTGCACCGGAGGGAGTGAGCGAGCGGACGGATCCCGGAGGTCGGCGCTCCGGCGGCTGGTCCGCTCCCGAGGTCGAAGCCCGTCCGGAAGCCGATCTGCGGGGGCTGCGCGTGGACGAAGTGGAGCTGGAGCTCGGAAGGGCGCTGGATGGGGCGGTGGTCGGGGGCCTTTCCGAGTTGCGGGTGATCCATGGGAAAGGGACCGGGGCGGTGAAAGCGAGGGTTCTCGAGCTCCTTCGCGCCGACCCCCGGGTGAGCGAGTTCCGTCCCGGTGGGTTGGGCGAAGGGGGCGCTGGTGTCACAGTGGCCGTGTTGAAATGATCTCGGCCGGAGAGAGATCGTGATTCCGGACGAAGTGGTCGACGAGGTTCGGCTCCGCGCCGATCTGGTCTCGGTGGTCGGCGAGGTGGTCACGCTGAAGAGGTCGGGGCGGGAGTGGAAGGGGAAGTGCCCCTTTCACGATGACCGCACGCCGTCTTTCTACGTCGTGCCGGACAAGGGCTTCTACAAGTGCTTCGGGTGCGGAGAGTCGGGGGATGTCTTCGCTTTCGTGATGAAGCGTTCGGGAATTCCGTTCCTCGACGCCGTCAAACACCTCGGCGAGCGCTTCGGCGTCGAGGTACGGGAAGTGGAGAGCGGCCGAGGGGAGGAGGATCCGCTCCGGCCGTATTACGAGATCAATGCGTTCGCGCGGGAGTGGTTCCGCAAGCAGTTGCTCGAACCTGCCCGGGGCCGGGCGGCCCGAGCCTACCTCGAGGGACGAGGAATCGATGCCGATACGTCGGAGCGTTTCGGCCTCGGCTACGCTCCGGACGGATGGCGGGAGTTCAGGGAGGCAGCCGCCAAGCACGAGATCCCTCTGGAGCATCTCCTTGAGGTGGGACTCCTCACGAGCTCGGAGCGATCTCCCGAGCCCTACGACCGATTCAGGAACCGGATCACCTTTCCGATCGAATCGGTCTCCGGGAAGGTTCTGGCCTTTGGGGGGAGAATCCTGGATACCGCGGCAGAGCACACGCCCAAGTACCTCAACTCTCCCGAGTCTGGGATCTACCACAAGGGGGACGTGCTCTACGGATTGAGCTGGAACCGCAACCCGATCCGGAGGGAAGGGGTCGCGTTGATCGTGGAGGGGTACATGGATGTGGTCGCGCTCGCCGCGGGAGGGGTGGACCACGCGGTCGCCACGCTGGGCACCGCAATGACTCCCGAGCAGGCGCGCCTGCTCGGGCGCTACAGTGGGAAGGCACTCCTCCTCTTCGACTCCGATGAAGCCGGGCTGAAGGCGACCTTTCGGGCCGCAGACCTCCTCCTTGCCCAGGGAGTCCATCCGTCGGTCGTCACTCTTCCCCCTGGGGAGGATCCGGACTCGGTGGTCCGATCGGAGGGCAGGCTGGGGCTGGAGCGCTATTTGAACGGTGCGGTGGACGTGCTCGATCGGAAGCTCCAACTCCTGGACGAGAAGGGCTACTTCGGATCCATTGATCGAGTCAGGGTCGCGGTGGACAAACTTCTTCCCACCCTGAGGGCGACCCGGGATCCGGCCCTCCGCGACATCTATATTTCCAGGGTATCGGAGCGGACGGGGGTGCGTCGAAGGACGTTGGAGGTGGAGGTGGAGACGACGCCGGCCTCACCGGGCGGTTCTGGTGCTGCCACCCGAGGGAGGGGAGCGAAGCACCGAGAATTCCGTTCGGGATCCAGGAGCGGGCACCGGGTTCCCCTCTCGGGCCTCGGGCCCGAGCGCCAACTGCTTCTGATCCTCTTGCGAAGTCGCGAACGAGTGGAGCGTGCGGCCGAGCGTGTGGGGCCCGAGGAGTTCCGGGACCCGGATTTCCGGGCCATCTTCGAGGCGCTGGTCGCGGATCCGGAACTGGCACCCCCCCCGGAGGGTCTGTCTTCGGAAGGGATCCGCAAGCTGGAGGAGCTCCTGGGGGATCCCCAGGAGCTGGAAC
>SLFU01000216.1 GCA_007124095.1 Gemmatimonadota bacterium
GCAGGATCTGAACAGGATCTCAGAAAGCCAGAAACAAGTGCCCCGGCCTTCTCCGGCATCGCGCCCCGGGCGCATGGGGAGAGTGTACCGATGAAGGCCGGAAAACCGTCATACTCCACTCCGTGCAGGGAAGTTCCCGGGAACCATGGCGCCTCCGCCGTCCTCGGGGGCTGGCGGAGGGGTGGTGTCTTGCTCCTTGTGCGGTGTGAGGACAACTTTCTGGTTCAGCCTTTCCGCCTGACTCCTCCACAGGGCGTTGGGAGTTCATCTCCCGCGCCCCGGCATCTCCACTGGCGGTCCTAATAAGAATGCTCCGAACCAAAATCGTCTGCACTCTGGGACCTGCGACCGCCGATCCATCCGTCATCCTGGATCTGGTTCGGGGTGGGATGAACGTAGCCCGGGTGAACATGTCCCACGGGGACCGCGATGGACACCATTCCGTGATACGGTCCGTCCGGAAAGCCGCCGCGGAGGTAGGGCGGCCCGTGCCGATCCTGGCCGACCTCCAGGGCCCGAAGATCAGGGTGGGTCGGCTGGGTGAGCCGGCCGAACTCAAGCCCGAGGGGCTCGTCACCTTCGCCCCAGAGGACGAGGTCTCGGGCGAGGAGCTTCCGACGACCTACGCAAACCTGGCTCGGGACATCCGTCCGGGAGATCGCATGCTCCTCGATGACGGCCTCTTTGAGCTCGAGTGCGAGGAGGTCGTCGAGGATCGGGCGACCTTCCGGGTGCTCCGGGGGGGGATGCTCCAGAGCCACAAGGGGATGAACATCCCGACGGGGTCGCTTTCGGCGGCTAGTCTCACGGAGAAGGATCTGAGCGATCTCGACTTTGCCCTCGAGGAGGGGGTCGACTGTGTGGGGCTCTCCTTTGTTCGAAGCGGGACCGATGTGGAGGATTTGAAGCAGAGAGTCGATGGCCGCGCGCTCGTCGTAGCGAAGCTGGAGATGGCCCGAGCCCTCCTCGTGCTGGACGAGATTCTCGAGGCGTCGGACATGGTGATGGTGGCCCGGGGGGACCTCGGGGTCGAGCTCCCCTTCGAAGAGGTGCCTCTCGCCCAGAAGCGGATCATCGAAGCCGCGAACTTCTACGGCCGCTCCGTGATCACGGCGACCCAGATGCTCGAGTCGATGATCATGAGCCCTCTCCCCACGCGAGCCGAGGCCTCCGATGTCGCGAACGCGGTCCTCGACGGGACCGATGCGGTGATGCTCTCCGGGGAGACCGCGGTCGGGAAGTACCCACTCGAGGCCCTGGGAGCGCTCGTCCGCATCGTTCGGGAGGTAGAGGGGAGCGGGGTGCTGGAGGCGGGTCCCAGGTACCTCGGTGCAGCTGGATCGCAGCAGCGGCGGGGCGCGAGCCCGCGGGAGCACGCCGTGGCTTCGGCCACGGTGAACGCTGTGCGGATCCTCAAGGCGCCTGCCGTCCTCGTGATCACGCGAAGTGGTTTCTCCGCCCGCCTCCTTGCTTCGCATCGGCCCCCGGTGCCGATCTTCGCGGTGACGACCGACCCGGGGATCTACCGCCAACTTGCGGCGGTGTGGGGAGTGCGGCCCCTCCTTTCCCAGGAGGAGGAGGTCAGCTACGAAGGGTTGAGTGAGTTCGGGAAGCGCTCGATCCTGGGCGCGGGGGTCGGGGCGCCGGGAGACTCGGTTCTCGTGACTGCGGGCTTTCCCTTCCATGAGCCGGGGACCACGAACACAATGCGAGTGGAGCACCTCTGACGTGAAGCTCACCTTCCTCGGCACCGGAACGTCCTTCGGCGTACCGGTCATCGGCTGCGACTGCGGGGTCTGCACCTCGCCGGACCCCCGGGACCGTCGAACGAGGCACGGAAGCCTCCTCTCGATGGACGATGGGAGGAATGTCCTCATCGACACCCCCCCCGAGCTCAGGCTCCAGCTGCTGCGGGCAAGGGTGGAGCGGGTGGATGCGGTCTGGTTCACGCACGTTCACGCCGACCACCTGCACGGGATCGACGATCTGCGAATCTTCTCCCTCCGGAGTCGGAGAAGCATGCCGGCTTACTGCTCGGACGCCTCCCGGACGGTCCTCGAGCGACGCTTCGACTACGTATTCAACCCGACCACGGAGCCCGAAGCGGGGACGTGCAGGCCGGAGGTGAGACTCCGGACCCTGCGGCCGGGACACCCCGAGGCGGTGGCGGGACGGCGCTTTCTCCCCCTGGCGGTGCCTCATGGCCGCCAGCAAGTCTTTGGATTCCGGGTCGGGCGGCTGGGCTACATCACCGATGCGAAGATCCTGCCCCCGGAGACCCTTGTTGGGCTGAGGGGCGTGCAGACCCTTGTCCTGAATGCGCTCTGGTGGGGGAATCCTCATCCGAATCATTTTAATGTCGAAGAGGCGGTCGCGGCGGCCGAGACGGTGGGTGCCGAACGAACCTTCCTCGTGCACCTGTCGCACCGGGTGGGGCACGAGGACCTCGTCCGGCGACTTCCCGTCGGCGTCGCCCCGGCCTACGATGGGCTTACCATCGAGATCCCCGCCGATCGCGGCGACCCCCAAGCGCAGGAGGTGAGCGCATGACCCCGGTGACCGTTGACCACGCGAACTTCCTGACCTCCCGGGTGGGAGACGGGGGGGTGGATCCCGCCCGCCTCTCCGGGGAGCTCTCCGATCGTTTCGGCGAGGTGCACCGGGACGTGGAGCAGCGTCGAGAGGAAGGGGAGATGGGCTTCTTCCGGCTCCCGTACGAGGTGGACACGCGACGGCAGGTGCAGGAGGTGGCCGACTCGTTCGGACAGTGGTTCGAAGCGGTCGTGGTGGTGGGGATCGGGGGATCGAGCCTCGGTGCCCGCGCGGTCGCGGAGGCGCTTCGAGGCTCGCTCTGGAACGAGCGGTCGTCCGAGGCCCGCGAGCATTTCCCGCGGCTGTACTTCCTGGAGAACGCAGATCCGGATACGACCTCGGAGCTCCTTGCCCATCTGGACCTGCGTCGAACCCTCTTCAACGTGATCAGCAAGTCCGGTTCAACCGCGGAGACGATGGCTCAGTTCCTCGTTGTGGAGGAGGCCCTGCGGGGAGTGATGGAGGAGGACCAGTTGAGGGGCCACCTCCTCTTCACGACCGATCCGGATGCCGGGGTGCTCCGCGCGCTGGCCAACGATCGGGGCATTCCGGCTCTGGCTGTTCCTCCCCAGGTGGGGGGCCGCTTCTCGGTGCTCTCCCCCGTCGGCCTCCTCCCCGCGGCGGTGGTCGGAACCGACCTGGAGGAGCTCCTGGGCGGTGCGGCGGAGATGGAGGAGCTCTGCCGCTCCGAGAAGCTCCCGGAGAACCCCGCCGGGCTCCTCGCCACTCTGCTCCACACCGCCCATACCGAAGATGGCCGGTCCATCCACGTCTTCATGCCCTACGGCGATCGACTCAGGGCGCTCGGGCTCTGGTTCCAGCAGCTCTGGGGGGAGTCGCTCGGGAAGGCGCGCGATCGGGAGGGACGCATGGTCAATACGGGCCCCACGCCCCTTGCGGCTCTGGGCGCCGTGGATCAGCACTCGCTCCTGCAGCTGCTGATGGAGGGGCCCCAGGACAAGGCCGTCACCTTCCTCAGGGTCGGTCGGCGGGAGGCACCCGTCCCCATACCCCGAAGCCACCCCGGGCAGCCCGCGCTCGCCTATCTCGGCGGCCACACCCTGGAGGCGCTCTTGGACACTGAGCTCCGCGCCACGGGTGAGGCGCTGCGCCGGGCCGGACGACCCTCTCTCGTCCTCGAGATCGAGAGTCTCGACGCCCGTGCGCTCGGAGCGCTCTTCATGCTCCTCCAGATCGCGACCGTCTATGCCGGCGGCCTTTATGGAGTGGACCCGCTCGACCAGCCGGGCGTCGAGCTGGGGAAGGAGCTGACTTACGGGCTCCTCGGGCGGGAGGGGTATCCGGAGCCGGATCTCTCCGGGGAGGCCGAGGGAACGGTGGACGGCTGAGCCCCGTTCTTCGTTCGCCTGGATCCTCCGTACCTGGAGTGCACTGTTAAGAGCTGGAGTGCACTGTAAGAGAGCGAGC
>SLFU01000131.1 GCA_007124095.1 Gemmatimonadota bacterium
CGAAGGCTTTGGGGCTGACGCTTCCCTCCTTTGTCGACGAAGAGCGGCTCGAGAGAGAGGACTAGGCAGTGCGCGAGAGAGGACCCGGAAGACTATGGAAAGGCTCGCCGCTTGAACATCCCGACCCACGACTTTGCCAATGCCTCGGATTTTCGTAGAGCCGGACCAACTCCTCTCTTTCTGCACCACTTTTTCTCCTCCTTCCCGTCCTCGAACGCGTCCTTCAAGAAGGGAGGTGCCCGGGAACCGGGACCAAATGCTTGACGGGCGGCTCGAGAGGCGCTACGTGTCTCTTATGCCGCCCCTTTTGGAAGGCTCGAGGAGATGAGCGCCCGAGGGTGAGCCGTGAGGCTCCACAGCCGGAGTCACTGGACGAGGCCTGGCCCCGCTGTTCGGCGGATCCAAATGTATCTCAAGGAGAACGGTTTTATGAGCACAGATTCATTTTCGAGTCGACGTCGCTTCTTGAAGCTATTGGCGGCGAGTCCGCTTCTCTCGGTCGCCTCCCTTGCGGCTCTGCCAACCGCTTTGAGGGATGAGCTCCTGAGAATGGCTGACGGATCCGGTGGGTCAGGGGGCATTGGGGGCCGTCCCCCCGTGGACGACTTCCTCATCTCGTCCGTCGACGAGGCCGTAAACGTCTTCGACTTCGAGGCTCTGGCGAAGGCCAACTCCCTCCCTGAGCACTGGGAATACCTGGCGATGGGCACGGGCGACCATCTCACGCTGGAGGCGAACCGGGAAGGGTTCCGCAGGCTCCAGGTTCGTGTGCGGCGGCTGGCGGACATCGGGGGAGGCAGCCTGAGCGGCGTCGACATGTCGACCGAGATCTTCGGGGAGCGATGGAACACCCCCTTGTTCCTCTGCCCGGTCGCCAGCCTCCGGGGGTACCACACGCAGGGTGAGGTGGGAGCCGCCCGGGCCGCCGGCACCCGAGGCACCACGGTGATGCAGTCCACCGTGAGCTCGAATTCGGTGGAAGAGATCAACGAGGGGCTCAGTCAAGTCGGGGCGGATCCGGTTTGGTACCAACTCTACACTCTCCCGGAGTGGAACCAGACCCTCTCGACGATCCGGAGAGTCGAAGCGGCCGGATGTCGTTATCTGCTCTGGACAATCGACAACATTGCGGGAGGAAAGAGGGAGACCCTCCGGCGAGCTCTTGGCCCAGACGGCTACAACCAACCTCTGTGTCAGGAGTGCCACGAGCACGAACCGGGTTATACCAAGCCGATGCGGCGTGACCTGCCGGAGCCCTCCGGAGAGCGTCCGGAGCAGAACTGGGACTACCTGCAGCGGCTCAAAGATGCTACGGACATGCGGATCATCCTGAAGGGGATCAACCATCGGGAAGATGCCGAGAGAGCGGTCGAACTCGGCGCCGACGGGATCTACGTGTCCAACCATGGAGGACGCACGGAAGAAAGCTACCGTCCAGCAATCTTTGACCTTCCAGAGGTCGCGGCTGGCGTCGACGGGCGGGTGCCCGTCTTCTTCGATAGTGGGGTTCGCCGGGGTGGGGACATGTTCAAGGCCCTTGCTCTGGGAGCTGACGCCGTAGGGATCGGTCGCCCGTACGTGTGGGGTTTGACCGGCTTCGGCCAACCAGGTGTCGAAGGAGTCATCGACATGCTCAACAACGAGCTCAGGCTCGTCATGGGACAGGCTGGCACGACCTCGATCGATGCGATCACGTCGGATTACGTGGAGTGGGATCCCTATCACGTCCTGAGGCACACGCCGCAGGGAATTCCGCGGAATCCGCCCCCCTCTCGCTCCCCGGCCGGAGGTCTTCCCTGATTAGGACCTGATCCGGAACCGCGGTCGGAGTCCGGACCGACGGTCAGGCCTGTTCGGCGGGAGGGGTTCCTCAACCTTTCGCCGGACAGGCCTCTGTCGTGCCCGGAATCAAGAGTTCGCCCACGAAGGCGAGCGATGCTGTCGAGGAGGTACCCTCGTTACGGCTGTTCGGGAGAAAGCGAGCCGCTTCGCCCGTCAGCCAACGAGGGTGAGGAAGACGCCCGCGGCGGCGGCCGAGCCGATTACCCCAGCCACATTCGGTCCCATCGCGTGCATCAGGAGAGGATTCTGAGGGTTCGCTTCCATCCCGACCTGGTTCACGACACGAGCGGACATCGGCACGGCAGACACCCCGGCGGCCCCGATCAGCGGATTGATTGGCTCCCTGGTGATCCGATTCAGAATTTTCGCCAGAATGACTCCCCCGGCCGTTCCCAGGGAGAAGGCGACCGCTCCGAGAACGAAGATCCCGAGCGTCTCGGGGCGCAGGAACTCCTCGGCGGCCAGCTTCGATCCCACCGCCAGGCCGAGGAGGATCGTGACCAGGTTGATCAACTCGTTCTGGGCCGAGCGGGAGAGCCGATCGACCACACCCGCCTCCCGGAGAAGGTTACCGAACATCAACGCGCCCACGAGGGGAGCGGCCCCGGGTAGGAATAGGAGGCAGAGGAAGACCGCAAGGATCGGGAAGATGACTTTTTCGTAGCGCGACACGGGGCGAAGCTGCTTCATCTCGATCGCCCGCTCCTTCTGTGTCGTAAGGGCGCGCATGATCGGAGGCTGGATGATGGGCACGAGCGCCATGTAGGAGTAAGCTGCAACGGTGATCGCCCCCAGAAGCTCCGGTGCCAGGTGCGCCGAAAGGAAGATCGCCGTCGGCCCATCCGCACCTCCGATGATCCCGATCGCCGCCGCCTCCGCCAAGGTGAATTCCACCGCCCCGACATACTGGGAAAGGGCCATCGCGCCCAGAACCGTGCCGAAGATGCCAATCTGGGCGGCCGCACCGAGGAAGGCCGTCTTGGGGTTGGAGAGGAGAGGGGCGAAGTCGGTGAGCGCGCCCACGCCGATAAAGATCAAGAGCGGAAAGATACCCGTTGCGATCCCCACGGTGTAGATCATCCCGAGGAAGCCGTCCGGGCCACCGATCGCGACGACGGGTACGTTGGCGAGGATCCCGCCGAAGCCGATCGGAAGGAGGAGGAGGGGCTCGAACTTCTTGGCGATCGCAAGCCAGATGAGGAGGAGTCCGATGCCAACCATCACGGCCTGACCCCAGCCCAGATTGTACAGGCCGCTGGCTCTCCACAGTTCCCCGAGAATCTCCAAAGCGCTCGCCCCTACCCGATCCGCGCCAGCTCATGACCGGACGGAACCTCGTCGCCGGCCGCCGCTCCCAGAGAGAGCACCTTGCCCGCCCGAGGCGCCTGGATCTCGATCTCCATCTTCATCGCCTCCATCACGAACAGAACGTCCCCCTCTGCGACCTGGTCTCCCTCTTTGACGTGAGCCCGAAGCACGGACCCCGGCAGCTTCGCTAGGACCTCCACGCCGTTCCCGTCGCTCCCGCCGGTCCCGGGACGAGCCGGCTCCGCCTTCTCCTCCTCCGGCGCCCCTTCCTCGCCATCGCGGTCCTCGGCCGAATCCTCGATCGAGATGGTGAACGTCCGTCCATCCACCACCACCTCCTCGCCTCGGACCGTCACCTCGTGTCCTTCCCCATCGATGCGGATGTGATACCGGGAGGGCCCGCCGGGATCGGAGGCGGGTGCCCCCGCCTCCCGCTCTTCCTCCCTGGCCGCGGCCCCTTTACGGACCGCAACCTTGCCTTCCCCCTTCAGGAAGGCGATTCCCCGCTCCTTGCAGGTGGCCGCGATGAAAATGTTCTCTTCCGTGCACTCGATCCCCTCTTCCTCGAGCCGCGCCCGGGCCGGCCCGATCCCCTTCTTGGGATCCTCGTCATTCAGCTCGAGGACCGGTCGGGTATTGGGCTCGAGCCCCATCTGCTCGGATGCGATCTTGACCACCTCCTCGTCAGGCGGAACGGGAGTGCGGCCGAAGTACCCCAGGACCATCTTCCCATAGCCGTCGGCGATCTTTTCCCACGGACCGATCACGGCGTTGTTGAAGGCCTGCTGGAAGTAGAACTGGGAGACCGGAGTGACCGAGGTCCCGAACCCACCCCGTCGCACGACCTCGCCCATGGCCTGGATGACTTCCGGATATCGATCCAGGATCCCGTGGTCTCGCATGAGTTGGGTATTCGCGGTCAACGCTCCGCCCGGCATCGGCGACCACGGGATCAACGGCTCCACGGAAGTCGCCTCCGGGGGCATGTAGTAGTCCTTCATGCAGTCCTTGAAGACGAGCTCCGCTTCCATGACCCGGTCCACGTCGAGGTCGAGGTCGTACTCGGTGCCACGGAGGGCATGCCACATCACAGCGATGTCGGGCTGCGACGTGCCTCCCGAGCAGGGGGCCATCGCCAGATCGATCCCATCGACCCCCGCTTCGATCGCCGCCCGATATGCGCTCACCGAAGCGCCGGCCGTCTCGTGCGTGTGGAACCGGATCTCGGTGCCCTCCGGAAGGAGCTTGCGGGCCCGCCGGATCGTCTCGTGGACCTTGGACGGCACCGCCGTCCCGGAGGCATCCTTGAAGCAGACCGACTCGTAGGGCACCCCCGCGTCCAGGATCTCGCGAAGAAAGGACTCGTAGTAGTCCGCGGTGTGGGACCCAGAGCTGCCCGGCGGAAGCTCCATCATCGTAACCACGACCTCGTGCCGGAGGCCGGCGTCGACGATGCACTGTCCGCTGTAGATCAGGTTCTCGACATCGTTGAGGGCGTCGAAGTTGCGGATCGTGGTGATCCCATGCTTCTTGAAGAGTCGGGGATGAAGCTCGATGATGTCGCTGCTCTGCGAGTCCAGTCCCACGACGTTGATGCCCCGAGCCAGGGTCTGGAGGTTCGCGTCCGGACCGGCCGCCTCACGAAACGCGTCCATCATCGAGAACGCGTCTTCATTGCAATAGAAGTAGAGCGCCTGGAAGCGTGCGCCCCCTCCCGCCTCGAAATGGGTGATGCCCGCCTCCCGGGCTGCCTCCACGGCGGGGAGGAAGTCTTCGGTGAAGACCCGTGCTCCGAACACCGACTGGAAGCCGTCTCGGAATGCGGTGTTCATCACTTTGACACGTCGCTTCAAGACCGTCGCCGCCACTGAATTCGACCCCTCCTCTTCCCGGCTCATGCCGTTGTCTTCCGACTCAGTCCCCATCCCTTCTGCGCCGAGCTTCGATAGCTCCCACGAGGGCCGCGATCCGAGCGGTCTCGCCCACTCCGGAGCGCCGAGGCGGCTTCACCGGGGAAGGAGCCCCCGGAAAGCGCTCCTCGAAGACCCGGAAGAAGAGCCCCAGCCCCTGCATGGACAGAACGAGCGCGGTCAGGAAGAAGAAGACGACGGTCACCCCCACGACCGACAGCTCGATGACCTCCCCCATCCGCGAACTCCTCCTTCCACCCCGCCCGGGCGACCTGGATCCCGAATTTTCCTTGGAACCGCATAGAGAGTAGAAGCACGCCCTTAGGGGGGCAAGGCCACTCACAGGGAAAGGTCAAGCTCGCGGAGGCGTCTCGCTTCGCGCCTCGGCCCCGGTGCCCCAGAGGCCGGGGGGTGCGGGGAGGATCTTCCCCTCACGGTAGGTGAGACCCGGTTGCCGGTCCCGTGCGAGAAGGAGGGGAGCATCCAGGTCGACGAGATCCGCCTCCTCGGCAAGGAGGAGCGCCGGTGCCATCGCCAGCGAAGTTCCGAGCATGCAGCCCACCATGACCCCCAACTTCTTCTCTCGCGCCTCCCGGAGGAGGGCTAGTCCTTCAGTCAGACCGCCCGCCTTGTCCAGTTTGATGTTCACATACTGGTACTTCGAGGTCAGCGCACCGAGGGAGCTCCGGTCGTGGCAGGATTCATCCGCGCACAGGGGGAGAACGGGGCGGTATCCCGCGAGGGCCTCGTCGTCGCCCGCTGGAAGCGGCTGCTCCACCAACTCCACCCCGAGCCTTCGCAGCTCGGGGAGGAAGCGCTCGAGCTGCTCGAAGCTCCACGCCTCATTCGCGTCGAGGATCATCCGGCAGTCAGGAAGGGCTTCCCGGATCGCGGCGACCCGCTCCACGTCGCCGCTTCCCTTCCCCTTCACCTTTATCCGCAGAGCGTGCGGTGCCAGGTCTCTCGCAGCTTCCCTCATTTCTTCGGGAGTCCCGACACCGACCGTAACGAACGTTGAAATCGCGGCAGGAGCGGCGCGCCCCAGACGCCAGCGAACGGAGACACCCGAACGGCTGGCCTCGAGGTCCCAGTGCGCGGCATCGAGGGCGTTTCGGGCCGCCCCAGGGGGGAGAAGCTCCCAGAGCCGATCCCTCCCATCACCATCCGCCAGGGCTCGGCCGGCCCGTCGGACATCCTCCATCACCTGGTCGACGCTCTCCCCGTATCGAGGGTATGGGGTACATTCCCCCCGGCCCCGATGCCTTCCGGCCTCCAGCTCGGCCACCACGACCACCGCTTCCGACCTGCTTCCTCTCGAGATCGAAAAATGCCCCCTGACGGGCCAGACCTCCCGGGCGGCATCGACCTTCATGCGAGGAGGCCGTCCACGAGCCTGGACACCCCCGTCCGGACCGGGTCCACGGTGGGAAGGCCAAAGGCTTCCTCCAGTTCCCCCAACACGCTCTCGGCTTCCCCGGGAGACAGGTCCCGGGTGTTGGCGGAGATGCCCACGACCCGGGCGTTCGGGTTCGTGCAGCGGGCCAGCTCCTCGTTCAGACGCAGGCAGACGAAGGGATCTGGCGAAGGTACGTGTGGAAGGCCACGCATGTGGAGCCGCCCCGGGACCAGGCAGAGAATCATGGCATCCGGCTGGCTGCCGTGGAGCAACCCGAGGCTCACCCCCGCGAAGGAGGGATGCAGCAGGGACCCCTGTCCCTCGATCACGTCCCAGTGGTCCTCGGCAATGTCCGGACTCAGCAGCTCCACCGATCCGGAGATGAAGTCCCCCACCACCGCATCCACCGGCATCCCTTCCCCCGCAATCAGGATTCCGGTCTGACCGGTGGCCCGAAAGGTCGCCGACATCCCTCGCTCCGTCATCTCCCTGGCCAGCGCCAGGGAAGTGAACATCTTTCCCACGGAGCAGTCCGTCCCCACAGTGAGGATCCGCCGGCCGCTCCTCCGGGCTCCGCTCCCGACCGGTAGGGGAGAGGGGGGCACCCGTACATCGTGGATTCGGGCCCCGCTCTTCCGTGCGGCCGCCACGATCATCTCGAAGCTGGTCAGACGCGTGTGGAGCCCAGAAGCCAGGTCTAGCCCAGCTTCCGCCGCCAGAGCGAGAGTTTCGAGCCAGCCGGGCGAGACCTCCCCACCCCGGTTCGCAACCCCGACCACGAGCGATTTCGCGCCCCTGTCGATTGCCTCTTCCACCCCGATGTCCGGTAGCCCCAGGTCCACCCGGCACTCAGGAAACCGTATCTGACCGACGCAGATTTCAGGCCTCCAATGGGCAATCCCCACCGCAGTCTTGCCCGCCTCCCGGTCCGGGGCGTCCCCCAGAAACAGCACGTAGGGGGTGGGGACAGGTCGGAGCTCAGCGGGCGTTTTCTGGGTCTGGGGTCTCGGAGAATGCTCCATCATTCGGCCTCCTCGGTGGATCGAAAGGTCCCGGCCTATACCTCTTCCGTCTCGGGTACCGAGTTCAACCTGAGCAGCAGATCACCGGCCTCCACCACGTCGCCCTGCCGCACCAGGAGTTCCTCCACGACTGCATCGCGCGGGGCCGTCACGGCGGTCTCCATCTTCATCGCCTCTGCGATCAGGAGGTCGGTGCCCCTGTAGACGGTATCGCCCGCCTCGACCAGGAGCTTCACGATCTTCCCCGGCATGGAGGCGCCCACTTCCTTCCAGTCGGTCCCCTTCGCCTTCGGTCGTCCCTCCGGATCCGCGGTGGCGCTCCGGTCCCGGATCCGCACTTCGCGTGCGTGCCCGTTCAGCTCGAAGAGGACGGCTCGGGTTCCGTCCGATCGCTCTTCTCCAACCGAGATGAGGCGGATGATGAGGGTCTTTCCGGGCTCGATCTCGACGGAAACCCGTTCACCCCTCTCCAGGCCGTAGAAGAACGTCGGGCTGTCGAGGACCGAGGTTTCGCCATACTCGGCCCGGTGAGCCAGATAGCCCTCGAACACGTCGGGGAAGACGATTCGGCTGAGCACCTCCCTGTCCGTGGGGAGACGTTCCACGGGTTCTCCCTCAGATAGGGCAGCCACTTCAGCCCGTACGGACTCGAAGTCCACGGGGGACAGGTAAGCACCCGGACGCTCCTCGAGAGGCTCGTCGCCCTTGAGCACGGCTCGTTGGAGCTCCTCCGGGAAGCCGTAGGGTGGCCGCCCGAGGCGCCCCTTGAGGAGCCCCCGGACCGACTCCGGGAAGGTCAGAGCCTCGGCGCGGTCCAGGAGGGTGTCTCCCGTGACGTCGTTCTGCACCATGAAGAGTGCCAGATCTCCGACCGCCTTGGACGACGGGGTCACCTTGATCAGTTCGCCGAGGAGGGCATCCGCTTCTCGGTACGCCTTCATCACCTCTCGCCACCGGCTGAGGAGTCCGAGAGCCTCGGCTTGCTGCTTGAGATTCGAGAACTGCCCCCCCGGCACCTGGTGGCGGAAGACCCCGGCATCCGGTGCGACCGGCCCCCCTTCGAGGAAACCGTAGTAGCCTCGAACCACGGCCCAGTAGTCGTGGAGAGGCTGGAGCGCCTCCAGGTCGAGATCCGGCACTCGACCCGTCCCCTGGAGGGTCGCGGCAATTCCCCGCAAGCTTGGCTGAGAAGTCCCTCCTGCGAGGGCGTCGATGCAACCGTCCACAATGTGGGCCCCGGCCAATGCGGCCCGAGCCGCCATGGCAACTCCGACCCCGGCGCTGTCGTGCGTATGCACGTGGATCGGGAGGTCCGTCTCCTCCTTCAAGGCTCGGATCAGCCGGTCGGCGGCCTCCGGCTTGAGGAGGCCGGCCATATCTTTGATCGCCAGGAGATGGGCCCCGGCCCGCTCGATGTCCCGTGCGAGGTCGACGTAGTATCGGAGGTCGTATCGGGTGCGACCTTCGTCGAGGAGATCCCCGGTGTAACAGAGTGCCACTTCGGCGATCTTCCCCTCTTCCCTCACTGCATCGATTGCCACCTGCATGTTCGGGAGCCAGTTCAGGGAATCGAAGATCCGAAACACATCGATCCCCGCTCGGGCGGACTCGCGCACGAACGCCTGCACCGCATTGTCAGGATACGCGGAATACCCGAGGAGGCTCTGTCCCCTGATCAGCATCTGGAAAAGGATGTGGGGGACACGCTCCCTGAGGGAGCCGAGCCGTTCCCACGGATCTTCCTTGAGGAAGCGGTAAGCCGTGTCGAACGTCGCCCCACCCCACACCTCCATCGAAAAGAGGTTCGGAGCGAGGCGACCAGTCGCCTCCGCGATCCGAAGGAGGTCGTAGCTCCGCACCCGGGTCGCGAGGAGTGACTGGTGCGCATCCCGAAATGTGGTGTCTGTAAGCAGGACGCTCGACTCCTCCCGAAGTCGGGCCATAACCGCATCCGGACCCTCCCGGTCAAGCCTCGTCTTCCAGGTGTCGTCCGGGGGATGCCACCCAAAGGAGCGGGGCGGCATCGGGACCGGCCGGAACGTCGGCTTCGTGCGCACGCGGGGGCCACTCTCCTGCCCATTGACCACGATGTCGCCGATGTAGCGAAGGAGGCGGGTCCCCCGATCGCGACGGGGTCGGAAGTCGAACAGCTCCCGACGGCTCTCCACGAAGCCCGTATTCACCCTTCCCTCCAAGAAGTCCGGATGGGTTACCACGTTCTCGAGAAAGGGAATGTTCGTCTTGACCCCGCGAATCCGAAACTCCATAAGGGCGCGGTGCATCTTCCGAGCGGCGTCCTCGAACCGAAGGGCACTCGTGCACGCCTTGACCAGGAGGGAGTCGTAATGTGGGCTGACATAGCCACCGGAGAATGCGGTAGCCCCGTCGAGGCGTACCCCAAGCCCCCCGGGTGAACGATAGTGCGCGATCCGACCTGCGTCGGGCAGGAAGTCGTTCTCCGGGTCTTCGGTGGTCACCCGGCACTGGATTGCGTAGCCCCTCGGCTCGGGAACCGGGTCGGGGATCCAGGCGCCGGCGAGATCGTGTCCTTCGGCGATTCGGATCTGTGCCTGGACCAGGTCCACACCGAGCACCATCTCCGTAACGGTGTGCTCGACCTGAATCCTGGGATTCACCTCGATGAAGTAATGTTCACCCCGCTCGTCCAGGAGGAACTCGACGGTCCCCGCACCTACGTATCCGGCATGGGCCATCATCGCCTGGGCCGATCCGCAGATCTCCTCTCGAAGTCTCGGGTCCAGCCCCACAGCCGGTGCGACCTCCACGACCTTCTGGTGTCTGCGCTGGACTGAGCAGTCCCGTTCCCAGAGGTGGACGACCCGCCCTTCCGCATCGCCCAGGATCTGAACTTCGATGTGCTTCGGGCGTCGGATGAACTTCTCCAGGTAGACCGCACCCTTGCCGAAGGAGGCCTCCGCTTCCCGACGAGCCACCGGGAAGACCTGGTCGAGCTCCCTCTCGTCCCGGGCGACGCGCATTCCTCGGCCTCCCCCCCCTGCCGTGGCCTTTACGATGACGGGGTACCCCGCCTCCTTCGCAAACTCGAGGGCGGCAGCCTGATCAGCGACTGGCTCGGGAGTTCCGGGTACCACAGGGATTCCCGCGGCCTCAGCCAGCTCCCGAGCACGAAGCTTGTCACCGAAGAGATCCAGATGCTCCGGCGAGGGTCCGATGAAGACGATTCCCGCCTCCTCGCAGCGGCGTGCGAACTCCGAGTTCTCTGCCAGGAAGCCATAGCCAGGATGAATCGCGTCCACCCGTCTTTCGACCGCAAGTGCTACGATTGCCTCGATGTCGAGATAGGCCTCCACCGGACCCTTCTCCGGGGAAATGAGATAGGCTTCGTCAGCCTTGTAGCGATGAAGTGCCAGCGAATCCTCGTCACTGTAGATCGCCACCGTGCGCTTGGCGAGCTCGGTACAGGCCCTGAACACGCGAATCGCGATCTCGCCGCGGTTCGCGGCGAGAACACGTTTGAACTCCTTCACGGATGCCAATGCCATTCACTCCCTTCGACGGTACCGTCACGGGGACGGTGGTCCAATGAGAAACCGATGGTGAGAGGTCCCGAGGGGACCCCGAGGGGGTGGCGGGGGAAGGTCCCGATCGTGCCACCCAGAGGACCGCAACCGGGTCCCGAACCCGGAAGGATCACCGGATCAGGTCAGCGAAAGTGCCGCTTCTGTGGGTCCGGCCCTCATTATACCGGCTCCACCATCCGGCGTCCACTTCCCATGGGGGCCGTCGGGACCTGGCGGCAAGGCGGACGGAATCACCGGGACGGTTCGACCGATCCGGCCCTCACTCTTGCCCAGGGTCCCCGCTCCTTCTACTCTCCTTGCGGTCCAACGGAAGGGGTGGAGTTCTTGCCCTTGCCTACCCATCGTCGCTGCCCTCGTCGACGCGGGCTCGACACTCTGGCAGGCGGAGCCGGAAGCCGTTGGGTCCACGCACGTATCATGACGACTGAACCGACGCACGGGAGCACCGGATGAATGCGATAGTCATGGCGGTTCTGGGGCTGGGGTCGTTCACCCTGGGATACATCTTCTACTCCAAGTTCCTCTCTCGCCGGGTCTTCGCGTTGGACCCGAACTTCGAGACCCCCGCCCACACCATGGAGGACGGTGTCGACTTCGTGCCCACGAACAAGTGGGTCCTGTGGGGACACCACTTCACCTCCGTGGCGGGCGCCGCGCCCATCGTCGGTCCCGCCATCGCAGTCGTCTGGGGATGGCTTCCAGCCTTTCTCTGGGTCACCGTCGGAACCGTGTTCTTCGCGGGGATCCACGACGCGGGCGCCCTCTGGGCCAGCGTTCGGAACCGGGGAGATTCGATCGGCGCGCTCACCGAATCGGTGGTCGGGAGGAGAGCACGGAGTCTCTTCATGATCGTGATTTTCCTCCTGCTCCTCATGGTGAATGCAGTCTTCGCCATCGTGATCGGTCAGCTCTTCAACGCCTTCCCGAGCAGCGTCATACCCTCGTGGTTCGTCATCGTGGTCGCGCTGGGAATCGGGTGGCTCCTCTATCGGAGAGGAATGCCGTTGCTCTGGCCATCCATCATCGCCCTGATCCTGCTCTACGCCTCGATCTTCGTCGGGGACCAGGTGCCCGTCTCCCTCCCCGATCAATTCATGGGCATCCAGGGGGAGGCGCAGTGGGTCGTGCTCCTCTTCATCTATGCCTTCATCGCCTCACTCCTTCCGGTGTGGCTGCTCCTCCAGCCGCGGGACTACATCAACGGCCTGCAGCTCTTCATCGGGCTCACGATCTTCTTCAGCGCCGTGGTCCTCGCCAATCCGACCATCGTCGCCCCGGCGATCAACTCATCCTTGCCCGCGGACGTCCCACCCCTCATCCCCCTTCTCTTCGTTACGATCGCGTGCGGAGCCATCTCCGGCTTCCACGGGCTCGTCTCGTCGGGAACGACCTCCAAGCAGCTTGACCGGGAACCGGATGTCCGCTTCGTGGGCTTCCTCGGCGCTGCCGGCGAAGGTGCTTTGGCGCTGGCGGCGATCATCGCGTGCACGGCTGGCTTCGCATCCATAGCGGACTGGGAAGGCTTCTACTCCAGCTTCGCTGCGGGAGGGGTCCCGGCCTTCGTTCAGGGGGGAGGCGCGATCATCGCCGGGGGACTCAGGCTTCCCGTTCACTTCGGCGAGACCCTCCTGGCCGTAATGGCTGTCCTCTTCGCCGCCACCACCATGGACACGGGGGTCCGGCTCCAGCGCTACATCGTCCAGGAGTGGGGGCGAATCTACAACCTGCCGGTGCTCACTGGCCGCTTCCTATCAACGGCCATCGCCGTGACAGCCTGCCTGGCCCTGGCATTTGGAGCAGGTGAGGGTGGCGGAACGGGTGGACTGGAAATCTGGCCCCTCTTCGGGACCACGAATCAGCTCCTGGCCGCTCTGACGTTGCTGGTATTGAGCGTCTACCTGATGAAGAAGCACCGCCCCACGATCTACACTCTCGTCCCCTTTGCCTTCCTGGTGACGATGACGATCCTGGCGCTATTGGTCCAGCTGGCCACCTTCTGGCAGAACGGTCAGTATTTCCTCGTCTTCATGGATGCGGTGATCCTCTTCGCAACCATCTGGGTCGGGCTGGAATCGCTTGCCGCACTTCAGCGGGCCCGAAGGGATCAGGGAGACCCACCGGCACCGGGGCAAAAAGCTGAGCCGGTCGGCAAACAGCGGCCGGGAGCCTGACGCCCACACCGTCCCGAAGGACGAGACTTTAGGCCGCAGCGACGGGTCCCAGGTATTGAGCCAGGTATTGAGAAGGGCCGCCGACCGGACGATGATGTCCGGCTGGCGGCCCTCTCTCATTCTCCCCTCTCCACTTCCGTCCCTCGCCAAACTCGCTTGGTACGATTCCTCGGAGACAGCTAGGGTACCTGAGCCTCCTCCTCGGAGGGTGACGCTACGTTCAGCTTCAGAATCTCGTCGAGGAGAAAGAGATCAGTGAGCAGAGCACGAAGGTGCACCGAGGCGTTCAGGTTGTCGATAAGCTGCGAACTCACCGACTCCTGCGCCCGTACCAGCCGCAGAGCCGCCCCGGCCTTCTCGGCATCCTGTCGAACCACTTCTCGGTATACGTCGAGCTCTTCCGGGGTGCCCGGATCGTCCTCCTGGAGTTCACGAATCAGCTCACTCAACCCTGTAACCACCTCCACCATTTCGTCGAGCGACTTCCGCAATTGGTCGGAGATCTTCGATCCTTCCCCTCCCCGTATCCCCTGAGCAGCGTAGGCCAGAAAGAACTCGTAGCTCTTCTCAATGGTATCGATGTGCTGTGCAAGTCGGTCGCGTGCGGAATCCGTCATCGGAGCGCGTCCCTAGTGTATTGAGTCAGAGATTCGGCGATCGATCGAGGAGCCCGGCGCGCCGGGTCATGAATGCCGGCGAATCGCTGACTCACCACACTAGTTCCCCGTCTCGTCGGGTGCCGCCCTTTCCGACGAAGTCGCCGGTGCCGCAGTGGTGGATGCCCCCCCACTCGCGCCGGCAGGCTTCCGGATCTCCCGTCCCTCCGGGTCGACGCGCCACCGTTCCGGGTTGTAGTGCTCGAGGTACTCATCCCGGGTAATCCAGCCCTTGAACATGGATCGGGTCAGGTAGAGCTTGTCCGGCCGGATCGCGAAGTAGATGTGCGCGATCAGGAGCCCGACGAATCCGACGGCCGCCAACCCGTGAAGGACA
>SLFU01000213.1 GCA_007124095.1 Gemmatimonadota bacterium
AGGACCACCACCGAGTCGGCTCCGGTCTCAGCCAGCCGGAGGAGACCTTCCCTCAGGTTTCCGGGCGGGTGGGAGGGCGAGCGGAGGGTCAGATTCTCGAGATCCGTGCCCTCCGGTCCGGCTCGACCCGGGGTGGCGATCGCCAGGCGAGCCCCGGCCTCGACGAGAATCCCCGCCTCCTCCAGCGCCTCCTCCCAAATTGGCGTACCGTCTTCTGAGGAGACCAGAAGCGAGAGGTCCGGGTCGACGAGCACCCAACGAGCTCCGGAGGCATCCGACGCGTCCGGATCCATTCCCGGCACACGCGGGTTCAGAAGGAGGAGGAGGACCATCACAAGGGCTGCCACACGGAGCGCCAGAAGGACGTTGCGCCCCGGGACCCGAACCTCCCGGCCCAGATAGAGGAAGGCGGCCAGGAAGACCCCGGCCGCCCCCAGAACGCCGATAAGGAGAGTGATACCTGTCACGCGTCTCCTGTCACTCGGTTCCCAGCCCCGGGGAGCCCGTGCCCTCCCCGCCCAATTGCACCATTCGTGACTCCGATCCCGTCGGGAGCCCATCGAGGAAGGCGTGCCGGGCCTGCATCTCTTCCTCCCACCGTTCGCGGGCGTCGGACGGGATGGGATCCCCGGCCGGAATGTCGATGTTCAGCGGATCCACGGGAGTGCCGTTTCGGTGCATCTCGTAGTGGAGGTGCGGACCGGTAGCCATTCCGGTCATTCCCACGTAACCAATGACCTGCCCCTGGGAAACCCGCCCTCCGCTTCGGAGACCCGATGCGAAGCCGTTCAGGTGAGCGTACCGGGTCACGAACCCGTTGGCGTGGCGAATCTCCACGAGATTCCCGTACCCGCCACTGACGCCCCGGCGCATCACGACACCGTCGGCGGTGGCCATCACCGGGGTTCCCGTCGCAGCTGCATAGTCCACCCCGATGTGCGGCCGCCGCTCGTTCAGAATGGGGTGGAGCCGGTTCCGGTTGAAACGCGACGAGATCCGGCGGTACTCGAGAGGCGCCCGGATGAAGGCACGACGGAGGGATTCACCTTCGAGATCATAGTATCCCCCCACCTCGTCTCCGTGGAGGTCGAACCAGATCGCGTGGAGGGGGGATCCGGCGTTCACCAGCTCGGCGGCAAGGATCCGGCCCGAGCGCATGCTCCCATCTGGACGAACCTCCCGCTCGAACACGAGGCGATAGGAATCTCCCCTGCGGATCTGGCGGGAGAAGTCCAATTGCCACTGGAATACCCGGTCCATCAGGTGAATGACCTGTGCCCGGTCCCCTCTGGGCATGTGGTCCAGCTCGGGATTCAGGACGACCGAGGTCCAGAGATCCCGCTCGATGGCACCGGCCACCGCGATCGTATCGGTCCAGACGGGAGTCTCCGTGATCGAGGAGGTCCAGCCGATCTCATCGCGCTCCAGCCGTACGACTTCATCAGGAGAAACCGCGACATCGACACCGCGAAGCCAGTCGTCACCTCTCGCGAAACGCAGGGTGATCTCCGTGCCGGTTGCCAGCCGAGAAGGGTTGGCCCGCTCCCGGAACGCGAGAAGGAGACCCTGCTGTTCGGTCGGAGACAGGGCGGCCGAGGAGAGGACGGCCCCGAAGGTCTGACCCGAGGAAAGCTCTTCCACCCTCACCTCTTCGGCGGAGGCCGCCATCAACGGGTCCAGCATTCCCACGTCCGGCGTGGATGGCAACAGGGGACCGGCCACCACCAGCACCCCGAGTCCGAAACAGCCTCCCAGGCCAGCCAGCGCTCCAAGGCGCTCCTGCGCCATCTGCACGATTCGAGTCATTCCCCCGTAGTCCCCATTTGCATGCGTGATCGCCCCGCGCCCGAGACGTCAATCCATCTGTCGCCGAATGAAGGTAGGGATATCGAGCTCACCAATCTGGTTGCGCTCGACCACCCGCTCCGGCGGGCGGTGAAACGGCATGACCTCTCGCTCGGGGGATTCTCCACCCCCGACCGCGACTTGCCGTTTCTGTCCCGGTGAGGACGTCCGCGTCTGAGGCTTCCCGCGTCCAGCCTGTGCCGAAGTTGCGGGCCGTCGAAAGTCGGGACGGATAACCCCCCGGTCCTGATCGGCAGACTCCGTTTCGAACCCTGTCGCGATCACCGTGACACGTATCTTACCTTCCAGGGAGGGATCGTGCACGGCCCCGAAGATAATCTCCGCTTCCTCACCAGCCTCCTCCTGAATAATCGTAGAGATCTGGGTAACCTCGTCAATGGCGAGATCCATCCCTCCCGTGATGTTGATGAGGACGCCCAGAGCCCCATGGATGGAGACATCGTCAAGCAGGGGCGAGGAAACGGCCTCCTGGGCCGCCTCGACGGCCCGGTTCTCTCCTTCCCCGAATCCGGAGCCCATCAGCGCCGGTCCGCGGCACGCCATGATCGTCCGGACGTCGGCGAAATCCACATTCACCTCCCCCGTGACGCGTATGAGGTCCGAGATTCCCTGGGTCGCGTGGAGGAGTACCTCATCCGCCTTCTTGAGAGCATCCTTGAAGGTGGTTCCCTTCCCGACCACCGAGAGGAGCCGGTCGTTGGGAACCACGATCATCGTATCCACCGAGCGCTTGAGCTCGGCCAGCCCCTGATCGGCCTGGCGCATCCGCTTTTTCCCCTCGAATGCGAAGGGGCGGGTCACAATACCGATCGTCAGCGCGCCCAACTCCCGGGCAATATCTCCGATGATCGGCGCCGCCCCCGTCCCGGTTCCTCCACCCATTCCCGCCGTGATGAACACGAGGTCGGCACCCTCGAGAGCGGCACGCATCTCGTCCTGGGACTCCGCGATCGCCTGGCGTCCGATCTCCGGTCTTGCACCCGCACCAAGCCCCCGAGTCAACTTCTTGCCCAGCTGAATCGCGATCTGGGACTGCGAGGTTTTCAGGGCCTGTGCATCGGTGTTGGCGGAGATGAACTCCACCCCCTCGAGGTCCTCGTCCACCATCCGATTGACCGCGTTTCCGCCGGCGCCACCGACCCCGACGACCTTCATTCGGGCGTTCTGTGCCGCCGTCTCTTCGAACTCGAAGATCATCATCTCATCCTCTCCTTGAATCTCGGGGTACATTCGAAACTATCGTCCTCGCTCGGGGAGCCCTGCCCCGTAGCCTGTCACGCGTCAAAAGAACTCCCGGATCCAGGCTCCGATCCGGGCCATGGCTCCGGACGAGAGGGTGGAAGCCCCCTCGCCCGTTTCGTAAAAGCGGTCCGCCCCATGGAGGCAGAGCCCGGTGACCGCGGCAAAACGAGGTCTCCGAACCGATTCGGCAAGGCCCGAAAGTCCTTCACCGGGCACGCCGATCCGAACCGGACACGCGAAGACCTGGCCTCCCATCTCAACGATCCCGTGCAGGGCAGCCGTGCCTCCGGTGAGGACGATTCCCGCGCCAAGACGATCCAGGAGCTCGTGGCGCTCCAACTCCTCCTGCACCATCCCGAAGAGCTCATCCAGGCGCTGCTCGACGATGTGAGCGATCAACTCCCGGGCGACGTGCCGATGCTGACCGGGACTGGGCCCGGGGAGCTCTACGGTCTCCTGGGGATCCACCAGCTGCGCGAACGCGACCGCGTGCTGCTCCTTGGCCTTGAGGGCCTCTCCGAAGGGAATCGACAGTCCTCTGACCAGATCGTTCGTCAGCGTGTCACCGCCGAATGGGAGAAGTCCGACATGCCGGATCTTTCCCTCGTAGAAGACCGCAAGCTGCGTGGTCGAAGCGCCGATCTCGACGAGGGCGACCCCCACCTCCTTCTCATCCTCGGTTAGCACAGCACGAGCCGTGGCCAGGGGGGTGAGAACGAGAGACTGAACCCGGTAGCCGGCCCGGGAGACGGCCCTCCGGATGTTGTTCGCCGCCGGCGAGGAACAGGATACGAGGTATACGTCCGCCTCCAAGCGGGTGCCCGACATCCCGATCGGATCCTTGATTCCCCTCTGCTGGTCCACGAGGTACTCCTGGGGAATCGCGTGCAGGAACTCGCGGTCGGGCGGAAGGGCGACCGCACGAGCCACGGAGTGTACCCGAGTCAGGTCCCCCTGGCGGATCTCGTCGCCTCCCACGGCGACCACCCCGAGGGACGAGTGCGCCCGGACGTGGTCCCCACTGATTCCCGCCCAGACCCGGTCCACGGAAACCCCGCCCATGAGCTCCGCCTCCTTGATCGCCTTCTGGATCGTCACGGTCGTCTCTTCGATGTGGGTCACGACCTCCCGGCGAACTCCCGCGGTGCGGGCCTGGCCCACCCCGAGAATCTTGAGCTCGGGACGGCGCCGCCGCTCGCCGATCAGCTCTGCAATGACGGCGCAGGTCTTCGTGGTGCCGATGTCCAACCCGGCTATGAGGTTCGAACGCATCATCAACTCCTTCCGTGACCCATCAGGGTCCTCGAGACTCGGAAAATTCCACCACTACCTGATCAGCGAACCGGAGGTCTACCGTCGTCGGCTGCCGGACCGAATCCCGCTGTAGGGCGTCGGTCAGAACCTCCAGGCCCTCCTGCAACCTCCGTGGAATCATGGGCGGACGGTAACGCACGGTCACCCTCGGTTCACTGAGTCGGAGGACGACGTCGGAGCGGGTATCCAGGGCAGCGTCGGACACGGTCGAGAGGAGGTCCGGATCCAACTCCCTCAGAAGTTCGATTTCGATCGCGAGGGCCCGAAGCTGCGCCGGTGTGAGCGGCATTCCCTGGGCGCTGTCCACCACGGCATCACCTGGAGCACCGGCTCGACGCTGCCGGGAGAGGAGGGGGAGATCCATTCGGTGCCGGGCAGGATCGATCGGGAGAATGCGCCCGTCCTTGTCGATCGGGGCCAACACGGGGGTGGACACGAAAGCCACCGGCACCCTTTCGGTCACTTCGACCGAGAGGGTGCCCGGCAATACCCGGCGTACGCGAGCCGAATGGACGAGCGGGTGCCCCCCAAGGCGAGTCTCCATGGCCTTCAGGTCATCCCAAATGTTTCCCCCGCTGGGGATCCGGAGCCCCTCGATCACCTCGTCCCGGGTGAGGTAGGAGTTTCCCGATACGGTCACTTCGGTGATCCGAAAAAACTCGGCATGGGCCAGGGCCCCGGGGACCTGAGGAGAAGCGAGGGCCGCCCCCATCACCAGGGTGACGAGAATGAGAATTCGGAAGCCCCTATGCATGGTGATCCTCTGCATGGTGATCCTCTGCATGGTGATCCTCCCCGGCGCCTTCCCTCAGGATCTGGATAAGCTCAGGGGCCACGCGGTCGATTGAGCCCGCCCCGAGGGTCATGCAGAGATCTCCGCTTCGGAGGAAATCAGCCAGATCGGCCGCTAAGCGCTCGAGATCCGAGTGGAGCCTGACCTCGACAGCCCCCGAACCCTTCCCCCGTGCCGCCAACGCGTGATCAACATGCCGGGCCAAAAGGGCCGCGTCCACCCCGGGAATTGGCTCCTCTCGGGCCGGGTAGACTTCCGTGATCCAGACCCCGTCCGCTTCCGCGAGGACCCGGCCGAATTCTTCGGCGAAGTCCCGGGTCCGAGTGTAGAGATGGGGCTGGAAGACGGCTATCAGGCGGGTCCCTGGAGAGCGAGCCCTCGCGGCCTCGAGCGCGGCGGCCACCTCCGTGGGATGGTGTGCGTAGTCGTCCACCACCTCGATCCCACGTACCTTCCCGAGGAGCTGGAACCGCCTGGCCACCCCTCCGAACGCTGCGAGCCCCCTGGCTATCGAATCCCAATCCACCTCGAGGGCCCGTGCGACCGCGGCGGCTCCGAGGGCGTTACGGGCATTGTGGATTCCAGGAAGGGATACGCCCAAGACTGCCCTCTTCCGCCCATCCTCGGTCACGCGGAATCGCACCCCCCACTCGCCGAACTCAAGGCGATCACCCCGCAGCTGGCTTCCTGCCGAAAAGCCGTAGCTGCGCCCGCGCGCTCCGGCTCCGGCCAGGAGCGAGGAAGCCCCGGAATCGTCCGCGCACACGACAATCGTCCCCTCGTCGCGAACTCCACGGAGATAGGTGCGGAACGCGGCCTCCACTCCGGCGAGGTCCCCATAGACATCGAGGTGATCCGCCTCGAGATTCGTGACGATCGCGACCAGGGGGCGAAGGTGGTGAAAGGAGCGGTCGAACTCGTCCGCCTCGACCACGAAGAGATCGCTGCCTCCGGGCCGAAGGTGGCTTTCCCATGCCTCCACCCTTCCCCCGACGAACCCCGTGGGCTCCATTCCGGCGTGGTCGAGAATAGCCGTGACCATGGCGGTGGTCGTCGTCTTCCCGTGGGTCCCGGCGACCCCCACCACCCGTCCGGCGTTCACCCATTCCCCGAGCGCTCGTGCCCTCTTGAAGACTGGAATGCCGAGGTCTCTCGCGCGCTCAATCTCCGGGTGGAGATCGGGGACGGCGGACGAGACGACGAGGGCCACGGCGCCCTCCAGATGTGCGGGATCATGGCCCCGGGCGACAGGAACCCCGAGCCGCTCGAGGGGCTCGACGGCATCTCCTGGATCGGTGTCGCACCCGCTGACCTGCCCGCCGCTTCTGGCTACGGCCTCGGCCAGAGCGCACATTCCCGCCCCGCCCACCCCCATGAAGTGGACCAGTCCGGAGGCGGCCAGCTCCCTGAATCCCCCAGCGTTCTCCCCGGGAGCCACGCGCGAGGTCGCAGAAGCAGTCATCCTCGCCTCTCACGACTGCCCCGAGATCCGCTTTTCCCGAAAGGGGGCGGGGGAAGCTGAGCATCGAGGGCCGCGGCAATCTCGAGAGCCGCATGGGGCCGACCTCGACTCCGCGCTGCGGAAGCCATCGCCTGCCTCACCACCGGATCGAGAGCGAGGCGACTTATCCTCTCCCACAGCCCCCGGGGAGTCGCCTCGCCTTCGGGGAGGTGGATCGCGGCCCCCGCATCCTCCAAGGCCTGCGCGTTTCTGGCCTGGTGGTTTGCGGCCGCCGAGGGGAGGGGAACGAGCACGGCGGGCACGCCCCACGCGAGGAACTCGGACGTGGCCATCGCCCCCGCCCGGCTCACTGCCAGGTCCGCGAGGGAGAGGGCGAGATTCATCCGATCGATATACCCGATCGAATGCACCCACTCCGGTCCCCCCAGCTCCTCGACCGCCCGCCGGACTCCGGCCAGGTGGGTCGGACCCGTCGCCCATAGGAGCTGTAGCCCAGGGGGTCGCCCGAGCTCTCCGCGTTCCACCGCGGCAAGCGCCCCCAGCAACGCCTGGTTCAGGGCGAAGGCGCCCTGACTCCCCCCGACGACCAGGACCACGGTGCCGTCGGGATTCACCCCGAACGAAGCGGCGGCCTCTTCGCGCGGTCGCACCTCGGGGGGCTCCACGGGATTTCCACTCACCCTGGCCCGGGGACGAGCCCTCCGGGGAAGAGCGGCGATCGCTTCGGGAAAGGCGACATGCACCTCATCGGCGAAAAAGGCGAGCATCCGGGTCGTGACACCGGGCACCGAGTTCTGCTCCTGGAGGACCAATCGCGTGCGGGTGAGGACGGCGACCAACCCGGCCGGTCCTCCTGCGTACCCTCCCGTCACGACGACGAGAGAAGGACGGAGACGCCGGAAGAGCTCGGCGACCCGGCCGAGGGCACGGAAGAGAACGGTCACCACCCGGAGATTGGCAAGCATCCTCCCACGCTGGAATCCCTCAACCGGGAGAAGGAGGTGCCTGAGGCCCCTTTCCGGCAGTACCCGAGCCTCGAGACCCCGCTCGGCACCCACGAAGAAGGGGCGGACATCGGGGCGCCGATCGGTGAGGCTGCGGGCGAGCGCCAGAGCGGGATAGAGGTGGCCACCCGTACCCCCACCGGAAAAGACGGTGACGAGGGCGTCAGACATGGGTTCCCCTCGCCCGAGGGTCGCCCCGTGCCACCGAAATGAGGATGCCCACGCCGGCGAGAACGGCCAGGAGATTCGAGCGCCCGTAGGACACCAGGGGAAGGGGAAGGCCGGTCGGGGGAACCATGCCCAGGCCGACGGCCATGTGAAGAACCGCATGGAGGGCGACGAGGCTGGTGATTCCGATCGCCAACAGTTGCCCGAAGAGATCCGGAGCCTGCTGGGCGATTCGGAATCCCACCAGGACGATCGCCATGTACAGGGCCATGAGGAAGCCGACGCCAAGGAGCCCCCACTCCTCCCCGATCATGGAAAAGATGAAGTCGTTGTGGGGTTCGGGGAGGAACCCGAACTTCTGGCGGCCCTCGCCGAAGCCCACTCCCATGACGCCACCGGACCCGAGCGCAATCAGGGACTGGTGGACCTGATAGCCGACCGTGCTCGTGTGTGCCCCCAGCTCCTGGAAAGCGAGCAAGCGCTCCCTCCGGAACCCGGAACCGAGCTGAGCGAGGGCAACCGGGGCGAGAATGATCGCCAGGAAGACGAAGTGCCCCACTCGGGCCCCTCCTGCGAAGACGACCATCGCACCGGCCATCGCGATGACGAAAGCGGTAGAGAGATCCGGTTGAAGTAGAACCGGGATCAGTATCGCGGTCCAGACGAGGAGAAAGGGGAGAAGGCCCTTCGAAAGGCCTCGAAACCGGCCCTGCTTCCTCACCGCCAGGTCCGCGCTCCAGACAATGATCGCCAACTTGGCGAACTCCGAGGGCTGGAAGGCGATCCCCAACTCGAGCCAACGCCGCGCTCCGTTCACCACCGGTGCGATATCGAGCGTCCAGGGAAGCACCAGAAGGAGGAGTAGCACCCAGGCCACGAAGAGGAGAGGCCAGGCCAATGGACGCCACCACGTGTAGGGGAAGCGGGCGCAGGCCACCAAGAGGACGAGTCCCGCGGCCGCGCCCGCGGCTTGCCGCAGCACGTAATAGGTGTCCGGAAGTCCCTGGCGCTGGGCCAGAAAGGAGGAGGCGGAGTAGAGGTTCACGAGGCCGAAGGAGAGCAGCAGCAGGACCGCCCCGGTCAGCGCCGCGGGCTCCCACCCCCGCCCGAGCCCCGTCTCCGGCAGGGTGGGCCGCTGCGCCGCGACATCAATGTTCACCGAGCTCATCCTCCCCCCTCACGCCGAACCCCACGGCGAGCGAGGTCGCTGAAGCGGCGACCCCTTTCTTCATAGTCCTCGAAGAGGTCGAAGGAGGAGCATGCCGGTGCGAGGAGGACCGCGTCCCCCGGCTGCGCCAGGGAAGCCCCCACCGCGACGGCCGCATCGAACCCCTCATCCACCCGGACCATCGGAGGAACCGTCCGCTCTTCCTCCTCGCCCAGGCTCCGGAGAGCCTCCCCGAGCTCCCGCTCAAGGCGAGGGGCTGCCTCACCGTAGACAACCACGGCCCTTGCCCGCGAGCGAATCGGACGGGCCAGGGGACCAAAGTCCTCGCCCTTGTCCTTCCCTCCGAGAAGCACGATCAGGGGACGATCGAGACTCTCCATCGCGCTCGTCGCCGCAGCGACATTCGTGGCCTTCGAATCGTTGACCCAGAGTATCCCTCCGGCTTCGGCGACGGGCTCCAACCGATGCGGGATTGGACGAAAGCTCCGAAGACCGTCTCGGATCTCTTCGGGCGACGCTCCGGCCAGCCTCGCGGTGATCCCGGCGGCGAGAGCGTTCAGGACGTTGTGCGACCCCAGGAGGGGCAACTCTTCCCGGGACAGGAGGGGCTCGGGCTCTCCGTTGCCGGTCACCTGAAGCGTCAGGATTCCGTCACTCAAGAAAGCGGCGACCCATTCGTCCCCTCCCGCGTCGCCCGATTCCCGGGCCGGGCCAGGAGGGTCCCTCCGGAAGAGGAATCGGCGGCCGGAAGCCGGCCGAGCCAGCTCGAGCACTGCGCGATCCTCGCCGTTCAGCACCCAGCGGCTGGCGTCGGTCGCGCGATCGAAGAGGTGGGACTTGTCACGGTGATACGCAGCGACATCGGGATACCGATCGAGGTGATCAATCCCGAGATTGGTCAGCACGCCAATATCGGGCGCGAACCGGACGGTGTCGGCCAACTGGAAGGAGCTCACCTCGAGGACGTACCACTCGGGTGCCGGCCGACGCAGAGCGAGCTCCGACGCCGGAGGAGCCAGCCCCCCTCCCACGTTCCCTCCCAGCGCCGAGTCCATTCCGGCCGTGTTGAGGAGGTGGTCGATCAGGACTGCCGTCGTGGTTTTTCCATTCGTCCCGGTAACCGCAATCAGTGAACCCTGGTAGAACCGTACGGCAAACTCAGGCTCGGCAATCCATCGGACGCCTCGGTTCCGGAGCTCCCGGAGCACCTCAGCGTCCTGGGGGATTCCCGGCGATACCACCACCACCTCGGACGACTGGATCCGATCGAAGTCGTGCCCTCCCAACTGGACGTCGGCTCCCAGGGCCTGGAGCTCCCGGGCACGAGCTGCAACGCGAGCGTGGGTCGAGAGTTCCGAGACATAGACGGTCATCCCTTGGTTCAGGGCCAGGAGGGCAGCGGCCTTTCCGCTCGCCCCCAGGCCGACAATGGACATGTGCTCGTGGCTCATCGGATCTTCAGAGTGCTGAAGGCGAGGAGCGCACAGAGGATCCCGAGGATCCAGAAGCGAACCACCACCTTGGACTCGGCCCACCCGGCCTTTTCGAAGTGATGATGGATCGGTGCCATCAGGAGGAGGCGGCGCCCTTCCCCCGTCCTATGGCGCGTATACTTGAACCACCCGACCTGGAGCATCACCGAGATGGCTTCCGCGACGAAGACCCCGCCCACGATCAGGAGAAAGAACTCGGCCTTCAGGAGTATCGCCATCACGGCCAACGCCCCCCCGAGAGCGAGCGATCCCGTGTCACCCATGAAGACTTCGGCGGGGTGGGCGTTGAACCAGAGAAACCCGATGGCCCCTCCCGAGAGGGCCGCGGCAAAAACCGCGAGCTCGCCGGCACCCGGGAGGTAGAGGAGGCCGAGATAGGCGGAGGTGTCCACCCTTCCGATCAGGTAGGCGAGGACCCCGAAAGTCACCAGCGCGATCGCGCCAAGTCCCGCCGCCAGCCCGTCCAGGCCGTCGGCGAGGTTGACCGCGTTTGACGATCCGGACACGACGAGCGAGACGAACACCACATAGGCGGGAGCCCAGAGCACAGCGACCCAGCCTTCGAAGAAGGGGACCATGGTCCAGGTGGCGGGAACCGGCCAGATCGGATAGAGGACGAGGAGGAGACCGAGCCCGAGTCCGAAGCTCAGCTGCCCGACCATCTTGTAGCGGGCTACGAGCCCCTTGGTTCGATGGAGAACGACCTGCAGGTAGTCGTCCATGAACCCGATGGCCCCCATCCACACAAGGGCCAGGAGGGCCAGGAGGACGTACCAGTTGGTCAGCTCAGCCCATAGGACCACGGAGCTCGCCGCCGCGAGGACGATCAGGGTCCCCCCCATCGTCGGGGTCCCGGCTTTGCGCACGTGGTCCGCCGGGCCATCGCTCCTCACGACTTCTCCCACCCGAAGCTCGCGCAACCACCGGATCGTGGCCGGTCCCGCGAGGAAGGCGATGAGGAGGGATGTGATCATCGCCCCGGCCGAACGAAAGGTCAGGAAGTTGAAGAGATTGAAGACAATGTGGATGTCTGTGAACCGGGGAAGGAGGTGATAGAGCATCTAAGCCTCCCTTCCGGGGGGCGCTCCTCCGGAAGCTCCGAAATCTTCCAGGAACCGGTCGAGGAGCTTCTCCAGGGCCAGTCCACGAGAGGCCTTGAGGAGAATCGTTTCGGACCCAGAGAGGCGAGGGCGGAGGAGATCGTACGCCTCCTCAGCCGTATCCGCCGCCAGGAGGGTGGGCGGCCAATCGGGACGCGATCGGCCCGCCGGTCCTGCAACCAGGGCTTCCGCTGCGGGGACGAATTCTCCTACCGCGACCACCAGGGCCAGGGGCTGATGGATCGCTTCCTCCAGAATCTCCCGATGAAGGGCCTCCGATCGAGCTCCCAACTCGAGCATGCTTCCGAGGATGGCGACTTTCCCGCCCGAGCCCGGGAGCTCCGAGAGGAGTTGGACCGCGGCGCGCACCGACTGGGGATTCGCGTTGTAGCAATCGAGGAGGAGAGTAAGGTCGCCGACTCTTCGGACCTCGCCGCGGAGGGGTCCCGGCTCGACGCGAGCCGCCGCGTGGGCGGCCACCTCTACGTCGACCCCGAGCAGTCTCACGACCGACAGGGCCAGGAGGAAGTTCTCCACGCCATGGCGCCCCGGAAGCCCGGGCCTCCACTGCCCACCACCCCAGCGCACCCGGTAGCACCCGCGGGAATCGGAGTCGAGGAGCTCGCCCCTGAGCTCGGGGTCGGCTCGGTTCGACAGCCCGGAGACCCTCACATCGGTGCGCACTTCACGGGCTCGTTCCGGTAGAATTGCGGGCCGATCCCCCACCACTACCGGACCATCTCGATGGGTTCCCCGGAGGAGATCAAGCTTTTCGTCGAGGACCCCTTCGAGCGATTCCAGTCCACTCAGGTGCGCTTCACTCACCGTGGTCACCACCGCCGCGTCCGGTTCCGCTATGGCCGCCAAGGTCCCGATCTCTCCGGGTTCGCTGGTGCCCAACTCGACCACCCAGAGATTGGTGTCCTCAGGCGCTTCCAGAAGCGTGAGGGGAAGGCCGATCCGGTTGTTCCGGTTCCCACGGGTGGCATGGACCCGGAACGCATTTCCCAGGCTTGCGGCCAGAAGCTCTTTAAGGGTCGTCTTCCCAGAGGATCCGGTAATCCCGACCACCTTCGGGGCCAGGGCACGCCGCCGGAAGCGAGCCAGGAGTCCGAGGGCAACGAGGGTGTCTTCGACCTCGTAGCACCGGAGTGTCCCCACCCCTGTGCTTGCTTCGCCGGAATCCGAGGGGTGCGAGCGGGCCGTCGTGGAGACCACACAGGCTCCAGCCCCCCGATTCTCAGCCTCACCGAGGAAGGCATGGCCGTCGAACCGCTCTCCCTCAATGGCCACGAAGAGGGCCCCTTCCTCGAGAGTCCGGGTGTCCGTGGAGACCTGGCTGAACCGAGTGTCCCTTCCACCCGCGTCGGGAGGCATCCCGAGGGCCGTTCGGACTGAGGCATCCGTCCACACGAAGGAGTCGCTCACGCTGCCCTCCCCGCATCGAGAATCTCCCGGACCACCTTTCGTTCGTCGAACGGACGTCGTTCCGTGCCGACGATCTGATAGGTTTCGTGGCCCTTCCCCGCGAGGAGCACGGCATCCCCGGGTCGCGCGATCTCGAGGGCCCGGGCGATGGCCTCGCGCCGATCGGTGATCCGCTCGTAGGAGCCGCCCTTCATCCCTCGCAGAATGTCTTCCACGATGGCATCCGGATCCTCGGTCCGCGGATTGTCCGAAGTGACGATCGCCAGATCAGCCCCCCGCACGGCAGCGCGCCCCATCTCGGGCCGCTTCTCCCGGTCCCGATCCCCTCCGGCCCCGAACACGACGATGATGCGTCCCTGGTAGAGGGGTCGAAGGGCGTCGAGGACCCTCTCGAGCGCATGCGGGGTGTGCGCGTAGTCCAGGATCACGGGGACCGGTTCCTTCACCGTGACCTCGAGCCGACCCGTGGTCGGAGGGGCTCCGGAGAGGGAGGCGGCAAGGTCGCCCAACTCGAGGCCGAAGAGGAGCGCCGTGCCCGTGGCAATCAGTGCGTTCTCCACGTTGAATCGCCCGAGGAGGGGAAGGGTCACCTCCTCGGCCTCCTCGCCCCACTCCATCCGAAAACGACTCCCCTTCCCGCCCAGGACCATGTCCGTTGCGACCAGATCAGGAAGGCGAGCCTCGAAGGAACCCGGGGTTCCCACCTCCTCCTCGTCGTCGAGACGGGCCATCAGGAGTCGCGCCGCGATCGGGGGGAGGAGGGACCAGGCGGGATCCCCTGCGTTGACGACCACCCCTCCACCCTCCCGCACGAGGGAGAGGAGGTGAGCCTTGGCCTCCCGGTACGCCGATAGGGTGTCGTGGTAGTCCAGGTGGTCCCGAGTGAGGTTGCTGAAGGCCGCCACCTCGACCTCCAGCCCATCCAGCCTGCGTTGGTGGAGAGCGTGCGATGAGGCCTCCAACGTCACGAATCGTACGCCCGACGCCACCAGATCGGCCAGGACTTCGGCCACCCGCACGGGACCGGGGGTCGTAAGCCCTTCCAGCTCCTCGTCAGGAGTACCATCGGGTCCCACCAGCCCGAGCGTACCCAGGGCGGCGGTCGGACCCGCCTTCGAAAGGAGGTGATGGGTCAACAGGGTCGTGGTCGTCTTCCCATTCGTTCCGGTAACCGCAGCGATCCGAAGCCTCTCAGCAGGCGATCCGAGGAGGAAGTGCGCAGCAATCGCTGCGGCCCGCCGGCCATCCGCCACACGCAATTGTGGGATCGGCACCTCCACGAACCGCTCGACCACGGCGGCAGCCGCGCCCATCCGGGCCGCCTCCGCCACGAAGGAGTGGGCGTCATGGAGGGTCCCCTTCCATGCGAGGAAGAGATCCCCCTCGCCGACCCTCCTGGAGTCCTGACCAACCCCTGAAACCGCGAGGTCCCCCGCGCCCCGGAGCTCCACGGAGACTCCGGCACTTCGGAGGACCTCGGCCACCGCCGACAGGGTCGCCGGAGCTTCAGCCATCTCCCGAGCTCCCGGATGGAGACGGAGGACCGTGGCCGGGCGGTCCGGACACGAGTCGAATCGTGTCTCCCGGAACGACCAGACTCCCCACCTCGGGTGTGGATCCGGAGACTGCCCCTGGTGCCTCCCAGATTACCGAGAGCCCCATTGCGTGCAACCTGCGCGCCGCGACTCTCGGTGCGAGTCCCCTCACATCGGGCACCGCCACCTCGACACCGGGCTGACCAGAACGAGCCGTCTGGGAGGCGCTGGGTTCGGTCGGCCCCGAATGAGCCGCGAAGGTCGCAGTGGGAGCGATCGGCGCCACTTCCGCCGAAGTGAAGACTCGCTGAGCCGGCTCGCGGGGAGAGGTGAGGGGCGGAGGCACGATCCGCTGCGACCGGGCTATCGTTGCGAGAGCATGCCGATCGAGTGGAGGCCTCCTCGCGGCGAGGATCGCCTCCATGGTCGCTCGAGTCACCGGAGCCGCCGTCGCCCCTCCATAGTAGGCGCCCTGAGGTCGATCGAGCTTCACGAACACCACGAGCTGAGGGTCCTCGGCGGGGAAGTAGCCCACGAAAGAGGAGTAGTAGGCTCCAGTCTCGTATCCGCCACCGGAGACGTGAGCCCGGCTCGTGCCGCTCTTGCCGGCAACGGCGAAGGAAGCGAGGCCAGCCCGCGTACCGGTACCCTCCTCCACAGCTTGTACCAGGGCTCGATTCACCTCCGCGGCAGTCTCCTCAGATACCACCCGCCGAACCCCCCGGGGCTCGAACGAACGGATCACCTCACCCTCGGAATCCCGAAGCTCCCGGATCATTCGAGGCTCCATGAGGACCCCTCCATTGGCGAGGGCACCATAGGCCATCGCCATCTGGATGGGAGTCACGGCGATCTCGTATCCGATGGCGAGTGAGGCCGCCGACTGGCGGGACCACCTTGCGGGGTGCCTCAGGGTTCCCCCGGTCTCGCCGGTGAGTTGGATCCCCGAGGGCACCCCGAAGCCGAAGTCCCGGAGCATTTCATATTGCTCAGAGGGGGCAAGAGCGCCGGCGGCCTTGGCCACTCCCACGTTCGAGGACACCTGGAGCGCCTCCGCGAGGGTGACGGTTCCCACGGGGTAGACGTCCGTGATCGTGCGGCCCTGGCTGCTCCACCGCCCCTCCCCCGTATCGACGGAGTCCCCCATCGAGGCCTTGCCGTGATTCAGGAGGGCGGCAACGGTGAAGGGCTTGAGGGTGGACCCCGGCTCGTAGGGGGTGTTGATGCTTCCGAGTCCCGCCGCGCCATTCTCCGAACGGGATGCCATCGCCAAGATCTCCCCCGTCCGCGGATCCGTCACAAGGAGGTCGCCCCCTCTCGCCTGAGTCGTTTCCACGGCATCGCGCAGTGCCTCGTGGGCGATCTCTTGGAGATCCCAGTCGAGGGTCAGCACCACGTCTCCACCCGAGCGAGACGGGGCTAGAAGCCAAGTCTCTCCGGGGATCGCCCGCCCCTCGGAATCCCGGGCAAGAGTCTCCGTTCCCGGGGTGCCCTGCAGGTGCTCGTCGAACGCCTGCTCCACTCCACCTGCCCCCTGTCCGTCGATCACATCGCCGAGCACAGCCCGCGCGAGAGGTCCACGGGGATGGAACCGTCGAAGCTCGCGCTCGACGTAGACCCCCCGAGCAGCCCTCAGCTGCTCCCGCACCGACGGTGGAAAGCGGCCCGGCAGGGGAATCCATCGCCGCTCGGAGGATACCACCCGACCCGCTTCCTCCTCGGAGAGTCCGAGGACGGAGGCGAGAAGGGCCCGGGTTTCAGCGGGGTCACGAAGCTCGTGAGGAGCGAGGCTCACCCGGAACGTCTCGTGGGAAAGGGCGAGGGGCACCCCCCCCCGATCGAGGATCGAGCCCCTCGGAGCAGCGACCTCACCCTGCATCCGGTGCTGGCGATCGGCCTCGGCCTGCCATTCCGCTGCCTGCGTCACCTGAAGCTCCACGGCGCGGATACCGAGAAGCGCGCCCGCAAGCATCCAGACGCCCAAGAGAAATCGCCGCCGGAGCGCGAGGCACCTCGCCGAAGGGGGCCGGGGACTCACGGTCCACCACCTTGCAGAAGAACGATCTCCGAGGCCGTGGGCGTTCGCATCCCGAGGCGCTCCTGTGCAGCGGGCACCACGTGTGCCCGGCTCTCCAGGAGCTGGATGCGGTACTCCAGCTCGATCCGCTCAGCTTGCCCGAGTGACAGCTCTCGCCTCAGGTGATCGAGGTCGGCGAGCGATTCGAGGGCGCGGGCCTGCCTCCAGGTCACCAGGCTGAGCGCCGCCAGCAGGAGAGCCACCGAGAGGGCCATGAGGGATGAGGAGGAGAGTCTCATGCCGCCTTCCTCCACACTCGCATCCGTGCGCTGCGAGACCGGGGGTTTACCTCCACCTCCGTCGATGAGGGCCGAAGGACACGCCGGGTCATCAGCTCACCCAGGGCCTCGCCTCTGCAGGTGCAGATCGGGAGCTCGGGGGGACAAACGCACGCACGACTCCACTCGCGAAAGGCGTTCTTCACCTTGCGGTCCTCGAGGGAATGATACGCGATCACCACGAACACCCCGCCCGGAAGCAGAGCGTCCCGAAGGGCCGGAAGCGCTGCGTCCAACGCTTCCAACTCCTCGTTCACCTCGATTCGGAGAGCCTGAAACACCCGCGCCTTCTCCTTTACCTGTGGTGGGCGACCGAACACCGTGGCCATCACGTCGACCAGGTCCCCGGACGTCCGCAGTGGCTCATGTACGCGTCGACGCACCACCTCCCGGGCGAGCCTTCGCGCCCTGGGCTCCTCCCCGTAGCGACGAAACAGTCGAGCCAGATCCTCTTCAGTTCGTTCATTCAACAACTCCGCAGCCGTGACCCCTCCCCCTTCCCCCGCATCCATTCGCATGTCGAGCGGGGCCTCCGGCCGGAAGGTGAACCCGCGGTGATCCGCGTCGATCTGATGGGCGCTCACTCCCAGATCCAGAAGGGCCCCGGCAAGCGAGGGACCGGCCAACCCCGCGCCCCGGGCCGCGTCATCGAAGCGGGCCCGCAGGAAGCGCACCCTGTCTCCGAACTCCCTGAGGGACGCTCGCGCCTCCTCCAACGCCTCCGGGTCCCGATCCACGGCGAGGACCCGGCACTCCTGGTATCGCTCCAGGAGAGCACGGCTGTGTCCGCCTCCGCCCACCGTGCCGTCCAACACCTCTCCCCGGGCGGCCGGCTCCAGTGCCTCCAGCACCTCTTCGACCAGCACCGGATGGTGGAACGCGGCCATCAGTCGGACACACCCACTCAACCGAAGATCCGGTGCATCTCCGCCACCTTTGCCTCGTCCCGAGTCGGGTCGTCCGGATGCCGCTCCAGGAAAGTCTCCGGATTCCAGATCTCGATTCGGTCCATCGCCCCGACCAGAAGCACCGCCCCATCCAGGCCGGCTCTCTCCTTGAGCCAACCCGGAATCAGGATCCGCCCTTGCTTGTCCGGTTCCACGTCCGTGGCGCGTGACGTCACGTCCCTCAACATCGGAGCGAGATCAGGCCGATCCCGTCGAAGTTCCAGCAAGCGGCCCTGGACCCCACCCCAGACCTCATCCGGAAAGAGGGTCAGGTGAGTCGGTTCCCACTGGAGCAGTACGAAGCGGGTGCCCGCGGCCTTCCGGCGATAATCCGCCGGGAGGCTCACCCGCCCCTTCTGATCCAGTTGATATTCGAATCGCCCGAGAAACCCCGTCACTCGCCCCCCTCAGTGGGTGGTAGTGGGGAATAATGGCAAAGAGTGGTGACGGCTGGGACAAGATACGAGGAGAGTGCGAAGCGGGTCAAGAGCGGTCGCCCCCAGACATCCGAGTTCTGGCGAGACCTGCGCGGGCGCAACGCTCCATCCCCCTTCGGATACTTCATAGAAAACACGAGGGGCGCTGCGGTGATTCCGCAGCGCCCCTCGGTTGGCTCCCCCCGGTGTTGCTACCCCAGGGGTGCGATCAGTCGGCTCAGATCAGCGGCTTCCCCGCCGGATGATGGCGTCCTGAATCTCGATGAACTGATTCGTGGCTTCGATGATCTGGTTCAGGTTCGAGCCCGGATTCTGCTGCGCGTAGAGCTCACCGTCCCGCAGGTGAACCAGGGCCTCCTGGAACATCGGAAGGGTCCGCTGAGCCGATTCGACCGTCTGCGGCTCCTGCAGTGCGCGCCCCTGCTCGTAGAGGGCGTAGCCGTGGAAGAAGTTCGTCTGCGAGCGGAACTCGTCCGAGACATCCATCGCCTTGACGGCTTCGAAGAGTCGGATCCCCATCTCGTAGTCTCCAGCCTGCACCCCCTGGCTGAAGCCATGGCTCAGAAGGATACCACCGAGGGCATCGGGGCTCTGTTCCCCGGCAGCTTCCGCGGCGTGGATCGTCTCGACCGCCTCATCGATCCGGTCCACCTCGAGGTAGTAGCTCGCCATCCGACCCCGCGCGTTGGGGAGATTGGGGTTGATCTCCAGCGCCGCGGCCAGCGACTCGACCGCCTGGTCGACGTTGCCGGCCCGGTTGTGGGCCGTTGCCAGCTGGCTCAGGATTTCGGCGTTCTCCGGAAACCACGTGGTGCCCCGCTCTCCCAAGCTGATCGCCTCTTCGGGCTCATCGAGCTGCATGAAGGCGCGCATCGAGTTGACGACGTACTGAGGGCGAGATTCGCCTCCCCTCTCCTCGAGCACCACGTCCAGCGAAGCGATCGCGGTCCGGAAGAGCTCGGCGACCTCAGGATCGAGAGCCGGCTGGTCCCCATCCTGCTGCTGCGCCTGGGGCCGGGTCGACTGCAGGTCGAGCGCTGCACGGAAGGCATACGACCCGTACTGCTCGTGAAGGTCCACATTGTTCGGATCCTGCTCGAATCCCTCCTCAAGGAGGGACATGGCCCCAAAGGAGTCACCGGTCTGCGCCAGATCATAGGCGACCCGGAGGCGGACCTGGACGTTGTCCGGGTTGCGTTCCAGGAACCGGGTATAGTAGTCACGAGCCTCGTCGACCTCATCCAGCTGCGCCGCTACCCAACCGGCGTTCTCCAGGTACTGGCTGCTGTTCGGTTCCGCTTCTAGGAGCCTCCGGAAATGGTCGAGGGACTCCCCATAGTCTTCGGTCTCCATCAAGGTTCGAGCGAGAGCGAACCGCGCCTCATTCGACTCCGGCACCAACTCCACCGCACGGGTGCAGTACTCGATCGCACCTTCCCAGTTCGAGGCGTTGTACTCGCTTCCGCACCAGGAGATGTACTGGACCTGCTCCACGGTGGTCTCGAAGGAAGCGAGGATGTGCCGAGCTGCCTCCTCGTGCTGGCGCTCCGGAAGCAGCTGCGGTTCCACCGGGAACTCCTCACCTGCCGGCACCGTGATGAAGCGGGCCTCGTAGCGGATCTGGCCGTCTTCCTCATGGTACTCACCGCACATGACCAGGGGCACACTGAGCTGGCTCGCCAGCTGCTGGACGGTCACACAGTCCAAGTCCGAGAGGCGCAAATCGTAGTCTCGGGCGGCCCGGTCGGCGTCCCGGGAGGAGATCGCGACGTGGGTGGGGAGGTCGATAAGATCCCGAAGCTCGTTGGACGTCCGCTCACCGAAGCGATCCCTGGTGCCATCGGTCGGCGTCAGATTGGCCACGAGAACACGGAACCGAGACCCCTCCTGCGCATCCGCCGCCTGCGGAATGAAGGGAAGGGCTAGAAGGACCATCACCGTCGCGATGAGTGTTGCTTTCACACGTTGGATCATGCTGCTGCGCTCCTGCGTCTGCCCTACGCAATGGTAGGGAGTGGGACAGAGCGGCGCCCTCGTGGGACCGAAGTCTGGTTTCGAACGCCTACGTAATCAAATGCCGAGTGAAGTACCATCCTCAAGAGATTACCTACCCGTCGCCGCGTCAACCGTTCCACGATCAACCGTTCCACGAATAGTGAGACAACTCGACTTGAGCGGTCGGATTGGCACTCTGCAAACTGGGAGGTTTGAATGGGCATACAACCAACACACAAAAAAGGTCCGGGCCTGTACCCGCGGACGACATCGGCTCGTCCGATAGCCCCGGTTCCAGCCCGCCAGCGGACGCCGCACGCAGCGGGAACCAGGACGGTGCGGTCGGGGTTGGTCAAGAAGCGTCCCTCTCTATTCCTTGTCAGACCCCGGACCGCTGGATCTCTGACCATGGCGAACCTCATCCTCCCCCCCGGTTGGCGCAAACCTGGTCGCGAGGTCACCCCGGAGTCCGTCTATTGGCACCGGCGGCAGTTCATCAAGGGCGCGGGCGCCGTATTGGCCGCCGTGACCCTGGGCGCCTGCGGTGCACGGGATGGATCGAACTCCGAAGGGGAAGGCGGGAGCGGTCGCCCATCGGATCCGCTCGACACCATTCCGGACACGCCTACTCGGCACCTCTACCCGGCCGAAGTCAATGCGAGGTACCCCGTGGACCGTCGTCTAACGGACCGGAGAGTGGCCGCGACCCACAACAACTTTTACGAATTCTTGACGGACACGGACCGGGTCTGGGAGCGCGTCGGAGCCTTCGAGGCGCGGCCCTGGACCGTGGAAGTGGCCGGAGAAGTTGAGCGCCCGGGCGTCTACGACGTCGCCGATCTGGAGCGGGAACTCGATCTGGAAGAGCGCACGTACCGACTCCGGTGCGTCGAGGCCTGGGCCATGACCGTCCCCTGGACCGGCTTCCCCCTGCACCGCCTCCTCGACAAAGTTGGGCCCCTATCTTCGGCCCGTTACGTTCGATTCGTCTCTTTCCACCGTCCCGACCAGGCAATCGGACAGGCCAACCAAGATTGGTATCCCTGGCCCTATTACGAAGGGCTGCGCATGGATGAGGCAATGCACGACCTCACCCTCGTCGCCACCGGGATCTTCGGGGCCCCATTGCCCAAGCAGCACGGAGCGCCGGTGCGAATCGTCGTGCCGTGGAAGTACGGCTACAAGAGTCCGAAGTCCATCGTGAGGATCGAGCTCGTCCGGGAACGTCCGCCGATCTTCTGGCATGACCTTCAACCGTCCGAATACCGGTTCTTTTCGAATGTGAATCCCGACGTGGCACACCCTCGCTGGTCACAGGCCAAGGAGGAGCTGATCGGTGAGGGTCGGCGGGTTCCCACCCGCCTCCTCAACGGGTATGCCGAATGGGTGGCCGATCTCTATGAGCCGGATGTCCTCAACTCCCTCTCGTGACGCTTGGGCGAACTCACTTCCGGATCGGCTGCAAGGCCACTTACCGATCGCTCGACCCTTCGGCCGATGACCCGTAACGGCGACCGTCCGGACCTTCTCGTAGTGGGGGGAGGCGTCATCGGCCTTTCGGTGGCCCGGGACGTGGCCCGGCGGGGTCTGCGGGTCACGGTGCTCGACCGCGACGAGCCCGGTAGGGGGGCCTCATGGGCGGCGGCGGGTATGCTCTCACCCCTCGCGGAAGCCCACGCCTCGCGACCCTTTCTCGAGTTCGGTCTGGCCAGCCTCCGGATGTACGGCGACTGGGTCCGGGAGCTGGAATCGGAGGTGGGAGAATCGGTCGAGTACCGGGAATGCGGAAAGCTCCTCCTCGCGTTCACCCGCTCCGGATCGGCCAGACTCGACGAGCAAGAGCGGCTTGCCAGGAGGTACTCGGTGTCCGCGTCTCGCGCCGAGCCCGAATGGCTTCGCCGGGAGGATCCGGACCTCGCTCGTTCCGTCCGGGGAGCGCTCCTGGTGGAGGAAGACTACCGGGTCGACAACCGTTTGCTCGTGAGGGCGCTCGAAGGCGGGGCGCGCCGAGCACGCGTGGAGATTCGCGCCGGAACTGCGGTCCGGGAGATCCGTATTCAAGGGGATCGAGCGCTCGGGGTGATCCTCGAGGATGGAAGCTCCCTCGACGCGGGGACCATTCTGGTCGCTGCGGGAGCCTGGTCCGGACGACTCGAGGGTTTGTCTCGAACCGTTCCGATCCGGCCGGTGCGAGGACAGATGCTCTCCCTCGCCCCGGAGCAACTCCCCTCCCGCCGGATGTTGGAGGCGGAGGAAGGCTACCTCGTTCCGCGGGACGATGGCCGGCTTCTGGTGGGAGGGACAATGGAAGAAGTGGGATTCCGACCGGGCAACACCGTCCGGGGAATCCGAGAGCTCCTGGAGTCGGCGATCCATCTCGTCCCGAGCCTGGAGTCGGCCCCGATCGTCGACTTCTGGAGCGGCTTTCGCCCCGCAAGCATCGACGGCCACCCGATCCTCGGGCCCGATCCCGAGGTCCGCGACCTGTTCGTGGCCACGGGCCACTACCGGAACGGGATCCTGCTCGCTCCACTCACGGCCCGGACCATGGGGGCCGTGATCACCGGCGAAACCGAGGCTTCGCTCCCACCGGAGTTCCTCCCCAGCCGCCTTCTGGCGCACGAAGGGTCGGGAGGAGCATCTTGACACTTGGTTGACCCCTGGCGAGCCGGGATCTCTCGCCCCCAGCTCACCCCACTCGACGGAGGAACCGACCGATGAATGTTGCGATGATAGCTGGATTTGCGCTCACCCTCTCCATGACCGCCCCCCTGCCCGCTCCGGGAGCGGCCGAGCTTCTCGACCCCGAATGCACTCCGGCCGAAATGCCCCTGGAGGATCGGGCCAGCCCCTACGACTCGGCGTCCGTGTCCCTGGGTGAAGGCGAGCTCAAGCTCTGCTACGGACGGCCTTCCGCTCGAGGTCGCACCATGATCGGCGGAGAGAACGTCCCCTTCGGAGAGCCGTGGAGGCTCGGTGCGAACGAACCGACGACTCTGCACACCACCGTCCCGATCCAGGTCGCGGGAATACCCCTGGACGCGGGTTCCTACACGCTCTATGCGATCCCGGGGGCCGAGGAGTGGGAGATCGTCGTGAACAGCGAGGTGGACCGGTGGGGGATTCCGATCAGCCCGGAGGTCCGGGCGGCGGATGTAGGATCCGCCACACTCCCCCGTGAGCAGCCCGACGACTACGTCGAGACGTTGAGCATCGAGTTCGGCCCCGCGGATGGAAGCTCCGCACCGATGTTCATCGAGTGGGAGGACTTTCGGGTCACGGTTCCCGTCGAGGCCATGGGTTCCTGAATCCATTCTCCAACCTTGAGCGTACGGGAGCGCCGGGGGGGCCGGATCAGCCCCCCCGGCAAGGAACCGTAGCCATGTCGCTGTCGGAACCCGGGGGGGGCAACCGTCCGGAAATCATCGCGCACCGCGGCTACTCGGCCCGTTTTCCTGAAAACACCGTTCCCGCCCTCCTTGGGGCGCTCGCGTGGGGATGCGGCTCCCTCGAATGGGACATCCGTTTCGCGGCCGACGGTATCCCGGTGCTCTTCCATGATGAGACCCTCGAACGCACGTCGAACGGCTCTGGTCTCCTCTCCCGCCTCACGTCGGCGGAGCTCTCTGAGCTGGACGCCGGTTCCTGGTTCTCCTCGACCTTCCGCGGCATCCCGATTCCAACACTCCAAGAAGCCCTCGCCCGGATTGGCTCCCGTGCGATCCGGGTGTACCCGGAAGTGAAAGCGGTGGGGGGACTCCCGGATCTGGACACACTCCTCCGGATCCTGCGAAGCTCGGGCCTCCACTCCCGGACGACCCTCCTTTCCCTCGACCATGCCATCCTTGACGAGGTAAGGGCTCGCGATCCCGAGTTGAGCCTGGGATGGGTCGTAGGACGGGAAGAGGAGCTGGGACCCGCAGCCGACGCCGTCGAGGCCGACGGGAAGGGGCTTCTCGACCCCGATGCCGCCCTCCTTCTCGCCGATCCGAGCCGCACGAGAGATCTGGTTGCCCGGGGGATTCCGATCGCCACCTGGACGGTGGACGACCCGGCGGAGGCGGAGGCGCTTCGAGAGCTGGGCATCCTTCGGATCACGACGAATCGTGTCTCCCACCTCCTGCAGTGGGCGGAGGCCTCTTGACGAACTCCCGTGCGCCCCACCCGCTCTCCCGCGAGGGACGCAGCGCCTCTCTGAGCGCGATGGCCAAGCAACCTCCGGAGCTCCTGATCGTGGGCGGAGGGATCACGGGAGCCGGTGTTGCCCGGGACGCCGCCCTCCGGGGAATGAGCGTCGCACTCCTCGAACAGACGGACTTCGGAGCCGGAACCTCCTCCCGGTCCTCAAAGATCATCCACGGAGGGGTCCGCTACCTCGAGTACCTGGAGCTCTCGTTGGTGCGGGAATCCGCTCGGGAGCGAAGGGTGCTTCGTCGACTGGCTCCCCACCTGGTCCACCCTCTGCCCTTTCTCTTTCCGGTCTTTCGGGGGGAATCGCTCTTGAAGATCCGGGCAGGGCTCAAGCTCTTCGACCTGCTAGCGGGGAGCCCACGCGGCGAGTGGTCCCGCCATCTCTCCCCCGAGGGCACCCGGAGCTATCTTCCGGGGCTCCGCGACCCCCTGAAAGGCTCGGTTCTCTACCCGGAGTACATCACCGACGACGCCCGGTTCACCCTCGCCAACATCGCTTCGGCAGTGGAGCATGGTGCGAGGGTCGCCAACCACGCCCGGGTCCTCGGGTTTCTGACCGAGAACGGCCGAGTGGTCGGAGCCCGGGTCCGCGACCTCGAAGACGACCGGGAGCTGGAGATCCGCGCGGAGATCACGGTGAACGCCACGGGGCCCTGGGCTGAACAGACCCTCGTCGAGAGTGGACTGTCCGTACCCAAACCGATGGTGCCCTCGAAGGGGATCCATATCCTCTTCGAGCGAGAACGCCTGCCCCTCCAGGCAGCCACGTTCTTGAAGTCTTCCTCCGGGCGGCCAGGTCTCGCCATGCCGAGAGGTCCCTGGGTCTACGTGGGAACCTCGGACGAGGAATACGTGGACGATCTGGATCGACCCCGTGCGACCGCGGCGGAGGCGGAGGAGCTGCTCGAATTGACCCGGGACTGCTTTCCCGAGCTCGGGCTGGAGTCCGGGGACGTCAAGGCCACCTGGGCGGGAATCCGCCCCCTCATCCGGGAAGACGGCAAGTCCACCCGGGACACCTCCCGCCACGACGAGATCTGGACGTCCCCACCCGGACTGGTCACGATCGCCGGTGGAAAGCTGACCACCTATCGCCCGATGGCTCGGCGGATCTTGAAGGCAGTTGCCGCCGCGCGCGGGCGTCCACTCCCCGGAGACGAGCGAACGGATCGAGTTCTCCTGCCCGGAGCCCCGAACGAGGGGCTGGAAAGCTTCAGGGACCGCATGCGTGTCGCCCTTTCTCGCCGGAACGTTCGCGGACTCACCCTGGACCGAATCGAGTACCTCTACGGAACCGAGTGCGAGGTGCTCCTCGACTACGGGGATGAGGATCCGAGCTGGCTTCTTCCCCTGGGGCCAGGGGTTCCCGCACTCCGCGGCGAGGTGCGGCTTGCCGTGGAGCGAGAGATGGCGCTCACTCTGGAGGATGTCCTGGATCGCCGCCTCGCGCTCCTCCTCTTCGGACCGGGGGGAGGGCTGGAAGGAGCCGCCGAGGCAGCGGAGATCGCGGGAAGTCGCCTGGGCTGGAGTTCGGACCGGAGGGCGCGGGAGCTGGCGTCCTACCGGATCCTCGTGCGTGAGCACGGCCCGCCGGGGCGGATCCGTTGACAGCGGGGATCAGCCCGGATACGCTAGTGTAGGAAGAGGTTGATATTCATTCTCAATCATCGGTGCCAGGAATGCCCCCCTCCGTCATCCGACTCGAAGGTGTCAGCAAGAGCTTCTGGCCGGGCCCGGTCAAAGCCGTCACCGACGTGTCCCTGGAGGTCCGTTCCGGTGAGATCCTGACCCTTTTGGGTCCCTCTGGGTGCGGGAAGACCACCACTCTCAGACTCATTGCGGGGTTTGAGGCACCGGATCAGGGAGCCATCTTCGTCTGTGGAGACCGGGTGGCCGGGCGCCGAGCCTGGGTCCCGCCGGAGAGGCGGGGCGTCGGCATGGTGTTTCAAGACTATGCCCTCTTCCCTCACCTCACCGTCGGGGAGAACGTGATGTTCGGGCTGGATCGGTTTCCCCGAAAGGATCGGAGGGAACGCGCCCAGGAGGTGCTCCGGACCCTCGACCTGAAACCGCTCTTTGATCGCTATCCGCATGAGCTGTCGGGAGGGCAGCAACAACGGGTGGCCTTGGCGAGGGCCATCGCCCCGGAGCCGGTCGTGGTCCTCATGGATGAGCCCTTTTCGAATCTCGATGCGCACCTGAGGGATCAGGTCAGGGACGAGGTGGTAAGGATCCTTCGCAAAGCCGATGTCACCTGCATCCTGGTCAGCCACGACCAGCGAGACGCCCTCGCGGTTTCGGATCGAGTGGCCGTGATGAACCAGGGCCGCGTCGAACAGGTAGGAACTCCGCGGGAAATCTACAAGCACCCCGAATCCGTGTTCGTGGCGACCTTCGTGGGACGAACCAATCTCCTTCAAGGGGTGGTCCAGAACGAGGACGGGTGCGTCCTCACCGACTTCGGCTCTTTCTGCAGGGTCAACCGCCTCGGCATGCCCAACGGAACGCCGGTGATGATCTCCGTCCGCCCCGACGGCTTCACGGCCTGCCGCGAGGCCGAGGGGGTGCTCCACGGCACGATCCGATCGGCGACCTACACAGGATCACAGGTCGAAGCGGAGGTGGCGATCCCTTCAGCGGATGGAGGGATGCGAAAGCTCGTGGTTCACCTCCCTCCCTCCCGAGCCTACCACATCGGAGAGGAGATCAGCTTCCGACTCCTGCCCGAGTTCGCCTCCGTGGTCCGAAATGCCTGTGACACCCTGGGCTTCTCTTCTCCCGTGGCGGCCACGGTCGCCGCGGAGAAAGGGGGAGGAGCTCACTCATCCCAACGGTCTTCCCACCCTTCGTCCGCGTCCGTCTGATGACCGGTCGGGAAAGCGCTGTCCGCCCGAGCGCGCTCGAGGTGATGGGCGATTCTCCAAGCGTGGTATCCGAGTCGATCTAGCCGCTGGATTTCCTCGATGTCCTTCCATGCCCTCTCTGGATCGGTCGCACCGGAGGCGGTGGACTCGAGGACCCTGGCCCGCTGACTTCGCCTGAGTTCCGCCAGCTCCTCCGATAGCGCGGCCAGCCCTTCCACCTCCGGCACCTGCTCCTCCTCCGACACCGTCCCGCGCAGGGCCTCTGCCAGTCTCCTCCCGCTCTCCAGGACCCTCCGGTCGTCCGGAGCCCAGCCCGCGGCCTCCAGGGTGAGAAACCCCTTCAGAAACCGATCCAGGTGATCCACGGCGTGGAGGACCGAGAGGTGACGCTCGTACCCTGACGGGTCCTCCGGAGAGGTGCGGACGTTCCCCAGAAAGGCTCGAATCGCAGCGAGCGCCTCCCCGACGGACTCCAGGACCCGGTCCCCATCCACGAAACCCCTGCGGGCCGGCCCCAATCGGAGGGATTCCCGGCACCGTTCGAAGAGGAGCGAGGTGACGGCCAGCGCGCTCCGCCTGGCCGCCTCCACCGCCACTGGCGGCACCTGGGCCACCGTCGGATCCAGGTGGCGGGTGAGCGTCGGCTCGGTCTCGGGTACCATCCGTTCCACCAAGCGAGAGAAGGACGGGAGGACAGGAAAGAGGACGAGCACACCCAGAAGATTGAAGGAGGAGTGGAAGAGGGCGATGGCCACCGAGGGATCCCCGTCGACCGCCCACAGCGCCCCCGTGAGGAGAAGGGGCAGGAGCGCCAGGGCGAGCGCTCCCGTGATCAGGTTGAAGAGGATGTGGGCGAGGGCCGTGCGCCGCACCGGAATCGAGCCTCCGATCGAGGCGAGGGCAGCCTTCACCGTCGTGCCCATGTTCTGACCGACGACGAGGAATGCAGCCTGGTCGACACCTAGCGTCCCTGCGTTGAGGGCGGTCAGGGCGGTCGCGACAGCGGCAGAGGAGGACTGCATCACCACCGTCATCAGCACACCGATCACCACAAGGGCGATGCGCCCTCCGAGGGTCGGTCCGGGAAAGGCGGTCGGGTCGACCCGCTCCGCCAGCCCTTCCATCCCCACCTGGAGCACGTCGATGCCCACGAAGATCAAGCCGAATCCTGCGAGGGCGATTCCGAGCTGGGCGTTGCGTCCCGTGGAGAGGAGCCGGAGGAGGGCGCCAATACCCACCAGGGGGAGAGCCATCGCGGCGATGTTCACCCGGAACCCGATCAGGGAGACCAGCCACCCCGTGCTGGTCGTCCCCAGGTTGGCGCCGAAGATCACGCCGACCGCCTGCGGGAAGGTCAGGAGGCCGGCGCTCACGAATCCGATCGTCGTCAGGGTGGTCGCGCTCGAGGACTGGACCAGGGCGGTGAACGCCGCCCCGGACATCAGAGCCGTCCCGGGCCCCCGAGCGAAGCGCTGAAGGACCCCTCGCAGCGCGGTCCCAGCCGCCGCCCGGAGTCCCTCGGTGAGAAGGACCATCCCCACCAGGAAGATCCCTACCCCTCCGAGAATCCCGCCGATCGTTTCCATAGTCCCCACCGGGCTCAAGACGACTCGGCCACCATGGCCCGGTATCCTTCGCGGAAGCTGGGGAAGGAGAAGTGGTACCCCGACGCCCGAATCCTTCGATTCGAACAGCGCTTGTTCGATCGGCTCGAAGTGGCACCAGTGTCCTCCTTGGGGCTCGGCGCATCGAGGAGCTCGGCCAGGAACCGATAGACCTCACAGCGCGAGGCAGGTTCGTCGTCCACGCCGATGTACACCTCACCCGGCGCCTCCCGGGTCAGCAGATGCGCGAGAATCCCCGCCGCGTCCGTCCGGTGGATCCGGTTCGACCAGATCGACCCGCCCGGCGGGCATCTGGCTTCTCCGGAGCGAACCCGTTCCAGGAGGCGCGTCCGGCCGGGGCCGTAGATCCCCCCCAGACGCAGAATCACCCCGGGGAACGGCCCGGACAGCACTCGCCTCTCCCCTTCCAGGACCAGCTCCCCGCGGAAGCTCTCCGGTGAGGGTGGCGTGCCCTCGTCTACCCAACCCCCCGCGGCGTCCCCGTAGACGGCAGTACTCGAAACGAAGATAAAACGCTCGACCGGGGCTCCGACTTCCACGAGGGCCTCCAGTAGATTGGTGACTCCGTCCACGTAGGCGGCGCGGTAGGCATCCGGATCCGAAGCATCCGCCGAAGCTGCGTACACCACGTGATCCGCCGGCGGAAGTCGTTCCGAAAGCTTCGGATCGAGGAGGTCGGCGGCCAGGGGAAGAATCGGCTTCGGAAGGGATCCCGGCTCCCTCCGGAGCCCCCAGACCTGATGTCCAGGGCCGCCGAACCGGAGCCCCAACTCGGTTCCCACGTATCCGCATCCTGCAATCAGCAATCGCATTCGCTACGTCCTCTCTTCATTTTCGGGCATTCGGGCCTTCACATTCGCCAGAAGATCACTAGCTTTACGGCTCTAGGAGGTTCGTGGACTCGAGAGGCCCGAAAGGCCGAGTCCTCCAACAGGTTACGAGGGGGACGCGATCGAGTAGGGCTTCCAGATCAATAGGAGTGATAGATATGGGTTTGATTTCCAGGTCCAGCCGGCGTTTCTCGCCGCGTGTCGTGGACTATAGCTATTCAGAGCTCAAGCCGAGCCGCATGCCGATTCGGCGGCGGCTCCATACCAGGTCAACCGAAAACCAGAGTGGCCTCGTGAAGCCTACGAGGCGCAACCCCGGGGACGAGCGTAGCTGAAAGAGGCGAGTTTCCCGGAAGGAAATGACCCGGCGGGGGTTACCCCCGCCGGGTTTTTCCTTTCCCCCTCCCACGCCACCCGGATGCATCTCAGCCGGTCCCCGAGGAGGATGCCACAATGTAGGCCGGGGCATGGCCCTTGTCGACATGGCCCACGCGGACGGTTACCATGCCCGATGCCTTGTCCACTTCGACTCCAAATGCTCACCAGCGGTTCCTGCAAACCTTGTCCGGGCCGGACTTCGGCCCTCGATTCATGAAGGGACACAAATGACTGAGGAGCATGTGAAGCAGACCCACCCCGGAGCCGGCCGCCCCCCCAATCCCGCCGATCTGGTCGACATCCCACGGCTGATGACCGCCTACTATACCCGGCGACCCGACCCGTCCAAGCCCGAGGAGCAGGTGGCCTTTGGAACGTCGGGCCACCGTGGCTCTTCCCTTGACGGGGCCTTCAACGAGAATCACATCGTCGCCGTCACGCAGGCAATCTGTGATTATCGGCGAGAGGCCGGGATCGACGGCCCCCTCTTCCTGGGGATCGATACCCACGCCCTCTCGGAATCGGCCTTCGCCAGCGCACTCGAGGTCCTTGCGGCTCATGAGGTCGAGGTGAGGATCGACGATCGCGGAAGGTACACTCCGACCCCAGCCATCTCCCATGCCATCCTCATGCACAACCGAGGGGCCGGGAGCCGCGCCGACGGGATCGTGGTGACTCCCTCCCACAATCCTCCCCGAGACGGTGGGTTCAAGTACAATCCCCCCTCCGGGGGACCAGCCGACACCCAGGTCACCGGGGCCATCGAGGCTCGGGCCAACGCGCTTCTCGCAGCCGAGCTGAAGGGCGTGCGGCGGGTACCATTCGACCGGGCTCGCCGGGCCTCGACCACGCGGAGCTACGATTTCCTGGACTCCTACGTCACGGGGTTGGCCGAGGTGGTGGATTTTGAAGCGATCCGCGGTTCGGGGCTCGAGCTCGGTGTCGATCCGCTCGGGGGGTCCGGGGTGGACTACTGGGGAGCCATCGAAGAGCGCTACGAGCTGGGTCTGACCGTGGTCAACACCGAGATCGATCCCACCTTCCGTTTCATGACCCTGGACTGGGACGGGAAGATCCGAATGGACTGTTCCTCAACCTACGCAATGCAACCGCTCATCGGCCTTCGGGATCGGTTCGACGTTGCCTGGGCCTGCGACACCGACCACGACCGCCACGGGATCGTGACGCGGGAGGGCGGGCTGCTCACCCCCAACCACTACCTGTCGGCCGCCATATGGTATCTGTTCCAACACCGGGAAGCATGGCCGGACACCGCCGGGATCGGGAAGACGATGGTCAGCAGCAGCATGATCGACCGAGTTGCCCGGAAGCTGAAGCGTCCCCTCCTTGAGGTGCCGGTGGGATTCAAGTGGTTCGTGGAGGGACTCCTCGAAGGAAGCCTGGGGTTCGTGGGGGAAGAGAGTGCGGGAGCCTCGTGCCTCCGCCGTGACGGCACCGTCTGGACGACCGACAAGGACGGGATCGTGCTCGGGCTCCTGGCCGCGGAAATGACGGCGGTGACCGGCCGAGACCCTGGGAAGCTCTACCAGTCCCTCACGAAGGAACTGGGTGACGCGGCGTACGGGCGGATCGACGCTCCCGCCACGCGAGATCAGAAGCGGATTCTCAAAGACCTCTCCCCCGATTTGCTGGAGATCTCGATGCTCGCGGGTGAGCCGGTCACCAGGGTCCTGACGCGAGCCCCCGGGAACGACGCTCCGTTCGGCGGGCTCAAAGTCGAAAGTGAGAACGGGTGGTTCGCGGTCCGTCCCTCCGGAACAGAGGAAGTCTACAAGCTTTACGCCGAAAGCTTTCAGGGCATCGACCACCTCCACCGGATTCAGGTGGAGGCCCAGGAGATCGTGGATGCGGTGCTGACGCGGGCCTAGCCGGGGAAACAACCCTCCGACACGGAGTCTCCCGGGTCCCCCGTCCGGGAGACTCCGCACCCCTGATCGTCCCCTTGAGAACCAGGGGATTGCAGCTTGTTGATCACAAGGAAAGTCTGATAAGCTTAGCGCTCCAGACATCCATAGACACGAGGAAAGTCATGGAGTTGACCCCCGGCGGTTCCATCCCCAGAAGCCCGGCGATGGTCGGGAAGAAGGTCCCCACGAAGCACCGTGTCCACCTCATCGACGGGAGGATCGTTCAGGGTGAGATCTTCCGAGCGCCCAAGTCCCGTCTGGCGGATTACCTGTCGACGCTCAAGGGCTTCCTTTCGGTGGTGAACGCCGTGATCGAGGAATCGGGTAAGACACTCGACTTTATCGCCATCAACATGTCGAACGTCCTGATGATCGAGGAAATCTCGGCTGACGAAGTGGATGGAAATCCCACCGAATCCGGCTCCCCCTAAACGGCCCGGAATGATCCAACCCTCTGAGAGGCCCGAGCCCCGGGAGCAATAGCCATGACCCTCCTTGAACTGCTGATCCTCATCCTCATCGCCGGAGTCTGCGGGTCCGTAGGCCAGGCCATCGCCGGGTTCACGAGAGGGGGGTGCCTGGTCTCGATCGCCCTTGGGTTCATCGGCGCACTTCTGGGAAGCTGGATGGCACGATCCCTGGATCTCCCCGAGCTCTTCATCGTGCAGGTGGGTGGCCAGCCCTTCCCCATCCTCTGGTCGATTATCGGCGCCACCGTCGTGGTGCTGGTCGTCGGTCTCCTGTCCCGGGGGCGATGAGCCCGCGGTAGGGTGCAGGCCATCCGGATGGCGGGAATGGACCATCGGGCAAGGCGGAAAGGCCCGGCCGCAGGGGAAGGGCCAGACCCTTCGCCCGTCAGTTCGCCGCGAAGCAGTAGAACAGTCCCGCCCCACCCGTCCCCTCCAGGCTTTCCTGACTGCATCCCTGGGAGGGGTGAACGGAGTTCCAGGAGGCTCCCGGCGTGTCAAAGGTGTACCGGTCGTGATGGCCGACCATGGCGCTCCCGTCGGCGCTGGAAGTCCAGTTCCCGCAAGTCCGATCTTCATCGGGAGGGAAAGCCGTCCCGTCCATCCTGGTTCCGGTGAGAATGTCGTGGAAGTTCGGCGAATCCCCCATCGCCCCGGAATTCACCGGCTCTCCCCGCTCGTTCAGGGCGTATTCGTAGCGGATATTGGCATTGTTGAAGTGGAGGTCGTCGACATCAGCGGCAATCTGCACGCCGTCAGCGTTGGTCCAGGGACCGTCACCGATGCGGTCCCTGGCGTGGACCGCTTGTCCCCCCCCGAGTGCCTGCGTGCTCAAATAGGCCCGCCAGGTCCGGTCGCCCGCACCCACCTGTTCCGCGAGGAGCTGACAGTGGGCGTCCGCTCCATCGAGTCCTCCCAGGTCGGCACCGCTGCCCACTCCTACGCTCGTGATGAAGAACCCCATCTCGTCCTGCGCTCCCGTCTGCCCGAAGGCGTGGGCGGAAAGCGCCGCAAGAGAGAGGATGGCCGCCGGAACGATCACACTTCGCCTGAGCCTCATGGCCCTGACCTCCTGTAGTCGGAATCGAAGAGCCCCTTCCTCGCCGGACACCAGCGGGGTGCTGGCACCGTTCGAGTCCCGCCTCACGGGATCCATCCGCCACCACGGGGATCCGGTGAGGCGCCCCCCGAGCCCCCTTCAGCTCCGGACAAGCTCACAGTAGAGGGCGACCGAAGCGGGAGCAAGGTCGGGAGTTCCAGATTCCGGCCCTGAGACCGACTTTCAGCTGCGCGGGTCGTCGGCAGGATCCAGGTACTCGATTCCCCAAGGGCCGCTCCCGTGCAACTGCATGATCACCTCGCCCTCGGCATAGCCGAACATAGGCTCACCGGGAGGCATGATGGCCAGGCTGCCCGGCGGCAGTTCGCGAGTGGCACCGGGATCGAACTGCTCGCCATGAGCAAAGTGCAGGGTGCCGGACAACACGGTCACTCGTTCGTATTCGGGGTGGACGTGGGGCAGGATTCGGTATCCGTCTTCGAGGCGTAGCCGGAAGGTGAAGGGTTCGGCTTGCGAAATGTCGCCCTCGAGGATCGCAATCTCGGCCCCCTCTCCCATCGACGCCACAGGTCCCCACTCCAACTCGTCTGCGGTCATCATCACGTACCCGTCCCTGGGGTGCGTTTCCCCGCTGCCGGACCAGACCAGTCCGACGGTGAGAAACGCTGCCAGGACTACACCGGGTAAGCTCCATCTTCTCTTCATGGTCAACCTCGTTCGATCAAGAGTCGCGTGCTGTCCACTGCCTGACTACTGGGGTCATCCCTCCGTGGAGATGAGCCCGACGGGCGGCAGCTGTCCCGCTACCGGGTACGATGCGCCGGGAGGGAGAAGAGTTCCCTGAGGGGGGCGATCGTCTCAACCGCTCCCACCTGAATTGGAATATCCTCCTACGTCGAAGCCATCGGAGGACGCGGTCAGGGGCGGTGCAGTGAGAGGCGGACACGACGAAAAGTGAGGCCCACGTCTGCCCGTGGCAGCTGGAGCTTCAGAAAGAGCTTCGCTTCGCTCCGCTGATCCTCAGCGGTACGATCCGGATGTTCGACGCGGTAGTGGGCGCTGGAGGATTCGAACCTCCGACCTCCTGCTTGTAAGGAAGTACAGTCTGCCCTTCTCCGACTTTCCTCCGATTTCCCCACACTCCTGAAAACCCTTTCTGTTATTGGGCTTTCATCCTATTTTCCTTTCTGGGAGATTCTCCGGGTTTCTTCTACACCTCCGGATTTTACTCCCTATTATTTCCCTAACCCCGACTCCCTTCTTTTCCGGAAGGGCTTGCGAAAGGAGAGCCGAGATGCCGAAGAGAGCAGCCGCCCTCACCGCCAAGGAAGTCGAGGCCGCGACCTCCGAGGGCAAGACTCAACGGGACCGATCTGACGGGCTATGTCCTGGCTTGGTACTCCGGATCGCCAAGACCGGCCGCAAGACCTGGGTGGTCCGGTACAAGGCGAATGGAACCCGGAACCGGTCCATGAAGATCGGCACCTACCCCAACACATCGCTCGCAGATGCCCGAAAGAGGGCCAGGGAAGTCCTTGGCCAAGCCGAGGACGGGGAGGATCCGGCCCAGGAGCGCGAGGATCGGCGGGCAGGCCGGGGGACCTTCGGGGAGATGGCCGAGGAGATCCTGACGAAGGAGCTGGAGCCCCGGCTGAAGCAGGGATCCCTTCGAGAAAGCACACTCCGGGAGTGGAAACGGATTCTGGAGTCTGAACTCCTCCCCGCCTGGAGGCACCAACCAGCCGGGGAGATCTCACGTAGGGAGGTGCGGACGTTGGCGGAGAAGATCGCCGGAAGGGGATCTCCCGCCATGGCGGATCGGGTGGTCTCGTTCGTGAACTTCCTCTTCAACCGCGCCCTGGATCGGGAATTTCCCAACCTTGTAGGAAATCCGGCCCATCGGATGAAGCTCGCCTGGGAGGACAAGGGCAGGGACCGCTACCTCACGGCAGAGGAGATCAAGGCCGTCTGGAAGGCCGCCTCCGAGGACATCCCCGGCGTCGGATGGGCCTTCCAGCTGGCTCTCCTCACGGGCCAGAGGATGGGATCGGTCGCGGCCATGCGTTGGGACGGGATCGAAGTGAAGAAGGATGGGGGACTCTGGACGATTCCTCCCGAGCACTTCAAGGGAAAGCGAACCCATCTGGTCCCCCTCTCCGAGGAGGCATGGGAGGTCATCGGACAGCTCCGGGAAACTCCGGCCTCTGAGACCTGGGTCTTCCCCTCCCGGCCCCCTGCGAGGAAGCCTTACCTGCAGGCGTGGAATCGGGCACTTGAGCGAATCCGAGATCGAAGCGAGGTGCCGGATTGGACCGTTCATGACTTTCGAACCACTTTTCGGACTCACGCGGTTCGGGCTCCCGAGGATGAAGGATTAGAAGTCCCCGCCCACGTGGCGGACGCCGTGCTGGGACATAAGGAGGCGAGCTTGGGGTTTGGACGTTACACTGGGGACAAGAGCCGCTATCTCCTTCATGAGAAGCGAGAGGCCCTGGCGGCGTGGGGACGATTCATCCGGAAGGCGGTGGAGGTCGAAAATGACTAACGAGGACCGAAACATTCCAGAGCTTCCGGAAATGCCGCCAGAGGAGGAACGTCGGCAGACTCTCCTGGCCACGAAGGAGATCCCTCCAATCCTCAAGAGAGCCCTGGATCGCATCGACGACGGTTGGGCGCTCCTCTGGGTACAACATGAACTATCCCGCCTTGGTGACCCCGCAGCTCGAAGAAGGACAGCTGCCCACAAACCGGGCACAGGATTGAGGCACGACCTTCTTCGAGCGACGCAGGCCGATGTTCACCTTGAGTACCTGAAGGGAAAAGAGATGGGCTTCGATTTCGAGGACGGTCGGCTGACTCTTGAATCGGGGGGAGGCCGTCCCAGGTCGCTGTACCGGCAACTCATTGAGGCCTTGGACGAAGAACTCCAAGGTGAATCCCTCAAGCTCTCTCGCGCCGAAAAGATTCGAAGGATGTCCTCGCTCCTGAAGCCTTTCTTCTCACCAACACTCACCTCCACGGGAACCAAGGACCTCCTCGCCCGCACCTACGACAACGTCTGATCGAAGAACTCCTTCTTCGCCGGAATTCGGCCACACCTCGGAAGTTTCCTTAGAAGGTCCCCCCACTCTCCGTGACCTCCCTTCCTTCCTGATCACCACCTTTCCTTAGAAGTCCCTCTCGTCGCTGTAAGTTGTTGCCCAGCATGATCTTCCCCTTCCATTCCCCCGGACTTTCCGGAAAATTCCGGACGTCAATGAGAGCGAACCCGCGCAAGGGAGGACGAGATGGAGAGGGACATGAAACAGGCCGATGCCGGAATGCCGCGGATCCTGCGGGCCCCGGAGGTCGAGCGGATGACCGGGCTCTCCGGAGTGAGTATTTGGCGGCTGGAGAAACGAGGAGAGTTCCCACGTCGCAGACGGCTCGTGGGAAAGCTCGTTGGATGGCGATCGGACGACGTCCAGCGGTGGATCGAGAGCCGGGAGCGGCTTCCCGTCGAACAGCCAGGATCCACCGACTGACGACAAAGGCCGCCGCCGTCGAGAGGCCGGAGGCGGGTATGCGCCGAACGGGAGACAGGATGACAGGGACGAACCGTACGCCGGAGATTTTTCATGAAAAGACAGACTGCCGAACGCCCATCCTCCGATCTGCGGGTGGACAACGCCCACAAACCT
>SLFU01000105.1 GCA_007124095.1 Gemmatimonadota bacterium
CCCTTTTCGTGGTATGCGGGGCCGCCCGCCGCTCACCGGGACTCCCCGGGAGCGACGGAGCGACCGCCGCGGCTAGAAGTAGTCGAAGTCGAGGCTGGCCGGAACGGGCCAGTCGACACCGAGCTCGATGGGCCGATCGATCGTCAGCTGGAACGTGTAGTTCAGGTCGCTCAGATCGGGCCCCTCGTAGCCGGGCTCGACGTTCGGGTTCAGCTCGTACGCGTCGGTCGGCATGAGCATGCAATAGCCCAGCCCGTAGCGCACCGTCTTGTGGTTCCAGCCCCGACCGCGGGGGAACCAGAGCCCGTAGCGGAGCTTGTCCGCGTAGTGGCGGCCACCTTCCATGAAGAACTCGCGGCGGCGCTCCTCGATCAGGGCCGACCAGATCTCGCGCTCGTCGGTGCTGCTGAAGTGCGGCAGCCCGTGCACGTCGCGCAGAGTGTTGATCCGGTCCACGGTGCTTTGCGGCGAGCCCTGCTCGAACTCGACCTCGGCCAGAATCAACTGCGCCTCGGCCCAGCGCGCCAGGTACTCGTCCTGGCCCAACGAGGTGTACTTCTGCTGGTTCCACTGGTCCGTGACCCCGTCCTGGGCGAACTCCCCGGTGAACTCCACCGGAACCCGCGGATCGAGCACCCCGTCGTTGACCGTCTGCCTCCCGTCGGGGCTGATCGTCAGGTCGTAGTAGCCGGCCGAGACCATGAGATCCTCATCGTGGCCGAACCACCACATCGGACCCGCGACCGTCCGCCAGCGCGTGGCATTGAATGCCTGATAGGGCGCGTTCCACCGCCCCCGCACCGAGGAGTCGCGCGTGACGTAGGCCACGAACCCGGGCTCGATCTGGCTCGCGTCCGCGGCGGCCCCCGAGTGATCCCCCATCGCCAGACGCGCGCGCGCCCGGCCCAGAAGGGCAAGCTGCCGGAGGCTCTCGGTGCTCACGATCGAGAAGTCACCCGACCCCATGTGCCCCAGGGCGCGGGTGTACCACTCCTCGGCCTCCTGCAGCACCTGCATCGGCGTCATGATCGGACCTTCCGCACGTGCGAACTCGCAGTAGGTCTCACCGGTCCAGGTGAAGAAGAGCCCGACGTAGGTCGCGCTCGTCGCCAGGAGCTGCGCGCGGTTGGGAACTTCCGCGTCGGGCCACTCCTGCAGGTGGTCGTAGGCCGCCTCCGCCAGGAACCGCGACTTCTGGAACCCCTGGAAGAAGTTCGTGCCGACGTCGCTGTTCCCGGTGCAGCTTCCGCCCCCGGGCCGAGTCGTCTGGTGCTCGGTCGTCGTGGTGAAGTAGCCGCTCGTCTTCCAGGTGGCGTCCTCCCCTCCGGACATGATTGCGGACATCATCGAGTAGGAGCACTCGAAGTCCGCGATCGCCGAGTCGACGATCATCCCCGCCGACTGCGACTGGAAGAGGTCCTCCTCGGTCATCTCTCCCGGAAGCTCCACGTCCAGGAGCCCGTCGCACGCGGCGAGGGCGAGCATCCCCGCCCCCACCGCCGCGGCGAGGCCGAACCGCCTCCCGGCCCTTCGCGTATATCGTGTGTCGTTCATCTCCTCGTCTCCTCCAGAGTGTGCCTTCCGGTCGGTCGCTGCGTCTCCGCGCCGCATCAGAAGGACACCCGCATCGTCAGCATGAGACTCGCCAGGGGCGGCACGTTCGAGTTGGATCCGGTGATCGAGGTCGAGTTCCGTGCCTCCGGATCGGTAATCACCGCACCTCCGATGTCGTCCTCGGCCTGCCAGATCGTCCACAGGTTGCGGGCCGCCACGTTGACGGACGCCCGGCTCGCGCCGATCCGCTGCGCCATCTCGCTCGGGAGCGTGTAGTTCGCGCTCACCTCGCGCAGCTTCGCGAAGCTCGCGTTAAAGTTGCTCGTATAGGGGGAGCTCCCGATCAGGCCGTCGATCGCGGCAATCGTGTAGACGTACTCGGGCGGACGCTCAACTGCCGCCCGCGAGATGTAGAAGCAGGTGTGGCGGCAGCTCGCATCGGTGAGCGACCGGTAGTGCTCGCCGCGCCACTCGGCCATCGCGTACAGCCGCAGGTTCTGGCCGATCGTGAACGTCGTGTTCATGCTGGCCTCGTACTTCGGAATCGCCAGCCCGTTGCCGATCTTGACGAGCGGGGCCGTGGCGCAGGAGACGGGATCGCCCCCCCGCTCCATTCCGTCGAAGCCCGTGCCGCCGTCGCAGGTCAGGTTGATCACGTTGCGCGTCTCGGGGTCGATGTCCCCACTCAGCGCCTGCCTTCCCGCCTGGAACGGATAGGGCCGGCCCTCGCGCAGCGAGGTCGTCGGTTCCCGACCGCCCAGGTCGTCGACCTGGTTTTCGTTGCTCGTCACTCCGAAGCCCAGGTTCCACACCAAGCCGGGGCGCTCGTAGAGGTCACCGCTCACGGTGGCTTCCCAACCCCAGTTCGAAATCTGGCCCAGGTTCACCGACTGCGACCCCGGGAACCCCGAGACCGGCGAGACCGGCACCGAAACCAGCGCATCGTTGACCTTCTGGTTGTAGTAGGTGAACTCGCTCGTGATCCGGTCGTTCAGGAACGCCGCGTCGAAGCCGAGCTCGATCTCCGAGCTCACCTCCGGACCCAGCTCCGGGTTGCCCAGCACGTCCGTCGAGACCGCCGGGTTGCCCCCCGGTCCCACCTCCGGCGCGTACAGCGTCACCGCCGCGAACGTGTCGGGCTGGCGGCCCGCCTTCCCCCACGCCGAACGCAGGCGCAGCGAGCTGATGAGGTGCTCGTAGTCGAACCAGAAGTCCTCCTCCGAGACCACCCACGTCCCCGAGATCTTCGGGTAGATCGCCGCGTCGAAGTCCGCTCCGAACGCCGAGTTGTCGTCCCCGCGCACCGCGGCAGTCAGGAACATCCGGTCGTTCAGGTTGAATTCCTGCTGCAGGTACATCCCCACCGACTTGTTTTCCACGAACATCTGCTCCGCCACCGTGCTCGCGGCTCCGGACAGCGTCCGGATCTGCGGCGCCGGGAAGATGCGGCCGGTTCCCCGCACCTCACGCTCCGTCCGCTCGTAGTACTGGAAGCCGAACGACGAGGTCATGCTGAGCGTCGGGTTCAACTGGTAGTTCGCGCTCGCGGCGTAGTCGACCGTGTTGTACTGACGGTTCGGACGCTCCACCTGGAGGTCCCCCAGCGAGAGCGCCCCGAAGTCGTGGTTCGCCCCGTCCGGATGCCTCGGGAAGAGAATCGAGTTCTCCTCTCCCACCGCGTCCGTCCCGACGATCAGCCGGTGCGTCAGCCAATCCGTCGGCGTGTGCGTCAGCGTCGCGCTCCCCGTGAAGCGGGTCATGTCCCGCTTCGCCTCCACGTTCGCGATCTCCTCCGGACGCGCCCTCAGGAACCCGCGCAACGTCCGGTCGAGGCCTTCGGGGTTCGACCACTGGAACTGCTCCCACATCCCCCACGCCGTGCGCTGCTGCATGAAGCTGGTTTCGCCGTCGATGTAGCCCAGGCTCACGTCCAGCGTGAAGTTCTCCGACGGCAGCACCGTCACGTTCGCCCGCAGGTTCGTCTGCTTCTGCCAGTTGTAGTCGACGATCCCGACGTTGTTGTCGAAGTCGCCCGACAGGTAGTAGCGGATCTGGTCCGTTCCGCCCCGCATGCTCGCGGTGTACGACTGCAGGTGGCCGGTCTGGAAGTGCTCCCGCCCCGCCGCCTTCTCCACTTCGTAGATGTTGAAGCTGATGATGTTGCCCTGCTCGTCTCGGCCGTAGTTCTCCCCGATCTTCTCGCTCAGGCTCATCAGCCAGGTCGCGCCCTGCCTCACCGCCAGGTCGAAGGTCGGCGCGCCGCTCTCGCCCCGCTTCGTGATGATCTGGATCACCCCCGCCGACGCCTCCGTTCCGTACAGCGTCGCCGCCGCCGGGCCCTTGATGATCTCGATGCTCTCGATCTCCTCCGGGCTGAAGTCGTCGAGCGTCGACACCTGACG
>SLFU01000235.1 GCA_007124095.1 Gemmatimonadota bacterium
GACGCTGCCTCCGATGAGCTGCGCGCTGTCGCCATCGAGGCGGACAACGTGTGGGGAACGGAGCTGCTGCTGAATCACGCGGTCCTCGATGCGCGCACCTGCACGGGGTACGGTCCCGTCGGGGGCCCCACCAGTCAAGATGAACCCGGAAACTCGAGGAGGGATGGAAAGATGTGGACAGCCCTAGGAACGGACTTCGATGCCTGAGCGGCTGCTCGTCGTAGGGGGCGATGCGGCTGGGATGAGCGCCGCCTCCCAGGCGCGACGGCGGCGCCCCGCGGCGGCGTTGGAGGTGATTGCCTTCGAGCGGGGTGGGCACACCTCCTACTCGGCTTGCGGGATCCCCTACCTGATCGGAGGGCTCGTGGAGGAGTTGGACGACCTCGTGGCTCGCACTCCCGAGGTTTTCAGGGACCGGTTCCAGATCGACGCGCGAATCGGGCACGAGGTCATCGGGATAGATACGAAGAATCGAAGGGTGCGGGTGCGGGAGATTCAATCCGGTACCGAGTACCAGGAAGCTTACGACCAGTTGGTGGTGGCGACCGGTGCCGAGCCCAGGCGCCCACCGATTCCCGGCATCGAGGCAGAGGGGATCCACGGTGTGCAGACGTTGGATGACGCGGTCTCGGTCGAGCGTTCTCTGGAAGGGGGTGCCCGGCGCGCGGTGATCGTGGGTGCGGGATACATCGGGCTGGAGATGGCCGAAGCCTTCGTGCTCCGCGGTCTCGACGTCACCCTGGTCGAACAGGCGCCCCAGCCCATGACAACGCTCGATCTCGAGATGGGTGAGCTCGTCGCCGACGCGCTTCGGGAGATCGGGGTCGGCCTCCGCTTGGGGGAGGAGGTGGAGGGGTTCGACGTCGTGGAGGGTCGGGTCCGATCCGTAGAGGCAGGGGGGGGCTCGATCCCGGCGGATCTGGTGGTACTGGGAACCGGGACCCGGCCCGCGTCCGGACTTGCCGAGGAAGCCGGAATCCCGATCGGGCCGACGGGAGGCGTCCGGACGGATGCGAGGATGAGGACTGAAGTGCCCGGCGTGTGGGCCGCGGGTGACTGCGTCGAGACCTTCCACCGCGTCTCGAGGAAACCTGTGGCCATCGCTCTCGGGACGCATGCGAACAAGCAGGGCCGGGTGGCGGGGATCAACCTTGGGGGTGGGTATGCGACCTTTCCGGGTGTGGTGGGAACGGCGGTGTCCAAGATCTGTTCCGTGGAAGTCGCGCGCACGGGGCTGAACGAATCCGAAGCCGAGGCCGCCGGGTTCGCCTTCGGGTCCGTGGTCGTCGAGTCGTCCACTCGGGCCGGCTACTACCCGGGGGCCGAGAAGATGACGGTCAAGCTCATCGCCGAGCTCCAGACGGGTCGCCTGCTTGGGGCTCAGATCGTCGGTGCGGAGGGGGCGGCGAAGCGGATCGACGTCATCGCCACGGCTCTCTGGAACGAGATGACCGTGGACGAGATCCAGGGGATGGATCTCTCGTACGCGCCCCCCTTTTCCCCGGTATGGGATCCGGTTCTCATCGCCGCTCGTAAGGCTCAAGAGCGAGCTGAAGATGGATGGACCGACGCCCCGTAGGGGTTGAGGTCAACCTATGGCTCATTTCCGAATCACCTTGTGGGTCGGGATGGCTCTGGTCGCGGGGGCCCTCCTCCAGTGGGTGCCACCCGATCCCTCCCCCTTGCGGTGGGTACCCTTCGGCCTGGCTTACGTGGTTGGGGGTGGGCCCATTCTCCGCGACACCTGGGCCAGCCTTCGGCGGGGACGGCTCTCGATCGACTTCCTGATGGGTGCCGCAGCATTGGGGGCCGCGGTGGTGGGAGAGCCTTTCGAGGGGGTCGTCCTGATCTTCCTCTTCTCGCTCTCCAACGCCCTGGAAGCCAGGGCTCTCGGAAAGACGCGGATGGCCGTGGAGGCCTTGTTGGAGCTCCGTCCCGACGAGGCGACGCTTCTCGGGCCCGATGGGACGGAGACGGGGCGTGTTTCCGTGGAGTCCCTTTCCCCGGGCGACCGGATCCGGGTTCGCCCGGGCGAGCGGATCGCAGTCGACGGGAGTGTGGTCGAGGGGGCCGGGGATGTGGACCAGTCCGCGATCACCGGGGAGGCCCTTCCGGTTCGGAAAGCAGAGGGATCGGACGTCTTCGCTGCCACGATCCTTTCGGGCGGCTCGCTCGTCGTGGAGGCGACTCGGGCCCCCCACGACACGCTCCTCGCACGGATCATCGCCCTGGTGGAGGAGGCAAGGGAGAGCCGTGCCCCAGCCCAGCACTTTATCGACCGGTTCGCCCACCCGTACACGCTCGGAGTGGTGGGGGCAACCATCCTCTATGCGGTGGTGCCTCCACTCCTTCTGGGCTGGGAGTGGTCGGACGCCTTCTACCGAGCGATGACCCTTCTGGTTGTCGCCAGCCCTTGCGCCCTCATTATTTCCACCCCGGCCGCGATCCTCTCGGGGATCGCCAATGGGGCTCGCCACGGGATTCTCTTCAAGGGAGGAGCCGTCCTGGATCGGGCGGGATTGATCGACACTCTGGCCTTCGACAAGACGGGAACCCTCACCGAAGGCCGCCCCCGGCTCCTGGATCGGATCGTGGTCCGGTCGGAGGAGGGTGACGAGAGCGAGGCGGAAGTCGAGCTCCTCCGCCTCGCCGCTGGTTTGGAACGCGACTCGGAGCATCACCTGGCTCGAGCGGTGCTGGCCGCGGCCGAGGCGGAGGGGATCTCGCTCCCTTCGCCCCAGGAGTTCCGGGCGCTCCCGGGGGAAGGGGTTTCGGGCCGCGTGGAGGGGCGCACCGTCTGGGTCGGAAATGAGGTGCTCGCGGAGCGGATGGGCCGCCGCATCGAACCCCTCCTGCGAGGTTGGACGGCCGAGGCCACATCCCGGGGCCGATCGGTAGTTTACGTGGGGGACGGGGAAGGCGTTCTGGGGGCGTTCGCCTTCGGGGACCGGCTGAAGCCCGATGCGGCTGCCACGATCCGGCATCTCAAGTACGAAGGGGTACGGTGGATCACGATCCTGTCTGGGGATCACCCGGACGCCGTGCGGGCGGTAGCGGCCGAGTTGGGAGTCGATGAGGTTCAGGCGGGCCTACTCCCCCATGAGAAGGTGGAGGCTGTGCGGGCGTTGGCCGGTCGGTCCAGGGGCGTAGCAATGGTCGGAGACGGGGTGAACGACGCTCCTGCGATGGCCGCCTCCTCTCTCGGAATCGCCATGGGGGCCGCCGGAACCGATGTGGCAATCGAGACCGCGGACGTGGTTCTGATGGGGGAGGAGGTCTCGAAGGTGGATTACGTGCTCCATCTCGGACGGAGGACGCGACGTGTCGTCCGGGAGAACGTGTTCTTCTCCATTGGCTGGATGCTGATGTTGGTGGCTGTCGCCTCTACCGTGGGACTTCCCTTGTCCCTGGCGGTGGTCGCCCATGAGGGAAGCACCCTCCTGGTCGCGCTCAACGGTCTCCGTCTGCTGCGGGGCGGTCCCCATCCCCCCCGGGTTCCCACGGGCGGAGCTGTCCCCCGTGGGAACGCGGAGGCCTCTATTCGCTGAAAGGCTGTTGAAGTCGGGTTCAGCGACTCCTCGGCCTTCGGCGACTCTGCGGCCGAGCCCCTACCTCGCACGCCGGAATCCAGTACCTACATTTTCGTAGGCCTTGCCCCCGAAGGCACCTTCCGGAAGGGCGGCCACTCGATGGCGCTTCCGTTGCCAGGGTCCCTTATCCTAATGCCCATTAATGAGATACAAGGTCGGGATCAGGTCTGGCACGGGGCTCGCAACAGGTTCGAGTGACACCGATGTTGTCGAAGAATCGGTGGAGTAGGGAAATCGAAATTCATGAGGGGCCGTCGTCCGGAAGAGACTCAGTCCTTCGCGACTCCGAACCGGGAACGTCGGCCCCCATGAGAGCTCAAAAAAAATAGATAATACGGGAGGACAAATGTTTACGAAGCCAAGCGTTCTCTTCATTCGGGAATCAGAGCCGCCGAGCACCGGGATCCTCGAAACCCTGAGGGGGAGCCCCGAGGGTGGGAGAGCCAACGATCCACTCAGCTTCCGTGCCAGGGCGAGAATGGAGTCGATGGGTCCCCTCTACCGGACGCTCCGGCACCGATTCGGGGAGGAAGTGACCCTGGAAGTGGTCGATTCGGCGAGCCCCTTGAGTGCGGTGATTTCGGTCCTGCGAGCCACGACTGGACACGGACTCGAGCCGATCGAAGTCGCCCGGGCCCTTGCACGGATCCCGAGCTGTGGGATCATGCTCAACGGACGGCTGATATCCCAGGGGGAGTGGCCTTCGCCGTGGGAGATGGTCGTACGGCTTGAGGAACTCCTCGGGGCGGGAAGGACTCCATTCTCCGGCGGGCGGGTGATGGGTCCACGCGCTCCGTCACAGGGACTTCACAGTCCGGGATCGGCCTCCGCCGTGCAGGTGTAGCTCGAAGCCGGTCCGTCAGGGAGGCGACGCCCCGGCCACCCGTTCCCGTGAGACCGCCTCCAGAAGTGCGCGGGTTTCGGGGTGCCGGGGCGCTTCCCCGACCTCTCGAGCTGGACCCATCTCCACGATCCGTCCGTCCACCATGACCCCGATCCGGTCGCTGATGTACTGGACGAGGTTCAAATCGTGGCTGATGAAGAGGTATGTCAGTCGGTCCTCTTCCTTGAGGTCCAGGAGGAGGTTGATGATCTGGGCCTGGATCGAGACGTCGAGGGCGCTGGTCGGTTCGTCGAGGATCACCAAGCGGGGCTTGAGCACGAGGGCCCTCGCGATCCCTACCCTTTGCCGCTGTCCACCCGAGAGCTGATGGGGGTAGCGGTCGGCGATGGCGGGTGGAAGCCCGACCCGGTCCATCCCCTCGTGAACTCGCCGGATGATGTCTCCCCTCGACAGGGAGGTCAGGTGCCGGAGCCCCTCTCCGATCGAATCGCCGATGGTGAAGCGGGGATTCAGGGATTCCGATGGATCCTGGAAGACGGCCTGAATCTTCGGACGCAGCCGCCGGAACCGCTTCGCGGGAAGGTGATCGATTCGGTCCCCTTCCAGGTGGATCTCCCCTCGGGTGGGTCGAAGAATGCCCAGGAGGAGTCTGGCCAAGGTCGTCTTTCCGCATCCGCTTTCCCCGACCAGTCCCAGAATCTCGTTGTCCTCGAGCGTCAGGTCGACCCCGTCTACGGCTCGCTCCACCTCGGTGGGGCGTCCAAGAAAATCCTTCTCCAGCACAAAGTGCTTGGCGAGCTTCGTCGTGCGCAGGAGGCTCATCCGTCGGCCTCTCTTGCCCAGCATGCCGTCCGGAGTCCGCTCACCGGTTCGAAGTCCGGGGGGAAATCGCGGTCACAGCGAGCCTCTCTCTCAGGACAGCGGGGATGGAAGGGGCAACCGGAGGGGCGGTGTTCCGGGGACGGGACTTCCCCTGGAATGACGGGAAGTCGTCCCCTCTCTCGGGAGAAGATCGCCGAGGCGGAGGCTAACAGCCCCCGAGTGTAGGGATGCTGTGGGGTTTCCGTCAGTCGAATTGCCGGTCCGGTTTCCACGGTGTAGCCCGAGTACATGACCACGATGCGATCACTCACCTCGGCCACGAGCGGCAAATCGTGGGAGATCATGAGAATGCCCAGCCCTTCATTGGCGAGTTCCCGGAAGAGGTCCATTATCCGCCTCTCGAGCGTGGCGTCCAGCGCGGTCGTCGGCTCGTCCGCGACCAAAATGTCGGGCTCACCGGCCAACGCGAGTGCGATCATCGCCCTTTGGCGTTGGCCACCCGAGAGTTGATGGGGGAACTGAGCGAGCCTTCGCTCGGGCCGCTCCAGACCGACTCGGTCCAGAAGCTCAACGCTGACGGTGTGGGCCTTCCTACGGTCGTGGATCCCGCGGAGGTAGCGGAGCGCTTCGCGGAACTGTCGGTCGAGGGAAAACACCGGGTTCAATGCCGTCATCGGCTCCTGGAAGATCATCCCGATCTGCCGGCCCCGGAGTTTCTTCAGCGCACGGGAGTCGGCCTGAAAGGCGTTGGAACGGTACTCGATCGTGCCCCCGCAACGAGCAGCGGGCGGGGTCAGCCCCAGGAGCGCCAGGGCGGAGAGCGTCTTCCCGCATCCGCTCTCCCCAACCATGCCGACCATTTCTCCACTTCCGACCGATACGTTCGCGTCGACGACCGCATGGAAAGCCCGGGTAGAGCCCTGGTAGAACTCCACCGAGAGGTTTCTGACGTTCAGGATCTGATCGGATTGCCCGACCGTCTCGGGGACTCCTCGCGACTTCGCGTCGGCACGGCTCATAGCGACGTCGTGACCTCCTGTTGTGGATCCAGAAGATCCCTCAGCGCGTCGCCGACGATGTTGTAGCTCATCACCGCGGCGAAGATGAAGAAGCCGGGAATCAGGATCCAGGGGTGGAGCTGGATCTGGGTGATGCTCATCGCTTCCTGCAAGAGGTTGCCCCAACTGGCATGTGGATCCTGGATGCCCAAGCCGAGCAGACTCAATGCCGACTCTCCGAGGATGTAACCCGGAATCGAAATACTGGCGTAGACGACGAAGTAGGAAGCGGTGTTGGGGATCAGGTGGCGGGTGATGATGAACCGATCCGAGGCTCCCAGGACCTTGGCCGCCGCCACGAATTCCTTCTCGCGCAGGGACAGGACCATTCCCCGGATGACCCGGGCCAGGGAGGCCCATCCGATGAAGCTGAGGATCACGATGATGAAGAAGTAGACCCGGATCGAGTCCCAATCCGGAGGGAAGGCCGCGCGCAGGGCGAGGAGGAGAAAAAAGCCCGGGATGATCATCACGATCTCCGTCGATCGCTGGATCAGGGTATCGATCCATCCGCCGTAGTATCCGGAGATTCCGCCGATCAGGAGCCCGAAGAGGAGCGCGATCGCCACCCCCACCAGCCCGATCGTCATCGAGACCTGTGCCCCGTATGCAATCCGGCTGAAAAGGTCCCGCCCGCGGCTGTCGGCGCCCAGGAGGTAGATGCGTCCCTCATCCCCCACTCCGAACAAGTGCAGCTCAGCCTCCAGAAGGCCCAGGAAGGAATAGGAATCCCCCCGCACGAAGAGCCTGAGGTCGTGCCGCACTCCCTCCACCGGAGTGAACACGCGCCGAAAATCCTCATCGAACTCGAGCTCGTACTCGCGGACGTGGGGCCGGGTGAGCCGACCATCGTCGAACAGGTGGATACGGGTGGGTGGATGGTACGATCTGGTGCGGTCCTCGTTGTCGTAGTGGTAGGGGCTCACGAACCCTGCGAAGAGGGCGGTGAAATAGAGCATCGCGAGACAGGCTACCGCGGCGAGAAGAAGCCCGTTTCTGCGGCACATGCCTCCGAACTGGCGCAGGCGTCTCCACAGCATCTCAGCCAGCTCCCCGCTCGCCGAACTTTATCCGCGGATCGTTCATTCCCAGAAGGATGTCCGCGACGAGGTTGCCCAGGATGAGCATGAAGCCGCTCCCAAGCACCACGCCGACCACCAGGTACAGGTCCTGCGAGAGGACCGCCTCCAGGATCAACTGACCCATGCCCGGCCAGCTGTAAATGATCTCCACGAGCGCTGCCCCGCTCACGAGGAGCGCGAATTGGTATCCGAAGATCGTGATCAACGGGTTGATCGCGTTCCTCAACGCGTGGACATAGATCACCCGGTGCTCCGGCAGACCCCGGGCCCGGGCCGTGGTGACGTACTGATGCCGAAGGACCTCGAGCATATTCCCCCGGGTGACCCGCTGGAGACCGGCCATCGCCCCGGTCGCGATGACGAAGACAGGGATTGCCATATGCAAAGCGATGTCCACAATCCGGCCCCACCAGGAGAGGTACTCGTGGTGTGCTGATGTCATACCACCCACCGGTATTCCCCCGATCTCGGCGGCGATCCACATGACGACGAGGCAGAGGAAGAAGTTCGGGATCGATAGCCCGACGAAGGCCAGGGTCGAGAGCACGCGGTCTGCCAGCTGATTCTGCTTGATTGCGCAGTAAATTCCCATGGGCAAGGCCATCAGCCAGGTGAAGAGAATCACCATCGTCATGAGAAAGATCGTGTTCCGGAGGTGCTCCCAGACCAGCCCGGCGACCGGGCGCTCGTGGACGAAGGAGAAGCCCATGTCGCCTCGCGCCAGGTTCGCGAGCCAGCGGCCGTACTGGACGAGAATCGGGTCATCGAGGCCGTATCGCGCCGACATCTGGTCGACGACGTCGTCACCGATCTGGGGGTTCATCCGGAGTTGGGCGAGATAGTCTCCCGGCGCGAGCTGGATCATCATGAAGGTCAGAAACGATGCCGCCAGGAGGAGGACCGAGGCGATCAGAAGTCTTCGGATCGTGAACCCGATCATCCCCTACTCGCTCCGCACTGCGATGCGCTCGAGGTTGTGCAGGGAGCCGCCGAGGGGTGCGGGCTCCACGTTTTCAAGACGGTTTCGGACGGCGAAGATCATCTCCTCGTTCGGGAGGAAGATCAAAGGGAGTTGCTCCGCGACGAGCTCCTGCCAGTGGAAGTAGAGCTCCCGCCGCCGATCCTCATCCACCTCCCGCACCGCGTCCACGAAGATCTGATCGATCTCGGCTTCCCAGGGCCGCTCCGGCTCGTCCTGGAAGGGATGCCACATGTGTAGCCCGCCGGATGAGACCCAGACGTTGCTTCCGAAGTGGGGATCGGGGCCTCCCGTCAGGCCCATCACTACCACCTCCCAGTCGAAGGTGAAGCTCAACTGGTTGACGAGGGCATTGAAGTCGATCTGGTTGAAGCCCACGTCGAGGCCGATGTCGGAGAGGTCGCGACGGACCATCTGCGCCATCCGGACCCGCGTGTCCGAGCCTGCGTTTGTCACGATGATGAAGCGGATCGGGTTCCCGTCGGAGTCCTGCCGGATCCCGTCTCCGATGCGGTCAACGTATCCGGCTTCGTCGAGGATCTCCCTCGCACGGTCGGGATCGTAGTGATAGCGACGCACTTCCGGATGGTGAAAAGGCCCCTGGGAGGGACTGAGCGGCCCCCACATCGGGATCCCCAACCCGTTCATGACGATGCGGATGATCTCCTCCCGGTCGATCGCATACGAGACGGCTCGGCGGAAGTCCACATCGTTGAACCAGGCTGCCTTGACCGGATCGAGAAAGGGCTCTCCGGTTTCGGGATTCACCCCAGTGTTCTGGTTCAACGCGAGAAAGGTGATGCCGGTAGCGGGCCCGACTCGTTTAAGGCGGAAGTCGAACCGCTCGCGTTCAGGGCTCAGGAGGGGGTAGTACTGGGCAGGTACCGCGATCAGATCCAGCTCTCCCAGACGGAACTTCTGGATCTGGACGTCGAGGTTTTGCACGATCTCGAACTGAACACGCTCCAGGTACGGGAGGGGCGCTCCGTCCTCGTCCCGCTCGAAGTAGTGCGGGTTCCTCTGGAGGACCACCCGCTGCCCGGGGCGGTACTCCTCCAGAGTGAACGGGCCGTTCACCACGATCGAACTCGGGTCGGTCCCAACCCCCCACTCGGATTCGAAGGTTCCGGCATCGACCCGGTCCTCGAGGACGTGGCGCGGAAGGATCCCCAGCGCGGCCGCCCTGGGAAAGGGGGCGTAGGGTTGGGAGAATTCGAATCGGACGCGGGTGTCGGAGAGGACCGTGACCTCGGGAGTCTCCCCCTCCACGGTCAAGATGTCCCGGCCCGATGCCGCGATGTCGGGGTTCAGGTAGAGCCGGTCGTAGGTGAACTTCACATCGTCCGCGGAAAGCGGCTCCCCATCCGACCATCGGAGATTGTCCCGGAGGGTGAACTCCCAGGCCCGTCCTCCATCCAGGGATTTCCAGTCAGTAGCGAGATGGGGGAGGACTTCCCCCGTTACACCGTCACTCCGGGTGAGCCCGATGAACAATTGGTCCGTAATGGCCGTGCTGGAAGTTTCCCTTGCGACCACGGGATTGAAGGTCCGTGGAGGAGTGACCGATGAGACGACCAGCCGGTTTCGGTGGTCACCGGAGGGTTCAGGGAGACCGCACCCGGATGCCATGACCGCAACGAGGGCGAGGAGCGGCCCGATAGCGGCGGGCTGGGATCGGCCCCAACGGTCTCCCGGCACGCGAGCCCGGCTCTCGGCGAGGGGGCCGAACGCGCCGAATTTGCAACGGAAGAGGAAGTTCGGCCGGAATGCAGGTTTCATACGAGGGCGCTGGGGGCTCGTTTCCGGGTTGGCCGGGTTAGCGGGGTGGAGTGGTACCCATGAAAGTGCGAAGATATTCCGCGAGGACATCCTATAGGCTCCGGGGTGGGATGCACCAGAGGAGGATCCCCAGGTATGGAGGAGGGTCGGAGCTCCCGCTGGGACGAGAGGTATGCCGAAGGGGACTGGGTCGACGGAAGCGAACCGGCGGCGATCCTCATCGATGCGGAAGTATCGCTTCCCGCCGGGGGGATCGCATTCGATGCCGCCTGCGGCGCGGGGCGAAACGCCCTCTGGCTCGCGGAGCGGGGCTGGAAGGTCCTGGCCGCCGACCTCTCGCTCGAGGGACTGCGCCGTCTCCGGTCCCGGATTCGGGTCGGGGTGCACCGCATCCAGCCCGTGCTGGCCGACCTGTCCAACCCTCCCCTGGGTCCCGGGACGGTCGATCTGGTGGTGAACAGCTACTTCCTGCTTCGCCCCCTCCTCCCGGTCCTCCTTGGGGCCCTCCGGCCCGGAGGGCTCCTCCTCTTCGAGACCTTCAGCGTCCTGGAGATCGACGAGCTGGGAGGTGACATTCGCCGGGACTTCGCGGTTAGGCGCGGAGAGCTCCTCGAAGTGGCCCGGGGGTTCGAAGTGCTCCTTCACGAAGAGGGGGTGTTCGACCGCGGGGAGGGCGAGAGGGGCCTCGCCAGGTTGGTCGCCCGCAAGCCATAGCTCCCACTTCTCGTAACCGACTTCGTAACCGGGCCCGCCTCACTCCGGGTGGTCGTCCTCGCCGGCCCTCCCAAGGATCAGCTTGTGCGCCCTGAGGCGGAGAGCATTGATGCGGATGAAGCCCCGGGCGTCCTCCTGATCGTAACCCCCGGCTACGTCCATGGAAGAGAGCTCCTGATCGTAGAGGGAGCTCGAGGACTGCCGCCCTTTGGGGATGACGTTTCCCTTGTAGAGTTCGATCCGGACACTCCCATCGATCAAGTGTTCCGACTGTCGAAAAGCGGCCTGAATGAAATCCATTTCGGGGGAGAACCAGAAGCCGTTGTAGATCACCTTCGCGAAGCGGGGAGAGAGCATGTCGCGGAGGCGCAGAACCTCACGATCCATCGCGATCCCCTCGAGGTCCCGGAGCGCGTGATGAAGGATCGTCCCACCCGGCGTCTCATACACGCCCCGTGACTTGATCCCGACGTATCGGTTCTCGACCATGTCGACCCGACCGATTCCGTGGCGGCCTCCCACCTCATTCAGGTACTCGAAGAGCTCGACCGGTTCGGAAAAGAGGGTGCCGTCGTCCAGGTTCTCGACCTGAATCGGGATCGCGTTCTTGAAGTGGATTTCGAGGGTGGTGCCCTCTGCCGGAGCGTCCTTGGGGGAAGCCGTCAGCTTGAAGATGTCGTCCGGAGGCGACCAGGAGGGGTCCTCCAACGCACCGGCTTCGTAGGATCGGTGCATCAGGTTCTCGTCGCTCGAGTAGGGCTTGTCGGCGGAGGCTTCGACCGGGATTCCTGCCGCCCGGGCGAAGGCAAGGAGGTCGGCTCGTCCCTGAAAGCGCTCCAGGAACTCCCGTTCCTTCCACGGGGCGATCACTCCGAGCTGCGGGGCCAGGGCGGCGAACGCCAGCTCGAAGCGTACCTGATCGTTTCCCTTTCCAGTCGCTCCGTGCGCGAGGTACCCGGCGCCCTCGTCGAGGGCGATCTCGACCTGCCGCTTCGCGATCACGGGTCGGGCGAGCGCGGTTCCCAGGAGATAGCGATTCTCGTAGATCGCGTTGCCTGCGATGGCGGGAAAGATGAAGTCGCGGACGAACTCCTCCTTGAGGTCCTCCACAAAGACCTTGCTTGCCCCGGTGGCCTTCGCGCGCTCGGCGACTTCCTCGAATTCCTCCTTCTGCCCCACGTCGGCCACATACGCGATCACCTCGTACCCTCGCTGCATGAGGATCTTGAGGATGCACGCCGTGTCGAGTCCTCCGCTGTATGCCAGCACCACTTTCTTGTCGCTCAATTTCCCTCTCCCCGAAGTTGATGGGGTGTGCGTGTGATCACCCGGTCCGCCACGCGTGATAGCGCTCCAGGAGCCGCAGTGCCCGCTCGGGTGCATTGGCCCGTTTCCACTCGCCCGCCACGAACTTGTTGGCCTCGGCCAGCGTCGGGTAGGTGTGGATCGTACCCAGAATCTTGTTCAGACCGAGACCGTGCTTGATGGCGAGGGTGAATTCCGCAATGAGGTCCCCCGCATGCTCACCGACGATCACGGCGCCCAGAATCCGATCCTTGCCGGGTTTCGTCAGGACTTTGACGAAACCGTGCGCCTCCTCGTCGGTAATCGCCCGATCCAACCCGCTAAGGTCGTATCGCGCGACCGCATATTCCACCCCTCGCTCCTTCGCCTCTTCTTCGCTGAGGCCGACGCGGGCCACTTCCGGATCGGTGAAGGTCGCGTGAGGGAGGGCCGAATAGTCGACCTTGAAGCGCTTGAAGGGATTGCTGAAGAGAGAGTTCACCGCGGCATGCCATGCCTGATGGCTGGCAGCGTGCGTGAACTGGTAGGGCCCGACACAGTCGCCGCAGGCGTAGATCGTCGGTACGCGTGTCCGGAGATAGTCGTCCGTTTCGATCCGCCCGTTCTTGAGGGTCACCCCGACCTCGTCGAGACCGAACCCTTCGGTCCTCGCCTCCCTGCCAACCGCGACGAGAAGGGTGTCGAAGGGAAGTCGTACGGTCTCCTCTCCGCACTGGGCCACGGCGTACCTCTCAGTGCCGTCAACTTCGAAGGCGGCCACTCGGTGGTTGGTACGCACCTCGACCCCCTCCTTACGGAGCCTCTTCTCGATCACCTCCGAAACCTCGGGGTCCTCGATGCTGAGGAGTCGGGGCAGCATCTCGACCTGCGTCACTTCGGCTCCAAGGCGCTGGAAGCTCTGCGCGAGCTCGCATCCGATCGGGCCGCCTCCCAGGACCAGGAGCCTTCCGGGATTCTCCGTGATCGACCAGATCGTGTCGGAGGTGTGGTATTCGACCCCTTCGATTCCCGGGATCGGGGGCACGAAAGGGCGTGCACCCGTGGCGACCACGATGTGGCGGGTCGTCAGGGAGCGGCCGTCGACCTCCACCGACCAAGGACCGGTGATCTTGGCCTCGCCCTTGATTACCTCCACTCCGAGTCTCTCGTAGCGCTCGGGCGAGTCATGGGGTTCGATCTGAGCGACGATACGTCTCACACGGGCCATGATGTCCGCGAACTCATGCCGGGAGTTGGCCTCCCTGATGCCGAACTCCTCGTGACGCTCCACCTGAGAGACGAACTTCGCCGAGCGAATGAACGCCTTGGACGGAACGCACCCAGTGTTGAGACAGTCGCCTCCCATCTCGTGTTTCTCGATGAGGGTCACGTTCGCCTTGACCATCGCCGCGATGTAGGAAGTCACCAGCCCGGCCGCTCCCGCTCCAATCACCACGAGGTTCCGGTCGAAGCTCTTCGGCTTCGGCCACCCGCGGAGTGCCCGCCGTCGCTGGATGCCTCGGGCGATCCATCGGGCCACGAGTGGAAAGATGCCCAGCAGGGCGAAGGCCCCGATGAGTTGTGGCGAAAGGATCCCCGCGACCGAGTCGATCTGTGCGAGCTGCGTGCCGGCGTTGACATAGACCACGGTGCCCGGGAGCATCCCGATCTGACTCACCACGAAGAAGGTGAGGAGCTTCATCGGGGTGAGCGCCATCACCAGGTTGATCACAAAGAAGGGGAACGCGGGCACCAGTCGCAGTAGGAAGAGGTAGAGCGCGCCGTCCCGCTCCACACCCTCGTTCACCGCCTCCAGGTGCTTCGCGAACCGGGCTTGCACCGCATCGCGGAAGAGGAAGCGAGCGACCAGAAAGGCCAGGGCCGCGCCGATCGTGGAGGCGAAGGAGACGATCACCGTTCCCCAGAGAAGCCCGAAAATCGCGCCTCCGACCAGGGTCATGATTGCCGCGCCCGGGAGGGAGAGCGCGGTAACGAGCACGTAGATGCCCGCGAAGAGTCCCATGGTGAGTGAGGTGTTTTCTGTGTAGAAGGCCTCGATGGTGGCCTGTTGGGCCCTGAAGGACTCCAGGGTCAGGAACCGACCGAGGTCGGCCGCGAAGAAGGCGACGACCATTGCGATCAGCGTTGCGGCGATGAGGAACTTGCTGAGCTTCATCGGGGCGTTTCCCTTTGAGTGACGGGTCTGAGGTCCCTCTGGCATCCGGGCGTCCTGGAAAAGTCATGAGCCAGCCCGCCGGTTCCCCGGCGGACCGGATGCACGGCATCGTATCCGCTGGATGCACGGCATCGTATCTGAATGGGCCCCGGCATGGCGAATTCGGCTGGACAGGCGCGCGCGGTGCGCGATACCTTCGGGGGTGCCTCCAAGCCGCACTCGTGCGTTCGAGACACGAAAACTCGCAAGACTCCGGAACTTGCAAGCTCCTCCGGCGAGGAAGCTCCTTGCTGCGCCGGAGCGCATCCGTGAACTGCCAGCCCAGGGAGAGCTCCCGTGCCCCATCGCTTTGAGACGCTCCAGGTCCATGCCGGACAGCGCCCGGACCCGGCCACCGGAGCCCGCGCAGTCCCGATCTACCAAACCACCTCCTACAACTTCCAGGATTCGGATCACGGGGCCCGGCTCTTTGCCCTTCAGGAGTTCGGGAATATCTACACCCGGATCATGAACCCCACGAACGACGTCGTGGAGCAACGCATTGCTGCGATGGAGGGTGGCGTGGCGGGCCTCGTCACTTCGTCGGGCCAGGCGGCGCAGCTCCTCGCGATTGCGACGATCTGTCAGGCCGGGGACAACATCGTGTCGACCTCCCTACTCTACGGCGGCACGTACAACCAATTCAAAGTCACCCTCCCGCGTCTCGGGATTGGGGTCAAGCTCGTGGACGGAGATGATCCCGGGGATTTCGAGGAATTGATCGATGACCAGACGAAGGCCCTCTATGTGGAGTCGTTCGGCAACCCCCAACTGAACGTCCCGGATTTCGAAGCCCTCGCAAAGGTAGCGCACGACCACGGGATTCCCCTGATCGTCGACAACACCTTTGGCGCCGCCGGGTACCGGGTTCGCCCGCTCGCGCACGGCGCGGACATCGTCGTGGCTTCGACGACGAAGTGGATCGGGGGCCACGGCCTTTCGATCGGAGGGGTGCTGGTCGACGGGGGAAGCTTCGATTGGGGCAATGGGAAACACCCCATGTTCACCGAGCCTTCACCCGGCTACCACGGCCTGAAATTCTGGGAAGTCTTCGGCGACTTCCCCGATATGGGGAACGTGGCCTTCATCATCAAGGCCCGGGTCGAAGGTCTGCGAGATCTCGGAATGTCCCAGGCCCCGATGAACTCCTTTCTGAACCTGATCGGGCTCGAGACCCTCTCCCTGCGGGTGGAGCGTCACGACAGCAATGCGATGGCTCTCGCCACCTGGCTCCTCGATCATCCTGCCGTGAGCTGGGTGAACTATCCTGGGCTGTCCGACCACCCCCATCACGAGATGGCTAAGCGGTATCTTCGGGAGGGAATGTTCGGCTCTATCCTCAACTTCGGGATGAAGGGAGGATTGGAGGCCGGAAAGTCCTTCATCGACCATGTAAAGCTCTCGAGCTTGCTCGCGAATGTGGGAGACGCCAAGACCCTGGTAATTCATCCAGCCTCGACTACCCATCAACAGTTGACCGAGGAGGAGCAGTCCAGCTCCGGGGTCTCCCCCGATCTCGTTCGCGTGTCGGTCGGGATCGAGCACATAGACGACATCAAGGAGGACTTGGACCAGGCGCTTCGGGCGACCTTGTAACCTGCGCGCACCGGAGGGGAGCGTCTCGGACCGGGATGCTCCCCTCCGGCGTGTGGACCGGAGACGTCCATGCCGAACATCCAGAGTCGAACGCATCGAGCCTCGGTCGGAGCGCTCAGCCTGAGGGCCGGCGACCGGCTGCCGGAAGTGGAGGTGGCCTATGAGCAATACGGGGAGCTGTCTCCCGTCGGAGACAATGCCGTAGTTGTTTGCCACGCACTTACCGGGAGTGCTCGCGCCGCCGGTGAGACGGGTTGGTGGGATCCGATGATCGGGCCCGGCGCTCCGCTCGATACGGACCGCTATGCGGTCTTTTGCGCCAACATCCTGGGGAGCTGCTACGGCACGACCGGCCCCCTTTCCGCCGACCCGAGCACGGGGGAGGCGTATGGCCCGGCCTTCCCTCGGATCAACGTACGGGACATGGTCGAGGTCCAACGTCGGCTCCTCGATCAGCTCGGGGTCCGGTCGATCGTGACTGTGGTCGGGGGCTCGCTGGGAGGCCTCCAGGTGCTCGAGTGGGCGGCCCAGGCACCGGAGGAGGTGCGCTCGATCATTCCGATCGGCTGCTCGCTCTCCCACTCGGCCTGGGCGATCGGGTTCAACGAGACGGCTCGGCAGGCCATCCGCGCGGATGTGGACTGGCATGGCGGGGACTACCTCCGGAAGGGAACGAAACCGGAGGCCGGGCTCGCTCTCGCCCGTATGATCGCGATGCTCAGCTACCGTTCCGAGCGATCGTTTCGCGCCCGCTTCGGCCGGGACCGCCGGGCTCGGGGGGACGAGGGGGCGGGAACCTACGAGGTCGAATCCTATCTCCACTATCAAGGTGAGAAGTTCGTCGAGCGGTTCGACGCCAATTGCTACGTCCACATCACCCACGCGATGGATGATTTCGACGTCGCCGAGGGCAGGGGGACCGCGGCGGTCGCGCTCCAACGGTTTCGGGGCTCCGCCCTCGTGCTCGGGATCGACTCGGACGTGCTCTATCCCCCGCACGAGCAGCATGAGATCGTCGAAGTGCTCCGCGGGAACGGAAACGCGGCGGAGTATCGCGAGATCGAATCGCCCCACGGCCACGACGCCTTCCTCATCGAGTGGGAGCAGCTCGGGGATCACCTGCGAGATTTCCTCTCGACCGTCGAGTAGGCACGGAACCATGCCCTGCGCCACCATCCACCTCGTTCTCGCCGGAAAGGTTCTCGACGGTTGGGAGACCCACTCCGACCGCGCCCCGGTGCCGGTCCGGCGCCCGGAGATCCGAAACGCCTTCCTTCACGGAGCTCTGGCCCCGGATATGGGGTTCGTCCCCGGGGCCGATCGGCTCGTCTCGGAGGTGGCGCATTATCTTCAGCCCGCCGACCTGACTCGCGCCCTCCTCGACTCGGCGGAGTCGGGAGAGGAGCGGGCCTTCGCCTGGGGCTGGGCGTCGCACGTCCTGGGCGATATCGAGATCCATCCGCTCGTCGGCCGGGCCGTGGGGGAACGGCTCTACGGCGACCCGGATCGGCGGGTGGACGCGCTCGAGGACGTCGCGACCCACGTCAGCCTGGAGGTCGGCCTGGACATCGCGGTTCTGGAGGCGGCTTCAGGAGTGCCCACCCCTCCGGCCCTCCCGCATTTCGACGATCGAACGATTCACCATCTCGAGGGGGCTCTGTGCTGGACCTACGGGGTGTCGTGGGATGCGGCAGACCTTCTGACCTACCACCGGAGGGCGGTCTGGCTGACGCGTTGGTGGCCCCGAGTGCTTCGGATCCTCTCCGCAGGCCTGCAGGCGTCGAACTTGGAAAGGGAGTCTACCCTCGGCCGGCAGATCGTGGGAAGGTCCGTCGCAGCGGCCCGGAAGGTGGCGAGGCCGGGAAGCCCTGCAGCTGGACTCTTCTCCGCCCGGGTGCCGCCAACGTGGGTGATCCAGGCGGTGCACGAAGGAGTCGGTGGGTTTCCGGATCGGTTCCAGGCCTGGGTGGACGAGGAGATGGACAGCGCTCCGAACCGGAACCTGGAAACAGGAGGGGCCGCCGGACCCGGACTGGGCCATCCTGCCTCGGACGCCGTGGCTCGGAAGGTGCGAGAGATGAGACGCACCGCGGGACGGGCGCTTCGGTAGCCTTGGTCCGGAACTTCGTGATATGTTATACCTCTTTCCGGAACGCGGGGTCGTCAGTGGTGTTGTTCTCAGCGGCCGGCCGCGGGACCAGTATACGGGGGTGAGCAGCGAGCGCCAGCGCCCTTAGATGGCTTGAAATAACGTCGCTTCAACAATGTCGAATGAGGGAGGAGGAATATGGGTGAGAGCGGGGCCGGTTCCAAGAACACCCTTTCGGTCCGGGATAACCGCACGGGAGAGGAGTACGAGCTCGAGATTCACGAGGGGAACGTGATTCGGGCGATGGATCTGCGACAAATCAAGCAGGATCCCGACGAGTTCGGGATGATGTCGTATGACCCCGCATTCACCAATACCGCTTCTACCCGAAGCACGATCACAGAGATCGATGGCGGGAAGGGAATCCTCCGCTATCGTGGATACCCGATCGAGCAGCTGGCCGCAAAGAGCTCGTTCCTCGAGGTCGCCTACCTCATCCTGAAGGGGGAGTTGCCGACCCGTGACGAACTGGATCACTTCGTCCACGAAGTGACGTTCCACACTTACATCCACAAGAATATCAACAAGCTTCTGGGTGGGTTTCGCTACGATGCCCACTCCATGGGCATGGTGATCTCGTCGGTCGCGGCTCTCTCGACCTTCTACCCCGAGGCGAAGGAAATCCACGATCCCGATCAGCGCTGGAACCAAATTATACGGCTGATCGCGAAGATGCCGACGCTGGCCGCCTTTTCATACCGGCATCACCGGGGCCTCCCGTTCATTTACCCCGAAAATGAGCTTTCCTATACGGCCAACTTCCTCAACATGCTCTTCCGGATCGGGGTGAAGGAGTATCGTCCCAGCCCCGTCCTCGAGAGGGCCTTGGACATCCTCTTCATCCTGCATGCGGATCACGAGCAGAACTGCTCGACTACAGCGATGAGGGTGATCGGAAGCTCCCAATCCGATCCGTTCTCCGCGCTGTCTGGTGCGATGGCTGCCCTCTACGGGCCCCTGCACGGGGGTGCGAACGAGGCCGTGCTCCGGATGCTCGCCGAGATCGGCGACGTGAAGAACATCCCGGACTTCATGGAGAGCGTGAAGCGTGGTGAGCGGCGTCTGATGGGCTTCGGCCACCGAGTCTACAAGGCCTACGATCCGCGAGCCAGCATTATCAAGGAGGCTGCACACGACGTCTTCGAGGTGACGGGAAAGAATCCTCTACTCGACATCGCGCTCGAGCTCGAGACGATTGCTCTGAACGAGGACTACTTCGTCTCCCGGAACCTGTATCCCAACGTCGACTTTTACTCAGGCTTGATCTATCAAGCGTTGGGCTTCCCGGTGCAAATGTTTCCCGTCCTCTTCGCGATCCCCCGCACCGTGGGATGGCTCGCCCAGTGGCAGGAAATGCTGGAGGACCGGGAGCAGAGGATTGCTCGGCCGAGGCAGCTCTACGAGGGAGAGGGGGAGCGAGACTTCGTGTCGATCGACCGGCGGAGCTGAACGTGCCTCAGCGCCCCGAGAACCTTGGGGCGGTTCCGCTCGACGTCGAGCACGACGGGCTGACCGGGGTGATTTGCGCGTACTTCCTCGAAACGCCGGAGCCCACGCTCGTGGACCCCGGGCCGTCCACGTCACTGCCAATGCTAGGTCGGAGGTTGGCCGAGCTCGATGTCGGCCTCGAAGATCTCAGGCATCTTCTCCTCACGCACATCCATCTCGACCATGCGGGCGCGGTGGGACACCTGGTGAAGGAGAATCCTCGGCTGACCGTGCACGTGCACGAGAAGGGCGCTCTCCATCTGATCGAGCCGGATCGCCTCGTCGCTTCGACGAGGCGGACGTTCGGGGATGCCCACGAACGTCTGTGGGGTGACGTGATTCCCGTTCCCGGGGACCAGATCCGAGCCTGGAGTCCAGGGGATTCCTGGCCCCTGCCTGGAATCCGCCCGCTTCCGACACCCGGGCACATCGACCACCATCTCGCGTGGGAGGCCGAACGGATCGGCGTGCTCTTCACCGGGGATGTGATGGGCGTCATCCTGGCCCCGGAAACGTCCGCTCACCCCCCCACGCCCCCTCCGGCGGTGGATCTCCCCGCCTGGCGCCGCACCCTCGATGAGACGCTCGCACCGGTGGAGGTGGAGGCGTTTGCGCCGACGCACTTCGGCTTCCATGGAGAGTTTCACGCACGTCGCCGAGAGCTGCGCGCGTGTCTGGACGAAGTCGCGGATCGCGTGCGGAGAGCGATGCGAGAAGGTGAGGGCGCGGAGAAGGAGGACCAGGCGGCCTATCACAGGGAAACCACCGACGAGCTGGAGCGCCACTTTCCTCCTGAGTGGGTGGAGCGGTACCTGGCGACGTTTTCCCCCCGCACCGACTGGAAGGGCGTGCGGTTTCACCTCTCGCGCACCGAGTTTACCGGTGAGGTCGGGCGAGACTCGAGTGGGGCCCTCCCGGGCGGGGAAGGTGGCTCGTGAAACGGGTCGGGATTTACGGATGGGGAATCGTAGCGCCCCGGTCTCCGAATGTGGAGGTGTTCGAGCGCAATCTCGAGTCCTCGGAGAGCTGGCTTGCGGCCTTCGACGGGTTCGGCCAGGACCCTTTTCTGGTCGGTCGTCCGGAGTTCGACTTCGAGGACTATCGTGAGTGGGTGGAATCCCGGTTTCCGCCGAACCGGTTCCGGCAGCTGACCACCAAGATGGATCTCACCACCCTCTATGCCGTGGGTGCCTTCATCCAGTCGCTTCAGCAGAACCCCGGAATCGAGTCGGTGCTTCAGGAGCTTGGTTCGAAGGCGCACGTTTACTTGGGCACCGGACTCGGGGCCTTGGGCACCCTGCACGACGCCACTCTCGATCTGGATCGTGCGCGGCGGAGATGGGATCGCTTCTGGGCCGCCGAGGAGCGGTGTGAACCGAGGCGGCGGTACCATGAGGCGCCCGAGGAGACGCGCGAGGAGCTGGGGGACGTGCCTCGCGACCCTGCCGAGTTGGAGGATGAAGACGATCGTCTGGAGGCCCTTCGGGTCTGGAACGCTTACTGGGCGAGCCAATCCGCCAGCTTACAGGAGTACGTTCTCGAACTGACACGCATCGAGGCTGTCTCGGTGGGCGAGGACGTGGAAGCGGACAAGCTGAAAGCGCTGCGTGAAAAGGAGCGACTGCGGGCCAGGCTCCAGGAGCGGTGGGGTGCACCCGAACCACCGTGGGAGAGCGTCTCCTCCAATGTCCTCTGGAATATCCCCAACACCCCGGCCTCGCAGGTTTCGATGTTGGGGCGCGTGACCGGACTGGCCTTCGCACCCATCGCCGCCTGTGCCACCTTCGGCGTCTGTCTGAAGGTCGGTATCGACGCGATCCAGCGGGGAGAAGCGCGGGCGGTGGTCGTGGGAGCCACCGACCCTCCACCCCATCCTCTGATGGTGGCTGCCTTCTATCGAGGACGTGTCCTCTCGGCGGACCGAAGGGTGTCGAAGCCTCTCACGGGGCTTCGGGGAACCCATGTCTCGGGCGGGTCGGCGGTCTGGATCGTCGGGGAGCGCTCCTTCATGGAGGAAAAGGGCTTTCATCCCCTGGGAATGGAGCCGGTCGCGGTCGGGGTCTCGTCGGACGCCGATCATATCATCACCCCCTCGAGAGAAGGCCCCCTGGTCGCAGTCCGCCAGGCGATGGCTCAAGCGGGGATCAAGCCCGAGGAGATGGCCGGTTGGGACCTCCACGCCACCGCGACGCCGGGAGACTTTCTGGAGGTCGAGAACATCCGAAGCATCCTCCCGGAGCACGTTCTGGTGACGGCCCGCAAGGGGACATTCGGGCACGGGATGGGCGCCGGTGGTGGATGGGAGCTCACGGCCCAGTATCTCGGGGTGGAACGTGGGGCGTTCTTTCCGACGTCCCTCGCCCGGGAGGAGCTGAATCCGGCGATTGCCCGAGTGCACGGGGCCTTCGTCTACGACACTCCTGTTCCGGCGTCCCGCGGCCCGGTGGGGAAGCTCTCCATGGGGGTGGGAGGGGTGAACTCCTGCGTCATCTCCCGGCCCCTCGCACCGCCCCCCCCGAGCCCTTCGGGGGGAGGCGGTGCCGAGGAATAGGCCGGCGGTGGGCTGTTTTCCGGCCGCCGGCCCGGGTGGCGTGGCCCGGGCCACGCCCTGGTGGTAGGGCTACCGGAGGAAGAGCATGTCGCGATAGGTTGGGATCGGCCATAGATCGTCGGGTACGACCTTCTCGATCCGGTCCACCACGCCCCGGACCGCGTTCATTGCCGGGATGATGTTCTCGCGCATGTGCTGCGCCTTCGAGCCGAGATCATCCCCCCCCTCCTTGGCGTTTTGCTCTCCGAGCGCCCGCACCGCCTCCTCCAACTCCCCGATGAGCCCGGCGGCCTCCTGCGCGAGGCGCTTGACTCCCCCCACTTCGATTCCCGCGCCCTCGGCTCCCTCGAGCGTCCGGAGGAGCTCGTTGAGGTGTCGGACTGCCGCTGGAAGGATCATCGTCCGGGCCATCTCTTCGGACGTCTCCCCCTCGATGTTGATCGTGTGGAAGTAGCGTTGCAGGAGAATCTCGTAGCGAGACTCCAACTCCCTCTTCGAGAGCACGCCGTAGCGTCCGAAGAGTGCCTCGTTCTTTTCGTCCAGAAGGCGTGGAAGAGCGTCCAGGGTGGACGGCAGGTTGAGGAGTCCGCGCTTCTCGGCCTCCTCGGTCCACTCCTCGGAATACCCGTCTCCGTTGAACACGATTCGACGGATGGCGGGAACCTCGTCGGCCAGGACCTTTCGCAGGGCGTCCGAGAACTCCACGCCGTTTCCGACCTCGATCTCGAGCACCTCACAGAGCTGGTCGATCGACTCGGCGACGATGGTGTTGAGCACTGTGGCCGGGAAGGAGATCGACTGCGAGGAGCCCAGGGCCCGAAACTCGAACTTGTTGCCGGTGAAGGCGAAAGGGCTTGTCCGGTTCCGGTCTCCGGCATGCTTCGGGAGGTCCGGGAGAACCTTCACCCCGAGGCCGAGGAGTCCCCCCCCTTTCGAGGAGCTCGCAGCGCCGACGTCGGCGATCTGCTCGAAGATGTCGGTCAGTTGATCCCCGAGGAAGACGGAGAGGATCGCCGGTGGTGCCTCATTCGCTCCCAGGCGGTGGTCGTTGCCCGGCGAGGAGGCGGCCGAGGCCCGTAGAAGGTCTTGATGGCGCTCCACGGCCCTCAGGACGGCCGTGCAGAAGAAGAGGAATTGCATGTTCTCGTGGGGCGTCTCCCCCGGCTCGAGAAGGTTGTGATCTTCCGTGGCCATCGACCAGTTCAGGTGCTTTCCACTTCCGTTCACCCCGGCGAAGGGCTTCTCATGGAGGAGGCAGACCAGGCCAAAGTCCCGCGCAACGCGCCGGAGGGTGGACATGGTGAGTTGCTGGTGATCGGCCGCCATATTGGCTTCCTCGTAGATCACCGCCATCTCGAACTGCCCGGGAGCAACTTCGTTGTGTCGGGTCTTCACCGGGACCCCCAAACGGTAGAGCTCGGCTTCGACCGTCTGCATGTACTCGAGCACCCGGTCGGGAATCGCTCCGAAGTAGTGATCCTCCATCTCCTGGCCCTTCGGGGGCCTGGCCCCGAAGAGTGTGCGCCCGGCTGAGATCAGATCCGGACGCCGGTAGTAGAACTCCTGGGCCACCAGGAAGTATTCCTGCTCCGGCCCGAGGGTGGCCTTCACGCGCTTGGATTCGACGCCGAAGAGCCGGAGGGCACGGCGGGTCTGCTCATCGAGCGCGTGGAGGGAGCGCATGAGAGGGATCTTTTTGTCCAGCGCCTCCCCGCCCCACGAGGAATAGGCCGTCGGAATGCAGAGCGTAGCGCCGGCCTTGCCCTCGATGATGAAGGCCTGCGAGGTGGGATCCCAGGCGGTGTATCCCCTCGCTTCGAAGGTCGTCCGGAGCCCTCCGGAGGGGAGGGAGGACGCATCCGGCTCACCCTGAATCAGCTCTGGTCCGGAAAACTCGGTAACCGCGCGACCGGGATCGGAGGGAGTGAGGAAGGAATCATGCTTTTCGGCGGTGAGTCCAGTCAGGGGCTGGAACCAGTGGGTGTAGTGGCTGGCTCCTCGCTCGAGAGCCCATTCCTTCATCGCGAGCGCCACCGCATCGGCCATCGAGGAGTCGAGCTCCGACCCCGTCTCGATGGTGGCCATGAGGCGGCGGAAGATGCCTTTCGGAAGCCGAGCTTTCATCTCGGAGTAGCCGAACGTGTTCTCCCCAAAGATCTCCTCCACGTCGAAACCCCGGAAGTCCGGAGCGTTGGGAGGGCGGCTGCGCGAAGCTGTGACGGCGGAGAGTCTGTCGGATCTTCCGGACGAAGCGGCTCGGGTCATCGGATGCTCCTCGAACGAAATAATTGGGGAAGGACGTAAGTCGAACTATAGCGGGTCGTGAGGAGTTCTTTCAACGGGCCGTGCACCGATGGGACGCATGGTAGGGTGCTGGCCCCGGGCGATGGAGTGAGAAGGGGTCAGCCACCACGGCCTGTCCCTCTCATGCACCCGCAACGTCGCGAGGCATGAGAGGGACAGGTGCGGTGCTCCAGAAGTGGCTCACCCCATTTTTGTCTGAATGCTCTCTTAGCTGTCGTAGTAGAGGTAGAACTCGTGAGGATGGGGCCGGAGGCGCAGGGGCAGCACCTCGTTCTCCATCTTGTAGTCGATCCAGGTCTCGATCAGGTCATCAGTGAAAACGTCGCCCTTGGTGAGGAAGTCGTGATCGTCGGCCAGCGCTTCGAGCGCTTCATTCAGGTCGGCCGGGGTCTTTTCGGTCTGGTCGAGCTCTTCCTTGCTCATTTCATAGATGTCCCGATCCAGCGGCTCGCCGGGATCGATCTCGTTCTCGATCCCATCCATGATCGCCATGAGCATGGCCGAGAACATGAGGTAGCCGTTGCAGGTCGGGTCCGGGCAGCGGAATTCGAGTCGCTTCGCCTTGGGGCTTGCGGTGTACATCGGGATCCGCACGGAGGCCGAACGATTCCGCTTGGACATTGCCAGGTTTACCGGAGCTTCGTACCCTGGGACCAGGCGCCGATAAGAGTTGGCCGTGGGTGCGGCGAAGGCCAAGACGGCCCGGGCGTGCTTGAGAAGTCCGCCGATGGCATGGAGTGCCATGTCGCTGAGCCCCGCGTAGCCGTCACCTGCAAAGAGAGGCTGGCCGTCCTTCCAGAGCGACATGTGGGTATGCATCCCGCTCCCGTTGTCCTCGAAGATCGGCTTTGGCATGAACGTGACCGTCTTCCCATGCGCCTTCGCCACGTTCCGGATGATGTACTTGTACCACATGAAGTGGTCCGCCATCTGGAGTAGCGGTTCGTACTGCAAATCAATCTCGGACTGGCCGCCGGTGCCCACCTCGTGGTGGTGCGCCTCCACCGTGATTCCCACCTTCTGCAGCATGAGGCTCATCTCGGTGCGGAGGTTGTGGTAGGTGTCGGAGGGGCTGACTGGAAAGTACCCGCCCTTGTAGCTGGGCTTGTAGCCCAGGTTCGGCTCTTCGAAGCGAGCCGTGTTCCAGGCGCCTTCCACGGAGTCGATCTCGTAGAAGCCCCGATTCTGAGTCTGCTCGTAACGGACCTGGTCGAAGATGAAGAACTCCGGCTCGGGACCGACGTAGCAGACATCGGCGATCCCGCTCTTCCTGAGATACTCGTCCGCCTTGCGGGCGACATGCCGGGGGTCACGCGTATAGTCCTCGCGTGACTCGGGATCCTTGATGTTCGAGATCACGCTCACGGTAGGCGTGTCGAAGAAGGGATCCACCTGGACGGTGGCCGGGTCCGGGACCGCCACCATGTCCGAGACATTGATGGCCTGCCACCCTCGAACCGACGAACCGTCGAATCCGACGCCGTCCTCGAAGGTGCCCTCATCCCAGGTTTCGATCGGGAAGGTGCAGTGCTGCCATGTCCCGAGGAGGTCGGTGAACTTGAGGTCCACCATCTTCGCATCGTGCTCCTTCGCATACTTGAAAAACTCATCCGGTGTCATGGTCATTCCATTGGATTGTGATGGACGTTCTTGTTTCGTTCCCGGCGTTCGGGCCGGTTCAGCTCAACCGACGGCCGGGGCGCCGGATTCCCCGGTCCGGATCCGGTAGCACTCGGCCAGCTCGACGACGAAGATCACCCCGTCCCCAAAGTTGCCGGTACGAGCGCCCTCGGTGATCGCCTCCCGGGTGCGCACCAGGTACTCGTCGTTCACGGCGATCTCCAAGCGAACCTTCTTGAGGAGCTGTACCTCGAACTCCGCTCCTCGGTAAGTCTCGGTAAAGCCCTTCTGCTGGCCGCAGCCAAGGGCATTGCTCACTGACATCCGGGTCACTCCCACATCGGTGAGGGCCTGTTTCACATGGTGAAGCCGCTCGGGCTGGATGTACGCGATCACTAGTTTCATTGGTCACTCCCTATCGGGTTGGCAAGTGTCTCGATCGGTCCGTCAGCGAGCGGTGAAGATCTGGAAATCCGCGTAGGCTTCCATGTTGTGCTCGGAGAGGTCGAGGCCCCTGCGTTCGTCATCGGCGGAAACCCTCAGTCCGATCGTCTTCTTGATCAGCCAGAAGAGGATGAAGGCGGAGCCGAAGGCGACGGCCCCGTAGCTCAGCACCCCAATCAACTGGGTCACCAAGCTGAACTCCGCGGCGAAGAGGCCGACGGCAAGAGTTCCCCATACGCCGCAGGTAAGGTGCACCGAGATAGCGCCGACCGGGTCGTCGAGTTTCCATCGGTCGAGCATCATGACGGAGAAGACCACGATCACTCCCGCGATCAGCCCGATGATCACCGAGGAAAGGACACTGACTACGTCCGCGCCCGCTGTGATCCCTACGAGACCGGCAAGTGCTCCGTTGAGGATCATTGAGGCGTCCGGGTGCTTATGCACGGTCCAGGTCGTGGCGAGCGCACCGGTGATGCCGGCTGCCGCTGCGATTGCCGTGGTGACGAAGACGAAGGAGATCTCACCGGGATCGGCGCTCAACACGGATCCCCCGTTGAACCCGAACCACCCGAACCAGAGAAGGAACATCCCGAACACTGCGAAGGGGAGGTTGTGACCCAGGATCGGCTGGATCCGGCCGTTCACGTATTTTCCGAGCCGGGGTCCGAGCAGGATGACTCCCGCAAGGGCCGCCCATCCTCCCACGGAGTGGACGATGGTGGAGCCCGCGAAGTCGTAGAATCCCGCCTGGTCCAACCAGCCACCTCCCCACTGCCACGAACCGAGGGCGGGGTAGACGAAGGCAACGTACACTGCCGAGAAGATGAGGAAGGCTTCGAGCTTGATTCGTTCGGCGACCGCGCCGGACACGATGGTGGCGGCCGTTGCGGCGAACATTGCCTGGAAGATGAAGTCGGCCCAGTAGGTGAAGCCCGGATCGTACGCCGCGGTGAGTCCCTCGGCGTCGGTGCCCACACCGAACCCTGCAAAGCCGAAGAGGCCCCCGAGACCGAACTCCCCCGGGTACATCAAATTGAATCCCACGATCGCGTAGGTCAGAATCCCGATCGCGATGATGCTCATGTTTTTGACGAGAATATTGACGGTGTTCTTCGCCTGGGTGAGCCCCGCCTCCAGGGCGGTAAACCCGAGATGCATGACGAAGACCAGGAAGGTCGCAACCAGGAGCCACAGGTTGTTAACGGTAAAGAGTACGTCAGCGGCAGTGGCTTCCTGGGCTGCTGCGAGAGAAGGAGTTCCTACCAGAAATAGGAGCGAAAATGCTGGAAGAATTGTTCGCAAGGGCCGCATGAGTAGTTTTCCTCCGAAGTCGGTCCATTGTGGACGGCACATCGCTCATTCGCGACGATACCGGAGGAGTTGGCAAGGCCCATGCCATCCGGACGATTCCAGGGCGGGGCACCCGGGGATTGCCCGTATGAAGCCAAAAAGAAGGGGTCTGAGGGGGGGAAAGAGATCGCCTACCCGAGGGGGAAGGGGGCTACCAAATGGTAGGACGCGCGGCGGAGGCTACGAAAATGTAGGCCCCTCGGAGATCCTCAATCCAACCCGTACTTCTTCACCCGAAGGCCCATCACTCGCTCGGTGATCCCGAGCTCCCGGGCCGCCGCGGCCCGGTTGCCCCGATGGGCCTTGAGGGCGTCGATGAGGAGTTCCCTCTCCAATGCCTCGAGCTGGGCGTTGAGCGGCCCGGACGGGGTGTCCTCGGGCCGGGCCATCTGGAGGCTGGGTGGGAGGAGGCGGGCGTGGAGCACGTCCCCGTCCGCCACCAGCACCGCCCGTTCGATCGCGTTCTCCAGCTCCCGAACGTTGCCTGGCCAGTGGTACGACATCAGGAGGTCGATGGCGGGCGTCGAAAGGCGCACTATGGAGCGATCGTGGCGTTCGTTGTACTTCTCGATGAAGTGATCCGCCAGCAAGGTGATGTCGGTGCGGCGGTCCCGCAGCGGAGGTACGTGGATCGGGAATACATTCAGCCGGTAGTAAAGATCGGTTCGAAACCGGCCTTCCTCCATATCCTTTTCGAGGGGTCGGTTCGTCGCCGCTACTACGCGGACGTCAGTGGGGAGGGTCTCGGTTCCACCCACCCTCTCGAACTCTCGTTCCTGGAGGATTCGGAGGAGCCTGACCTGCACGGATGGGCTCAGTTCTCCGATCTCATCCAGGAAGATCGTCCCCCCGGCAGCCCGCTCGAAGCGGCCTGGGCGCTGCTGTACGGCCCCCGTGAAGGCTCCCTTTTCGTGGCCGAAGAGCTCGCTTTCGATGAGACCTTCCGGCAGCGCGGCGCAGTTCACCCGCACGAAGGGGCCCTCCGATCGTGGGCTTGCATAATGGACGGCCTGGGCGATGAGCTCCTTTCCGGTTCCGCTTTCTCCCCGAATGAGCACGGTCGCATCACTTCCCGCCACCTGGCCGATCATCTCGTATACGGGCGCCATCTCCCGTGAGCGTCCGATGATGTTGGCGGGGCGGTAGCGGTCGGCCAGCTCCCGCTGGAGGCGCTGGTTCTCGGCGAGGAGCACCTTCTCCTCCTCGGAGAACTGGCGCAGGCGAACTGCGTGGGCGATCAGCGAGGAGAGGATCGAGAGGATTCGGATGTCCTCGTCGAAGGAGTTTTCCTTACCGTAGGATCGCTCTGCGCTCAAGGCCCCGATCGTCTCGCTTCCGGACCGGACCGGGACGCAGACGAAGGCCATCTCGGGGGGGCGGTCGCCCTGCGGCTGAATCCGGTTCAGGAAGGCCGGCTCCATGGCAATCGACGGGACCACCACTGGTGCGCCGGTCTCTACGACTCGCCCGGTTATCCCCTCCCCAAGCCGGTAGCGGGCCCTCTCCCGTTCGTCCTCGGTGAGTCCAATCGCTTCGTGCAGGAGGATCTCGGAGGTCCTCCGGTTCAGAACCGTGAGGGTCGCCCGCGCCACTTCCATGTGATGGAAGAGGGCTTCCAGGATGGGCTTCACCGCCTTCCGGACATCCGTGGCCTCATCTAGCAGCCTGCTGGCTTCGTGAAGAAGCGCCAGCGGTCCGGACTGTTCGTTTGAACTGCCCACATTCACCTCGCAGTTGGTCGGCATGCACTTCGAAACCTCCCACCCCTTCCCCGGATCGCGAGTCGCCGGGACAAGCCGGGGAAGACCGTGCGATCGGTTTCCGCCCGGCCCGAAAGCTCGGCGTCGCTCACTACCCAGGCAATGCTCATGTCGGACCCTTCGAGCTCGGAGCCAAAACGAGCCCCGAGGTACTCTGCGCTGACCGCCTCCCCAATGGTGTCACCGGTGGTTTAGGTACCCAGGTGTTCGGCGATCAGACCGGAAGAGGAAGGGGAGACCACCCGCAGTCAGCCTGCTCCCTACTGCGTTTCATGTCGCCCGTGCTCCTAGAGGTGATACTTCATTGGGAGTGGGGCCTTCCCCAAGATTCCGGCGACCACCCTGTGGTGGGGGTCAAGCTTTTGAGCTTGCGACTTTCGTGCCAGGATTCAAGCATCGCCCCCGATGCGTTGTATCAGAAGGCCTTTCCCGGCCCTCGCACCACCGCGAACCAAGCAAGCGGTCCTACCCCGAGGTGGGATCACGCGACCGACATACTGGAATGTAGCCAACCCACCCTTTGGTCGGACCCTTCGTCGGACGAACGGTCAGCGAGCCAAAGAACCGGTAACGCGGAGGAGAGCCCAGGCCACACTCAGGTTGATCGGGAGTGCGACGGCCACAACCTCGGCGTTACCCTGATGGAGGAGCGGGGTGAGCTGAAGGAGCGCGGTGGCGAGGGAGAGTCCGGCGATCAGAACCGCGAGTCGGGCTGCCATCCGTCCGGGCGCTCCGGTCCGCCACCCCTGATGGAGGAGCACAGGAAGCCCGACGGCCGCAAGCAGGAGTCCCAACGGGTTCATGTAGAGGATATTCAGGTTCCAGTGGATGAACTCGTGATCCGTGAACCAGGCCATCGCGAGGATTCCGCCCAAGGCAGCGGAGGCCAGCCCCCATCCGCCGACCACGAGCCCGAGGAAGGCGAGCCTCCATCGGTGGGCCGCCGATCCGGCGGGCGCCAAGGCCGTGAAGGCCGCGGCTCCCACGAGGCCGAGGAGAATCCAGAGGGGAGAGAACCCGGTCGGGCTCACGGGTGCCGGCTCGCGATCGGCCGAGAAGAGGACCTCCCGGGGTCCGAGGAGCGGAGTCGACCCGCCCGCTCCATCGGGGCGCTCCACTCCCTCCAGAAGCTGCATCAGCTCCATCGGCACGAACATGGATTCCCACTCGGTCCGCGGTGGGTCTCCACGCATCCCGAGGAGGAAGGAGAGGCCCTGGTCGACCCAGAGCGTTTCCTGCACGAGCCGTCGCGAGTGCCAGCGGAAGCTGTACGGGGTCTCGGTGTCCGCGAAGGTCTCCTGGAGGAGTCCTCCGAGCACCAGATCGAGGACGTCGCGAATCCGGGTCGAGCAGTTGTCCAGGTAGTAGTGGTAGACGTACGCCCGGTTCTCGGGTTGGTAGTTCCACTGGACGAACTCGTCCAGTTGCCGAGCCTCCTCCTGGGTCAGAAAGACTTCGTTGGCGTAGACGCTCCGGTTCGACGCGACATAAGCGTTGACGAGAGGATCCACCTCCGAGGGTCCCATGCGGTAGAGCATGGTTCCGCGGAGGAACCTCGGGATGAAGTCCACGTCTTCGAAGTCGAAGAGGCCCCAGTTCCAGGCCAGGTCCCGGCCCTCCTCCAGGTCCCGGATCACCAGGGCGTTGTGGCCGAACCGCTCCCAGACCTCGTCTCCCTGGTCCATCGTGAGGAGGAAGACCTGGTAGCGTGACTCCTCCGGGCCTACCTGTGCCTCCGGACCCGTCTGTGCATAGGGCAGGAGGTCGACCTTCCGCTCCGGACCGGGGTGCGGCCCCGGCGCGGTGGCTGATCCGGATCCCAGCCCCGTCAGTAGGGCGGAAAGGAGAGCGAGCGGCCACATGTGAATCCTCTGGATCTGGGGCGGAGCGAAGCCATGCGTGCATGATGCTCGGCCCGCCTGCCTTTCCGGTCAAGGAGGGTAGGAGGTGGGTGTCCTCGCGAAGGGCTCCGAAGAGACTCGGAGGCTCGCGCTACTCGGGTTGCCCGGGATTGAGATCCTTGGTCCGCACGACGATGTTCAAGGTTCGCCCCGGCCCCATGGCCGGTGGCACCGTGTCAGGTGAATCGTGCGTTTCTCCCTCCTGGAGGAGGTCTTCCTGTGAAGCGTCTCATCCTCGTCTTCTTCGCGACTCTGGGTGGGCTCGTGTTCCTCACCCTGGCCCTGCTCCTGGTCTTGAACCGGGCGTTTTTTTCGCCCGCTGCCCTCCCCGGGGAGCTGGTCCTGGAGGTGAATATCGAGGACGGGTTGGTGGAGGCCTTCCCGCAGGATCCATTCCTCATGACCCTGGAGCGTCGCCGCCTCCGGACCAGAGATGTGGTCGAGGCGATCGACGAAGCGGCCCGGGACGATCGGGTGCTGGGCGTTCTCGTCCGAGGCTCCGGGGGCCTGCCGGGTTGGGGAACCGCAGAGGAGCTGCGTGAGGCTCTGGAGCGCTTTCGGGGAATGGAGAAGCCAGTGGCCTTCTTCGCCGAGACCTTCGGGGAGTTGTCGCCGGGACAGCTTTCCTACCACCTCGCCACAGCCGCGGACCAGATCTATCTCCAACCCTCGGGAGAGGTGGGTCTCGCTCCACTCGTTCTCGAAGCTCCCTTCCTGCGAGGGCTTCTGGATCGCTTCGATATCGAGCCGCGCTTCGATCGGCGAGGAGAATACAAGGAGGCGTCGGAGCTGTTCACGGAGCGGGAGTTCACCCCCCAGTCCCGCGAGGCGGCGACGCAACTCCTCACCTCCCTCGAAGCTTCCCTCCTGGAAGGGCTCGTGGCCGGCCGAGGGGTGTCCGTAGACCGAGCCCTGGAACTGCTCTCCGCTGGCCCCTACCCGGCTCGAGAGGCGCGCGAGCTGGGGCTGGTGGACGAACTCCTGTACCTGGACGAGGCGCGCAGTGCGCTCCATGATCGGGTCGGTGGGTCGCCTGAGTCGGTGGGGGTGGAATCCTACCTGGAGCGCGGAAGGAGGGGCTGGGATCGCGGTCCACGGGTGGCTCTGGTCTACGGGGTCGGCTCGATTCACCGGGGGAGGAGCGGATACGATCCTCTTAGCGGGAGCGGCTCGCTCGGAGCTTCCACCGTTGCAGCTCATCTTCGGGAAGCGGTTGCGGATCCCGCCGTGGAGGCGATCCTCTTCCGGGTCAACTCCCCCGGAGGGTCGTGGGTCGCCTCCGACCAGGTGCGGCGGGAGATCCGGCGCGCCCGGGAGGAAGGGATCCCGGTGGTGGTTTCGATGTCCGATGTGGCGGCCTCCGGAGGGTATGTGATCTCGATGGACGCGGACCGGATCGTGGCCCATCCCTCTACCTTCACCGGTTCGATCGGGGTAGTCGCCGGACGATTCGTGACGCGCGAGGGGTTCGAGTCGGCAGGAATCGACTGGGACCGGGTGCAGAACACCGAGGGGATGAATTTCTACTCTGCCGTCGATGACTTCTCCCCCGAGGGCTGGGAACGCTTCCAGGAGTTCCTGGATCGGATATACGAGGACTTCGTCGACGGGGTGGCCGAAGGACGAGGGATGAGCGTCGAGGAGGTGGATCGTGTGGCAAGGGGACGAGTCTGGTCCGGCCGGGACGCCCTTGAACTGGGATTGGTGGACGGACTCGGGGGCTTCGGGACTGCCCTGGACCAAGTACGAGAGCTACTCGAACTCGAGTCGGATGCCGAGTTGGATGTAGCCGTCTACCCGGAGGAGCGCACCCTCCTTCAGGTGCTTCTGGAGGAAGGTAAGGGGCGTGAGTGGGCGGGCACTAGCGCCGCCGCCGAGGCGTTCGCCCTCCTGCGTCCGGTTCTGCGGTGGGCCGCGGAGGCCGGGATCACCGAGGTGCCGGGACCCGTCCGAACGCCCCTTCCCAAGGTGCCCGGCCGATGAGCGTCGTCCTCGACGCGCGGGGGCTGCGGAAGAGCTACGGGGCCGGAGTCCTTCTCGACGGGGTTGATCTGTCGGTCTCCCGGGGGGAGAAGGTCGGTGTGATTGGTCGCAACGGCTCGGGGAAGACGACGCTTTTCCGGATCCTGGCCGGGGTGGAGGGCTACGAGGAAGGGACGATCGCTCGGAAGCGGGGAGTGACGATCGGATACCTCCCCCAGGATCCGGAAATGGACCCGAATCGAACCATTTTCGAAACCGCGGGCGAATCACGTGGCGAGCTTCAGGCCATACTGGCGGAGTATCACGCCGTGGCGACGGAGCTCGGAGCGACCTCGGACTCCGCCAGCGTGGACGACCTCCTCGCGCGACAATCCACACTCTCGGCCCGGATTGACGAGGCGGATGGGTGGGACTGGGGGCACCGAGTGGAGGCGGTCCTCACGCGCGTGGGTGTGGACGGATGGGAGCGGACGATGGAAAACCTCTCCGGAGGGGAGCGCAGACGGGTGGCGCTTGCCCGGGCCCTCCTCTCCGATCCCGACCTCCTCCTCCTCGACGAGCCAACGAACCACCTGGATGCGGAGACGGTGCTGTGGCTCGAGGAAACCCTATTCGACTTCGCGGGCGCGGTCGTGGTGATTACCCACGACCGGTACTTCCTGGACCGAGTGGTCGACCGGATGGTGGAGGTCTCCGACGGCCGTCTCACCTCTTACGAGGGTGGCTACACCGAGTATCTGGAAGCTCGTGCCGAGCGGGAGGCCCGCGAACGGGTCGAGGAAGAGAAGCGGAGCAAGCTCCTCGAGAAGGAGCTTGCCTGGGCCCGCCGCTCTCCTCCCGCTCGCACCGGGAAACAGAAGGCCCGAAGGGGCCGTGCAGAGGAGTTGGCCGAGGCGCAGCGCGAGGCAGAGCTGAGCCGGACGGGCCGGGTGGCCTTCGAGATGGACCACACCCCCCGCCTCGGGCGAAAGGTTCTCGAACTCCACGACATTCAAAAGGGGTATGGAGAAAAGCCCCTCATCCGCGGGTTCTCGGACCGACTCCTGGTGGGGGAGCGGATCGGGGTCGTGGGGCCCAACGGGGTGGGGAAGACCACTCTCCTCCGCCTGCTGGTCGGGGAGGAGGAGCCGGATTCAGGGGAGGTGGTGCTGGGAGAGAACACCCGCGTCGGGTACTTCGACCAGAACCGCGAGATCGACGGGAATCTGACGGTGGAGCGGGTGGTGTCGACCTCGGACTGGGTGGAGGTGGCCGACACCCGCATGCATCTTCGGGCCTATCTGAGCCGGTTCCTCTTCCCGCCGCATGTGCAGCGACAGAAAGTGAGCGCCCTTTCGGGAGGGGAGCGGAACCGGCTCCTCCTGGCGCGGCTCTTCCTCGAGGAGTTCAACCTCCTCGTGTTGGATGAGCCCACCAACGACCTGGACCTTGACACGCTGCAAGTGCTCGAGGACACGCTCGAATCCTTTCCGGGGTGTGTGGTCCTGGTGACCCACGATCGCTATCTCCTCGACAAGCTGGCCACCTCCCTCTGGGTCTTCGAAGGCGATGGGCGAATTCATCGTCACCATGGGCGCTGGGATGCCTATCTTGCCCATCGGGAAGGGACACGGGCGGAGGCGACTAGGGAGCGGACGGAGGCGGAGCGGGCTCGAAGGGATCAGCGGGCTCGAGGCGCCAGGGAACAGGCCCGGAGGGCGAGATCGGATGGGAACCGGATCTCCTACAAGGAAAGGCGAGAGCTCGAGGGGATGGAGGCACGGATCGCGGAATTGGAGGAGGAGAAGGAAGAGCTCGGGGAATTCATGGCCGATCCGGCCTTCTATCGGGAGGAGTCGTCCGCGAAGGTGAGCGAAGTGACCCGACGGTACCAGGAACTCGAAGGAGAGCTGGAGGCCCTCTACGAGCGTTGGATGGAGCTGGAGACCCGAGTCTCATGAGTCGGTGGGTGACCGCCTTCGGGCGGATGCCCGGCCGGGTGAGATCTATCCGGTGTGGTGTGAGCTACCTGCCGGGGGAATTAGGTTTCTCGAGATGAATACCGTGACGTACGACGTCGCGCTGTTTGGTTGCCCTGCCGGCACCTGAGATCCATACTGACCGGACGAACCGGTGATGATGAACAGATCCAACCCTTCGATGCCCGCCCTCGAGAGGCTTAGCGAGAGGGCGCTGGCGATCCTGATTTACGGACTTGCTGCGATCGTCTGTGGGCTCGTCGTGATCCTAATCACGTTTCCTCGCCTGGTTGCGATCGATGGACTCGACGTCTCCGCTCTGCCGGCCTTTCATGCCACCCTGAACGGGGCTGCCGGGCTCCTGCTGGCTATGGGATTCGTTCTGATCAAGCGCGGGAATGTCGTGTGGCACCAGAGGGTCATGGTGACCGCCTTCACCCTCTCCTGTGTCTTTCTCCTGTCCTACGTGGTCTACCACTCCCAGGCTCCGGCAGCGCACTTCGGGGGAGAGGGGTGGGTTCGCCCCCTCTACTTCTTTATCCTGATCACGCACATCGTGCTTGCACCCGTCGTCGTTCCCCTCGCCCTCTACGCCGTAGCGCGTGCTCTGCGCGGGGAGTTCGGTCGGCACCGCCGGGTGGCACGTTGGACCTTTCCGGTCTGGATGTATGTGACGGTCACGGGTGTCTTGGTCTACCTCATGATGGCGCCCTACTACGGGACGTGATGAGGGATAGGCCGGGGCACCTCGTCCAGTGGGCCGGGTGACCCAAAGCATCCCGCCGAGTCCATCCGGATGGCGTGTTCCGCCTGTCACCCATACTCTAGGGCGTTAAGTGTCGATCGATGCGACCTCCCTTCGACGAGGATGAAATATGACCGAGCCCGACGCCTTCACCCCCCCCGCCTCCGGCTCCCCCCCTCCGAGCACGGAGTCCTCCACCGGACTGGCGCCCAACGTCGCGGGCGCTCTCGCCTATCTCCTTGGTCCCATCACGGGAATTCTCTTTCTCGTTCTGGAGAAGAGGAGTCCCTTCGTGCGCTTTCATGCGGCTCAGAGCATCGGCATCAGCGTAGCCTGGATCGTCTTCTGGGTGGTCTACTCTATTGTGAGCACGGTCCTGTCGTTGATTCCCGTCCTGGGATGGATCGTGGCCATCATCTTCCTCCTTTTCTCGATCGTCGTGGGGTTCGCCGGACTCTTCCTCTGGCTCTTCTTGATGTACAAGGCGTGGAACGGGACCGAGTGGGAGTTCCCCTGGGTTGGGGAGCAATCCCGGAGGTTGTTGACGGGGGCGTGAGCGCTGGTGAGCACGCTGTCCTCTTCATATGACTCCGTCCAAGACGCAACGGTGGCTCGATCTGCTGGCGCTCCTCGTGGGCAACCGCCAGCCGATCTCGATCGACCAGATCATGGAGCAGGTGCCGGCCTATCGGGTGCGCTGGACCGAAGGGAGCGCGACGGAGCGCTCGTCCGCCCGCCGGATGTTCGAGCGGGACAAGGATGAGCTTCGGCGCCTGGGGATCCCGATCGACACCCGCCGCTACCGGGTGGACGGACTCGCGGAGTCCGAAGGGTACCTCATCCTCCGAGGAAATTTCTACCTCCCCTACCTCGAGCTTCTCCGGGAGGCGGAAGAGGAGGAGATTGAGGGTCGGGCCCATTCATCACCGACGTCCGGCTCACCGCATGTCGTGGGCCGGGTCAGCCTCCTGGAGACGGATGCCCGTGCCGCGATCCTCGCGCTGCGCGAAGTCCTCACCCTCCCTTCCTTCCCCTTCGAGCAGGATGCGCGGA
>SLFU01000141.1 GCA_007124095.1 Gemmatimonadota bacterium
GAGTGCTTCACCTTCCAGAGCCGGGCCCAGCCGTAGGCCACCGCGAAGATGAAGAAGGTCTGGATGGTGAGGGGGATCGCGATGAGCCCGATGTGCAGCGGGTTGTTCAGGATCACCTCTCCCTGGAAGGAGAAGAGGACGATCAGGGTGAGCAGCAGCCCGATCATGGTGACCGGCCCCAGGCGCTTCAGGAACACCCCGTCGAACCAGCCGATTCCCTTTCTCCGGATCAGCTCCTTTCGCACCACCACGCCAGCCGCCAGGGGGATCACGATGTAGAGCACCACCGAAAGGAACACGGTGTCGTAGGGCACCGTGATGTCACCAAGCCCCAGGAGCAGAAGCACGATGGGGGCGAAGGCGAAGAGCATGATGAGGTCGTTCAGCGCCACCTGCACCAGTGTGTAGGCCGCGTCGCCCCGGGTCAGGTAGCTCCAGACGAACACCATGGCGGTGCACGGAGCCGCTCCGAGGAGAATCGCCCCGGCCACGTATTCCCGGGCGAGGCCTGCCTCGATGAAGGGGGCGAAGATCACCTGGAGGAAGAGCCAGGCGAAGAAGAACATCGTGAACGGCTTGATGAGCCAGTTCGTGACCAGGGTGATGGTAATGCCCCGCGGCTGCTTCCTCACATTCAGGATGCTCCCGAAGTCGATCTGGACCATCATGGGAAAGATCATGGCCCAGATGAGGACGGCCACCGGGAGGTTCACCTGGGCTACGGTGAAGCGGGACAGGGCCCCGGGCACCGCCGGAAGGAGCTGGCCGATCGCGACTCCGGCCACGATACAGAGGGCGACCCACAGGGTCAGGTATCGGCCGAAGAGGCCCAGGTCCTTCGCACCGGTCTCGTGGGGTGACTGCTTCGGGGTCCTGCCAGGGGCTTCGGTGGTTACAGCCCGGTCAGTCATGAAGGGCCAGGCCCTCTTGACGGGTGGGACCGCGGCAATAGCGTCATCGGGCGTCTCCCGCTGCAAGGGGAACCATGTCATCCAGAAGCTCACCGACCCGGCGAATCCGCTCTTCGTCGGCGCAGTAGCAGATGTGGAGCCCGTCCACCTCGCCCCGGATGAGCCCCGCCTCCCGAAGGACCTTCAGATGCTGGGAAACGGTGGACTGGGCCAGGGGCAGGTGGTCCACGATGGCCCCGGCGAAGCACTCTCTCCGATCCAGGAGGAAGCGGAGAATCCGGATCCTTGCGGGATGGCCCATGGCCGTGGCCAGCCGGGCCAGCTCCTCGTCGGGGTCAGCGGTGGGATCCACCGGGGGGGCGGGGGGACAGGCTCGCGGTGTCACCGGGAACTCCGGGGTGGCTGGGATGGACACGGATCGGTCGATGGCAAATCGGGAACCGTTAATCGTAGATGAACGATAAGACATCTCCCCGGTCGCTGCAAGCCGAAATCTCCCGGCGCCTGGGCGGCGAACATACCATCTTTGATCTGACGTCGTTGCCGGGGGATGGGACTTCACCTTCCCCAACGCAGGAAATAGCCTGAGGTCAGTGCCGTCCCGGCGGGAAGGTTCCAACCCGAGATGGGCACCCGGACTCCGAGCTTCACGCGGCCGGGCCCGACCGGGTGGTCAATCTCGGCGAAGACCTGCTGGAGCCGGCGCCGTGCCGAGTTGATGCGGAGGCCCTCCAGGGTCCATGCACCGCCGGCCATGCCCTCCAAGGAGGCTTGCCATCCGAAGGGTCCTACCTCCCCGCCGAGGCTCCACCACCAGAAGAGCTCGTTGCCCGGTGTGCGCTGGGCGGCCGCGTTCTCCGTTCGCCATCGATAGCCGATCCACCCCATGGTCCAGAGCGGAAGCGGGTGAAGGGATCGCCCCAGCTCCAACATGAGCTCCCAGTCCCTCTGACCCTCGCCGAGAGGGATCACCTCAGCATCCACGTCGAAGGCCCCTCCGTCCATCTTGACGCCCCCGCGAAGGGCGACGGGCCAGGAGGGCAGCCCAATGAGATCGGGTCCGATGCGCACCCACCCCTGGGGATCGCCAATGCCCGAACTCACTCGTTCTCCCCCTGCATCGTCGAACCGAAGGCGGTGGTAGGGCAGCTGCACCCACGCATCCACTCCTCGCCACACCCCAACGTTCCCGGTCAGGAACAGGGATCGGGTGACGGCTCGTCCGACGGCGAAGATGTCCCGGCGACTCCCATCGTGTTCGAACGTCTGGTCCGTATCATGATGAATGACCGTGACATCCAACCAGCCTTCCCCGGGAGGAGAAAGCCACTGGGCTTCACTCGGATCTGGAAGTGCGGCGACTGCGGTGATGAGAAGCCACAGTCCCGTGGTGATCTGAGATCGTGGAGGCCTGGGAAGGCACATCAGCCTTCCCAGAGCTCGGCTTCGGGATGGAACGCCACCCAGGCGAACCAGAATGCGACGTAGGCTTCCGGAATCGGATCGAGTCTCCGACCGGCCAGTTCCCCCTCCTTCGCCACGCCGTCGACTTGCCACTCGGATCCGGTTTCAGCGTCGATGATTCGGTCGTCGTCCACATGAAAGGTCAGAGCCATTCCCTCCGAAACCGGTCGAAAGGCCATGGCACCCTCGACTCTTTCATCCCAAAAGACGACGGCCTCTCCTCCGCGGGCCTGGGTTGTAGCCACCGTGACGGGTCCAGCCTCCACATTCCTGAGGAGATCAAATGGGAACAAGATCCCACTTCGCCCATCGTCTTCGGGAATGCCCAGCGTCCGTTCCTTCACGAAACGCCGACTATCCAGGCTCCCCTGGGGAAACAGGAGCCTCGGGGTCTCCTCATAATCTCCATAGGGATAGAGCTGGTAATTTCGGCCCATCTGGAGATTTCCGCTTACGACTCGAGTATCCGGATACAGCTCCTGCCAGCCCGCCCAGGTTGTCTCGATGGAGGGATGCATGGAGAGGCGGGTGCCATCGTCCGGGCCACACCGGGATCCCCTCATCATCTGAAACCAAAGGGAAGACGGATCATTTCGATCAAACATGACCAGGTTGTTCTGGAAGAGGAGACCTGAGACGCCCAGGGTCGCCCCTCGCACGGCTTCTCTGTCGAACGTCAGGCTCGAGCCGGTGAGGGGGCAGTACGTGACCGCGAGCTGGAGGCCCGAGGGGAAATCGAGGTTCACGATCTCGTGCCACCAGCCAATGTTGTGGGGCACGGCCCAGGCTTCGCCATCGGCCAGAAAGCCCACGACCCGATCGGTGTCGCGCAAGTAGGCGGCCCCGGGAGCGGCCGCCGCCACGAACTCGGGATTCTGGAGAGAGGGAATCCCGTCGGGGCCGGGGCCTCCCGAAAAGAGCTCGCTTTCCGAAATGCTGCACTGCAGGTCGTTGAAGGCTCCGTCCCCTGACCCGGATACGTTGTCCGAACAGGACGTCAGAAGAAGCACCGCCGCGACCGCCAATTGGGAGCTCGGAAGCAAAGTGGCAACGCGGTCCCGACCTCGATGGAGGTCAACGCCTGGACGGAATGCCGAAATGATCCAATTGACCCTCATGATGTAGTCCGGAAGAAGGTGTCTCCGACGTCTCAGCGGCCGCGAAGGCGGCGCCTCCCGATCCCCGGCTTCTCGTGGACGAGGCTGCTGGTCGGCTAATCGTTTCGGCTCGAACAAGGTTCCCGTGTCCCGGCTCATCCCTCTTCCTCGTGGCGATCAACCTCGCGGAACCCTGGGAGACGTTCTCGACGAAAGGCGCCGGGATGGAAACCTGGGGAGCGTTTGGCGCGTTTTCCCGATACATCCGGCCGCGGGGGCTCAAGGGCCAAGGGCCATGTCCCAGCGACTCGGAAGTCGCCATCGAGTCCCGCACGGAGAGGAATCGAACGATGAGCCGACGACCTCTGCGACGCCTCGCCGCCGCATGCTTGAGTCTCGTCAGCGTGGCCTGCTCCGAGTCGACGGCGCCGGAGCCGAGCCCGAGTGCCCCACCGCCCCCC
>SLFU01000019.1 GCA_007124095.1 Gemmatimonadota bacterium
GGCGGCCGCCTCGGTCCTGGTCTTTGTCTTCGTTTTGCGGGTCGGGGGGGGGATGGGCGGGCTCGTTACTCCAATCCTCGTTACGGATCCGGCGTTCCTCCGCCCGTGGGGCCACCTCACCCCCCTCGCGGCACTTTCCTTCTATTTCGTCTTCTCGATGGGAGTCCTGGGCCAGCCGCACGTGCTCCACAAGTTCTACATGCTGCGCGACCCCCTCCACTTTCGGTGGTATCCGGCCCTGTCGGCGGGGGCGCTCACCCTGACCGTCCTCCTCTACTTCGGAGTAGGGCTGGCTGTGCGTTCTCTCGTGGCGGACGGTTCGTGGGCTCCCCTTGCCAGTCCCGACGAGGCCACGCCGCGCTTCCTCCTGGAGCACACTCCCCTCCTTCTCGCGGCGCTGGTCTTTGCCGGTGTGGTGGCGGCGATCATGAGCACGGTGAACTCCTTCATGAATGTGGGAGCCGCAGCTCTCATCCACGATATCCCCAAGGCCTTGGGGGCGAGAGTGCGAGACGAACTGCTGTGGGGTCGGATCGGAACCATCGTGATCACCGGGGCCGCGGGCGCGCTGGCCCAGGTCTCCGGGGGTCTGGTCGCATTCTTGGGGATCTTCGGGTGGGGGCTCTTCGCGGCGACCCTCGTGCCCTCACTCGCGGTCGGGATGAATTGGAAGGGGGCGACCCGGATGGGCGCCCTCAGCTCGATTGCAGTGGGCCTCTTCGGGACCATCCTCTTCGAGAGCCTGGCCTTTTTCGGGGCCTTCTCCCTCCCGACCGGGGTGACCATCTCCGGGCTGATCCTGGTGCTTTCCTGCCTGACGTTCTTCGGGGTCTCCCACCTCTCCCGGGACACGGCGGAGGAAGACCTGGATCCCGATCTCCGGGTAATCCTGGACGCCTGATGGGAAACGGCGACCGAGCCGTGAAGCCGCGCACACCGTCGTCGGGTGACGGGGCGCGGCCTGGTTCGATCTATTCCTTCTCTTCGTGTGCTCTCACTGCGGCGTCGGCGCCCTGGAAGCCGATCTGCGAGTGGGTGCCGTCGCAGAAGGGCTTCGAGACGGATCCGCCGCAACGGCAAAGCGCGACTGGCCGTCCCACCTTGTGGGGAATCTCCTTTCCTTCGTGGTCCACGATCGTCATCGATCCGTCCACGACGACAATGTAGGGGCCATTCTTCTGCACCGTGATCTTCACATCGGCCATCGCTTTCTCCTCCCGTGCTGCGCGAGTGAGTTTCGGGAACCGACGGTCCCCGAATCAAAATCCATGACACGGATGGATGGCCAGGCGTGGCCGGAAGTCAACCCGGAGCGAGGACGAGAGCGAGCGTCGCCTCCGGTTCGACCTCAGCGGTCCTCGGGGAAGAGGTTTCCACAGGAGATGGGGACTCCGGTCTCACCGTGGACCTGGATGAAGAGAGATCCCTCCGCCTGCTCCAGCTCCAAGAAATCCAAAGTGGTGGTGCTCGACCCGGTCCCGTCGGCCAGCCCGATCACTGGGTTCAGTCCAACGGCCACGGGTCCTCCCTGCTCGCAGGTCCCGCGGTGGACATGGGCGTTGTATTCGCCCTCTTCCGGTAGGTCGACCAGATCCACCGCGATCACCGCAGTGCCTTCGGACCGAAGAGCGAGCGCCTCGCCAGATACTCCGGATCCGTTGACCTGCTGGAGGACGATTGTGGTTTCCATCATGTCTTCCAGGGACTGTGGGCCCACCACCTGCTCCTCCGCTACGCCGGGGTCCATGTCAGGGGAGTCGGGCTGCTCGCAGGCCGAGATTGTCAGAAGGGCCAGGAGCCCCGGAAGGGTGCCCCTCGCGACCCGCCTGATCCCCCGAAGTCGAAGGTCCGATGTCCTCATCGTTCATACCTCTTTGGATGGCGGGGAAACTGAATCGAGGCACCATGCGAGAGGCACCATGCGACTGGATCCGGGCGACGCGACTGGATCCGGAAGATCTGAAAAGTAAACGCTCGTGCTCCGGGGGTTCCAAGGTCGAGGGTCTGGAGTATGCGGAAAGATGGCGCACACCGCGGCCGGAGGCCAGCACTTCGAGCGCGGGAACCGGCACAGTTGTCCAGGAGACCCGGCTGGCATCCGCCTGGAACTTGGACCTGGCACGGCGGTTGGATACATTCCAGCCGATCGAAAGCTCGAGGCCGCCGACCAAAAGCTCGAGTTTCGGCTCGTTCCGAACCAGGAGTACCCCCGTTGAGCATCTGGACACGTCGCGATACCCATGAGGTCGAGGTGGGTGGGATCAAGGTCGGGGGAGGTAACCCGGTCGTGATCCAGTCGATGACGAACACGGACACCGCCGATGTCGAGGGCACGGTCTCACAGGTTACCGAGCTGTGGGAAGCCGGCAGCGAACTCGTGCGAGTAACGGTCAATAACGCCGCCTCCGCCCAAGCAGTGCCGGAGATCGTGGATCGCCTGCGGGACCGGGGAGTCGGGGCGCCGATCGTCGGGGATTTCCATTACAACGGACACCTCCTCCTGGCGGAGCATCTGGAGTGCGCTCGAGCGCTCTGTAAGTACCGGATCAATCCCGGCAACGTCGGGGCGAAGCGGCGGGACGAGAATTTCCAGAAGATCATCCGCATCGCACTCGAACACGGGAAGCCGGTTCGAATCGGAGTGAACTGGGGATCACTCGACCAGAACCTCCTCACCGAGCTGATGGATCGAAACGCGGCCCGCCCGGACCCGAAGGACGCTAAGGCGGTGCTCCGCGATGCGATCGTGGAGAGTGCGCTTCGTTCCGCTGAGCTCGCCGAGGAGACTGGGCTTCCCTCCGATCGGATCATCCTTTCCGCGAAGGTCTCGGAGGTCCCGGAGCTGATCTCCGTGTATCGGCAACTCGCACCTCGCTCCCGGTATCCCCTCCATCTCGGTTTGACCGAGGCGGGGATGGGAACCAAGGGGATCGTCGGAACCGCCTCCGCCCTCTCGGTGCTCCTGATCGAGGGAATCGGGGATACGATTCGCGTGTCCCTGACCCCGCGCCCGGGAGGCGACCGGACCGAGGAAGTGAGGGTCGCGCAACAGATTCTCCAGTCCCTTCAGATCCGTAGCTTCGAGCCCCAGGTCATATCCTGTCCTGGCTGCGGACGGACGACGTCCACCTTCTTCCAGGAGATGGCCGAGGAGATCCAGAGTTACATCCGAGAGCAGATGCCGGCCTGGCGGGAAGCATACTCCGGTGTGGAGGAGCTCGAGGTGGCGGTAATGGGGTGCGTCGTGAACGGCCCCGGGGAGTCGAAGCACGCGAACATCGGAATCTCCCTCCCGGGAACCTTCGAGGAACCGAAGGCTCCCGTCTACGTGGACGGAGAGCACTTCACCACGCTGAAGGGCGACGGGCTCGTGGCCGAGTTCAAGGGGATCCTCACCGACTACATCCGACGCCGGTACGGGGGGGGAGAAGTGCCTTCCGAGAATGCACCGGCCCGAACCTCTCCCTGAGCCCGAATCTCAATGCGCGTTCGGTTCGCCCCGTCTCCCACCGGGCACCTGCATGTCGGAGGTGCTCGCACCGCCCTCTTCAACTGGCTCCTCGCCCGAAGGGAAGGGGGCACATTCGTCTTGAGGATCGAGGACACCGACCAGGAGCGATCGTCACCCGAGATGCTCGAAGCGATCCTCGAGGGTCTGCTCTGGCTGGGGATCGACTGGGACGAAGGGCCCTTTCATCAGAGCCGGGGGATGGAGCGGCACCAAGCGGAGGTCCAACGGCTCCTGGACGAGGGGATGGCCTTCCGGGACTTCACTTCCCCTGACGAGCTCGTTCGAATCCGCGCGGACGATCCGGCTCGCGCGGTGCGTCATCCCAGGGATGAGGCGGCGGCCATGGGCGATGGGGAAGCGGAGGAGAGGGCCGCCGCAGGGGAGGCCCACGCGGTCCGTTTCCGAGTCCCTCCGGGAGAA
>SLFU01000241.1 GCA_007124095.1 Gemmatimonadota bacterium
GGACCCCGAAACACTCCGATATCCCCGTACCACAACCACCGCCTCCCGGAACCCCGGATCGAGGCCGGCGCGCCCCCGGAACGGCTGCGGAAGCCCGGGCTCCCATCGGTTTCGAAGGGAGAGTGATGCGGTCAACCCATCTTCGGTGGAGATCGAGAAGGCTTGGGACCTCGCAGTGGAGAGCCCCGCCGAGATCCGAGCCTCCGCAAGCGTCCCGGTCGGACGTTCCTCACGGTGCTCGGGGCGCTCCCTCCCCCCTTCCTCGAGAAAGGTTCGCTCCTGGCCTATCGCTCGCCCGCCAACGGAAAGGAAGCTCGAGCTTCGAATCCGTTGCCGGCGCAGCTCGGCCGCCGCCCCAACGTACCGCTCCCGACTGGCTACGAAGACCGTGTCCGGGGGACCTCCCCCCACGGCCCCACCCAGGTCGACGGGAAAGAGGGCGTGCCAACCCTGACCCGCTTCCACCGAAAGAACGGGGTTCCCCAGCCCCGCCCAGGCATACCAGCCGCTCCACTCCACCCTATTGTCGAGGTCGGGAAGAGCCACCGTGGCCCGCACGGAGTAACGGTGGCGGCCGACCAGATCCGACCCCGAGGTCCGCGCACCCCAACTCCGGGGAAGCACCCGGGTTCCTCCGACCGAGCGCGCGTCGGACCGGATCGGAGTCCAGTACCGCGGCAGAAGAGTCGGGAGAGGGGAGTACGAGCTCGCCTCTCCCCCGATCTCCTCCGAGGCCCCCGAGGCCGACGCTTCGAACCCGACCGGGGCACCCACCCCACGGGGTAGAAACCACTCGCCCGGGCGGTACGGGACCCGAGCCAGGTCCCACCCCTCCGAGCCGAGGAAGGAGAAGTAGATCCACTCACCCCGTGCGTCGACTGCTGGATACGTCCCGGCTGTGGCAAGATCGGTGATCTGGTGAACCGCTCGGGGCTCTCCACCCTCCTCAGCGAGCTCCACCCCGAAGAGGTTCGGAACTCCGCTCCGGTCCGAGCTCCATATCAGCGTCTCGCCCGCCGGTCCCCAGACGGGGGCCTCGTTCAGGCTCCCGTCTTCCGCCACGGTGTGCAGGATCTCCCCCCCCGCATCCAGGACGAGGATCGCGGTACGGCGGTCCGGTCTACGGCGAGCCACCGCCAGCCTCTCGCCATCCGGAGACCAGGAGGGATGGCTCCAGAGGACCCCGGGCTCCGCGTCGTGCAGAATCCTCTCGACCTCCCCCTCCGCATTCAGCAAGACCAGGCGATTCGACCCGCCCTCCGAGAGGACCGCGACGATCGAGCCGTGCATGGGATGAGGATCGGCGTGCAGGACGCGGAGTCCCCTCGTCAGTCGGGTGGCGGCTCCCTCGATCGTCACCCGATACAGGTCGCGGTAAACGCGGTGGGAGTCGAGGAACTCGGCCTGCGGAACCAGAAGTTCCCCTCCCGAGGTCCACCTCGGGGGAGCCAGGTTGTTCCAGCGGGTCAGGGTTCGATCCCCGTCCGAGGTCCACAGCACGAGGCGGGTATCGCTCCGACCGTCACTCCGGACATATGCGACGCCCCCTCCCCCCCCTTTGATCTCCCCCTCGGAAGGAGAGGGCGCCGGATGCAGTGCGTAGCGACCCAGCTCCGTGAGGAGCTCAGGAGCCTCCTCCGGGCCGGCCCTCCGATCGAGAAGCCTCCGGAACTCCTCCGCTTCCACCTCCACTCCGTCGGCCCACTCCTCCCAGAGCCCCTGGAAGGAGCGCCCGAAGACCGAGCGCGCCGCCGCGTCGAGCCGGTACGGCACCCAGTGATCCGCTGCGACCTCGAGAAAGCGCGCGACCGCCGCCTCCCCGTATTCCTCGGCGAGGTGGCGGAAAAAGACGGAGCCGTAAAGATAAGGGCGGTTGGCTCCAGGCCACCGGGGCGACCGCCCGAGCCCCTGGTCCACCGATTCGACCCCACCCTCGAGCGCCTGCGCTCGGAGCGTCGCTGCCTGGAAGGTACCGTCCAGCCGTCCCCCCTTGGTGTGGAGGGATTCGAGATGTACCGCGACCCCCTCGATCGCGGCCATCGGCAGGGTGAAGCCGGTAAAGTAGGGCCAACGGGAGGGAACTCGGCCGAAAAACCTACGGAGAGCTCGACCGAGGGGCCCGGTGTAGTCGAGGTGAAAAATGTGCGCGAGCTCGTGGGTGACCACCAGCTCGACCCAATCGTCGACGTGGGTCAGCCCCAGGCCGTCGACCGGGGGCTGTGCCCAGACGAGGATGCGGTTCGAGGGGGTGACCTGGGCAAAGCCGTTCGAAGCATCGACGTGGTCGCTCACCAGGATGTCGATCGTCCCCGCCGGAGCTTGGAAGAAACTCTCGCGGAGGAGGGTGTGCGCCTCCTCCGCCGCCCCGGCCGCCCTCCTGGCCAACTCTTCCAGCCCCGGGGCGAAGGTCACACGGAAGTGCTCGGTCTCGAAAGTCCGGTAGGAGTCCTGGGGAGGAGCGTCCTGCCCGGCCGCGAGCCAGGGCACCAGGAGGGAGACCGCCAGGAGCCAGGCCAGGGCGCGGATCCGACCCCCTCCCCTTTCCTCGCGATCCCATCCGTCGCAATCTTTCAACCGTTCCCTCCGCTCGACCTGAATGCATGTCCCTATTTGAGGAGCGTTGCATGTCCCGAAAAGCCGACCCGATCTGGCAGACGCTCGGCCACTCCCTCGACGCCGCGCTGGACACACTCTCCGGGACGCTGGAGTCGCTCTCGTCGAGGCGCCCGTCCCGCCCCGTTTCGGGGGCCCTCACCGCCGTATCCTCGGCCCTCCTTGCAAAGGGTGCGAAGCGTTGGGCCGAATCCCGCCGGCCGCGCGTCACCCGACTGCTACGAGGCGCCGCCGCCGGCGCCGGCGCGGCGGGCCTTCTCCTGGCCGTCCGGATTCTCCTGGCAGGCCGGACCGAGGAGTACGAGCGCCCCGCTCGAGAGCTGACCGACGAACTCCTCGCCGGGGCCGGACGTGGGGTTATCTACGCCGCCCTCCTGGATCCCTATCTCCCCGGGCCGCCGTTGATCAGGGGCGCCCTGACCGGCACGGCGGACTACCTCACGGCCCCATGGGGGGGCATCTTCTCGCCGCTCCAAAACCTCTCCCCCGCGGGGAAGCTCCCCGTAATCTCGATCCTCCTTGAAACCGGTGACGCAGAGGACGATCCTTATCTGGCCTTCCTCCTCCACGGCGCCGCTCTTGGCCTGCTCTACGGGGACGGCCCTCGGGCACGCACCCGGAGGAAATAGCGGGGCTCGCTCGTCCCTCGCACATGCCAGAGGGGACGCTAATCGCGTCCCACGCCTCCAGTCATCAGGAGGGGAACCCGGCGCCCTTCCGGGTCGGGTTCCACAGGGGTAGAGGGAGCGTACCCCTCCGGGCACCATCCCAACTCGCTCATATCCCCCCCCGAGCGTCGCTCTTCGGGAGGGAGAATCCCGAAGAGGTCCGTTCCCATCCCCCCTGCATTCGTTCCCCAGCCGCGCACGTAGCAGAAAGCCAATGGGCGAGCCCGGATCACCGCCGGAAGATAATGGAGGGAGATCCCGTCGACATGATCCATAAGAAGGTACCGGGCTCCCAGCCGATCGGCTTCGGCCAGGAGGACGTCTGGATCGTGACTGAATGGGTAGGTCCGGCCTCGCCGGCCGGCGAGAACGTACTGAATGCGAGGCTTCCGGTTCAGAACGACCGCGTCCGGGGGAAGATTCTCCCCGGACCACGCCGCGGCATCCCGGAACTGCCTGAACCCCTCTCCGTGGCAACTGAATACATCCCCCTGCGCCTCCGCAATTCTCCGGCAGTCTCCGGCTTCGGAGGCCATCGCGACCCAGCCCGGGAGAGCCGGGCCGACCAGGAGAAGGACCCCCCCGGCCACGGCCGCCTTACCAGCGGCTGGTCCCCGGAGGCATCCAACCCGATGGAGGGCCTCCCCGGCATAAAGGAGCAGAAAGGGGTAGAGTGGCAGGATGAACCGGTCACCCGACCAGACCTCGGGCCAGAGGAGGATCAACCCCAGGTATAGGGGCACGAAGAGCTCGGCGGTCCCCGGCCTCGGCCGCAGATTCCGCACCCAGCCCCACACCGCGAGCCCCACCAGGACGATGCCCAACGCCGCGAGGAGCGCCCCTTCCGCGCCTCCCCACCATTCTCCGGGTAGAATGTCTCCCACGTAGAGGCTCAGGTTGATCCAGGCCCGTGCGGGCAGATCCAGCCAGCCCACAAGGCCCAGCCCCGGCTCGTAGGGATTCACCATCCAGAACTCGGCCTGGTAGGCTCCCTCCCCTCCCCGTCGGGCACGAAGCCACCACCAGGCCGCGGGAAGGGCCAGGACCCCAGCCAGGATCCCGGCTGGCCGAAACCGGCGAGCGAGCAGGAGGGCCGCGAGGAGAGCGAGGATGAGTGGGAGTCCCGCCGACCGGGTGAAGAAGGCGAGGATCGCCGCAGCTCCCGCGAGGACAAGCCATCCTGTGTCCGCCGTGCGCTCCTGCGGGGCTCCCTTTCCTTCCAGGGCGTGTTCGGCAGCCCAGAGGGCGAGGAAGGTCCAGACGAGAAAGCTCGGTTCCGAGAGGATCCATCGGCTGGCATCGAGCCATCCGGCCGAAAGCAGTGTGGTGAGGGCCACCGCGAGCCCGACGATTGGGCCCGAGCGGCGAGCGGTCCACGCGAAGGCGAGGAGGACCGCCGCGGAAACGCAGACCGCCTGGAGAAGCTTGAAGGCCATCCAGGAAGAAGCACCCAGCCACATCAGCCCCCCGAGGAGGAGGGGGAGTCCCGGAGGATACTTCGTGTGGTTCGGCGTCCCGGGCTCCCACAGCTCCACGTAGCCGTACCCCTCCACGAGACCATAAGCCAGGGAGAGATACCCCGCGTTGTCTCCCCCCGGGTGCGGTGCAGGCGTGGCGACCGCGGTGAGCGCTCCTGCGGCGACCAGCACCAGGAGTCCTCCCAACACCGCGAATTGCCGGAGCTCCTCCGATTTCACCTGATCCCCTCTCCCGGTCGGGTCGCCCCCCCGGGAGTCAGGGAACCGAGGACCCTCGGGCCGGAAGCTCCGGTCACGGCGGGGAGGTTTCCGGGAATCCGGCGCAGATGCGCCCAGGAGAGGAGAGCGAAGGCCGCGGCCTCCCTCGCGTCCGGATCCATGCCCAGCGGCTCCGGGCCCGTGAGGACCGGGATCGGTGCCAACTCTTCCTCGAGACGCTTCACCAGAGTCGGATTCCGGGCACCTCCCCCGGTGAGGATTACCTCGTCCACCCCGCCGGCAGGAAGGAACTGCTCGTAGGCCCGGGCCACGCTACGGGCCGTCAGCAGAGTGAGGGTCGCAAGGAGATCGTCCCAATCGGAGGGCTCCTGGGGTCGTACCTGCCGGACCACCTCTCTCACCCGGACATCGCCGAAGCGCTCCCGGCCCGTCGAGCGGGGTGGGGGTTCCTCGAAGAAGGGGTCGGCGAGGAGGCGCTCGAGGAGCTCATGGTCAACCCGGCCGCGGGCTGCCCGCTCCCCTTCGTAATCCCAGAACTGGACCCCACCCGAAGCAAGTCGAGCGGCCCCGTCGATGAGCGCTACACCCGGACCGGTGTCGAAGGCGCGCACCCCGCCCACTTCCCCATTCGCGGGAAGGAAGGTGACGTTGCCCATCCCTCCAAGGTTCTGGAGCGCTCGTCCCACTCCCTCCCGCCGAAGGAGGACCCAGTCGCACCAGGGCACTAGGGGGGCACCGTGCCCCCCCGCGGCCATGTCCCGACTGCGGAAGTCGCTCACCACGGGGCACCCCGACCCCTCGGCAAGGGTGGCGGGATCCCCGACCTGGAGGGTCATGCCGCGCACCCCGCCATGCGGAGGCTCGTGCCAGATCGTCTGACCGTGGGAGCCGATCACCGTCACCTTCTCCGGTTCCACCCCAACCCGATCCAGAAGGGTGAGAAACACCTCACGGAACTTCGTGGCCAGGGCCACGTGAAGGTTGACCAGGTCGATGACCCCGCCATCCGAGAGGACCCCGAGAATCCTCTCGCGCTCCTCCCGCACGTACGGCTCGCTATGGAACCCGAGCACCTCCCATCGCAGCGTTCGGGGGTCGGTCCCTTCGACGGCGAGCAGGATCGCGTCCACTCCGTCCAGGGAGGTGCCTGACATCAGCCCCCCCAGGATCGCCCGGTCACGACTCATCGGGGGCCGCCTCCAACCCGACCGCTTCCGCCACGGTTCGGTCCTCCCGGTTGATCAGGTCCACGATCTTGAGCGGGGACAGCGTGTCGCTTTCGCGACTGCGTGGGTTCCGTTGCTCTGTGAGTCGGTCGTCCAGCATGGGCCGTCGGGAGAAGAGAAGGTCGAGTCGGGCACGGTCAGGGTACCCGGCCGAGTCCGGCGATGATAAGTTCGGCGTTGAAGAGATGGTACCGTTCGCGCCCCGCACCTGTCTACACCCCCGCCAAAACCCAGGTTCGCCATGGACCCCCTCCTCGAACATGCCCGCAAGCTCGCTCCCCTCCTCGTCGAGCTCCGGCGAGATCTGCACCGACACCCGGAGCTGAGCTACCAGGAGGTGCGCACATCCGAGATCGCGGCCCGCGAGGTGGCCCGTGCGGGCTTCTCGGTTCGTGCCGGAGTGGCCAGGACCGGCATCGTGGCGGAGCTGGAGAACGGGGAGGGGCCCACCGTGGCGATCCGGGCCGACATGGACGCCCTTCCCATCCAGGAGGAGAGTGAGGCTCCCTACGCCTCGACGGTCCCCGGCGTCATGCACGCCTGTGGGCACGACGCCCACACGGCCGGGCTCGTCGGCACCTCCATCCTCCTGGCGGCCCTCCGGGACGCGGGCGAGCTTCCCAAGGGACGCATCCGGCTCCTCTTCCAGCCCTCCGAGGAGGGGATGGACGCGGAGGGGAAGAGCGGGGCACGCAGGATGGTCGAGGAAGGAGCGATGGAGGGTGTCGATGCGGTCGTAGGTCTACATGTAGGCGCCCACCTTCCCACCGGGCGCATGTACCTGCGGGAGGGCCCTTTCTTCGCCGGATCCGATGAGGTCTTCGTCACCGTCCATGGACAGAGCTCACATGCCGCCAGGCCGCAGGACGGGGTGGACGCGGTTGCCCTCGCCTCCCTGGGGGTCGTGGCGGCTCAGCAGGTCGTGAGTCGCCGGGTCGGCCCACTCGAGCGCGGGGTCCTGACCTTCGGGACCATTTCCGGAGGGACCGCGCTCAACGTAGTGGCGGACCGGGTGGAGCTCTCGGGCACTCTGCGGTACTTCGATCCGGATGTCCGAAAGCGAATCCGGGAGGGCATTCGCAGTGCCTTCGCGACCGTGGATGCGATGGGGGGACGAAGCGAGGTCCGGATCCAGGACGGGTACCCGCCCGTAGTGAACGACCCCGCCGTCACAGGGTGGGTGCGGGAGGCGGTCGCTCCTCTCCTCCCCGAGGATCATCTCGTCCTTAGCGATCCCTGGCTCGAAGCGGAGGACTTCGCCTTCCTGGCCCGTGAGGCGCCCGGAGCCTTCTTCTGGCTCGGGGCTGGACTCCCCGACCCCAGACGGCATCACCATCCCCGCTTCGACTTGGACGAGTCGGCGCTTCCGCTCGGCTCGGCGATCCTGGCCCGCTCGGCGACCCATCTCCTGGAGCGGCTCGGAGCTCCAGAACCCGCTCGAGGCGGGCCGTGACCCGAGACTTCCGGGGCGAGCGGGAACTTTACCCGGATTCTTCACCCTATACCTTCTTTGGTAGGACCTTCCTTGATGGGACCTTCCTTGATGGGACCTTCCTTGACGGGGACGCCTCCTCGGGACCGGACTTGAGCCCGGCCTGATCCGAACCTGGCCGGGCCCTCCCGGAGCGGGCGCTCGAGCCCCCTTCATCGATTCGGATGCGGTGAGCATGACGCACCTCAGAACCATCCTTCCCTATTTTCGCAGGTACCGCACCGGGATGCTGGTGGGTCTCCTTCTGGTAGCCGTCTCGAATTTCTTCACGGTGGCCGGTCCCTGGCTGCTCCGACTGGCGATCGACGCCCTGGAGGACCCGGAGGTCTCCCGGAACCTCATCCTCGGCTACGCGGGGCTCGTCGTGGGCGCGGCGCTCCTGGGCGGAGCCGCACGCTACGGGATGCGAGAGCTCATCAATGGGGTCAGCCGACGAATCGAATGCGACCTGAGGGCGAATTTCTTCGATCACCTGCTGAAACTCGACGCCTCCTTCTTCGATCGGGAGCGAACCGGCGACATCATGAGCCGGGCGACGAACGACACGCTTGCGGTTCGGCAGGCGGTGGGGCCGGCCGTGATGTACTCCGTGAACACCTCGGTGATGTCGGCGTTCACCCTTGCCCTGATGGTGTGGATCTCGCCCAGACTCACTCTTCTGGCCCTGATCCCGATGCTGGTCCTTCCCCCTGTGGTCCTGGGCTTCGGGCGCATCATCCACCAGCGATTCCAGCGGATTCAGGAACAGTTCGCCGCCCTTTCGACCCAGGTACAGGAGAATCTGACCGGAGTCCGCCTGGTCCGGGCCTACGTACAGGAGGTCGACCAGGCCCGCCGATTCGAAGAGATGAATCGAGAGTATATGGACCGGAATCTGCACCTGGTGAAAGCCCAGGGGCTCTTCCACCCGACCCTGGGACTCCTGACCGGTCTGGCGATGGTGATCGTCATCTGGGTCGGCGGAGGACTCGTGATCGATGGCTCGATCTCGGTGGGAGACTTCGTCGCCTTCATCTTCTACCTGAACCTCCTCACCTGGCCGCTGATCGCCCTGGGATGGGTCGTCAATCTCTTCCAGCGAGGAGAGGCCTCGATGGCACGGATCAACCGAATCCTCCACACCGAGCCGCGGATAGCCCCCGCGGTGGGACGGCCCGTGGGTCGGATCCGGGGTGAGCTGGAGTTCGAGGGTGTCTCGTTCCGCTATCCCGGCACCGATCGGGAAGTCCTTCGAGATCTCTCCTTCAAGGTGCGGCCCGGAGAGACCATCGCGATCGTGGGGGCCACGGGATCCGGAAAGAGTACGCTGGTCACCCTCATACCGCGGATCTACGATCCCACCGAAGGCCGCATCCTCCTCGACGGAGTGCCCCTGTCCCAATACGAGCCGGGTGAGCTGCGCTCTCAGATGGGCGTCGTACCGCAGGACACCTTCTTGTTCTCGGAGACCATCGGCTCGAACGTCGGACTCGGCCTCGGATTCTCGGCGGGAGCTGTCTCCGCGGACGGCGGTGAGGAAACCGGCGAGGAGATGGACCCGCGGATCCTTCGCGCCTCCGAGATCGCCCAGCTTCACGAGCAGGTGGCCGACTTTCCCCGGGGATACCGCACCTATCTGGGTGAGCGGGGTATCAACCTCTCCGGCGGACAGAAGCAGCGCGCCACTCTCGCACGGGCACTCGCTCGGGACCCGGGGATCCTGATCCTGGACGATGCGCTGAGCGCGGTGGACACACAGACGGAGGCGAGGATCCTGTCCGAGCTGAAGGAGTCCCTTCGGGGGCGTACCTGCTTCATCATCTCGCACCGGGTCACCGCGGTCATGGACGCGGACCGGATCCTGGTCCTCGACGAGGGAGTCCTGGTCGACGAAGGGTCCCACGACGAGCTCCTCTCGCGCGAGGGCGTCTATGCGGCCCTCCTCCGCCGCCAGCTGCTCGATCGGGAGCTCAATGAGGAGGACGGCGACGCCGATCTCTCCGTCAGATCCGCTCCAGCAGGAACTCAGGCGTGAGGGGAACGAGCCAGCTCGTCAGGGCGGTGAAGCTGCCCGTCATGAGGAGGATGCCCAGCACGAGGAGGAGCACACCGGAGGCGACCTCCACGGCGGAGAGGTAGCGACGGAACCGTCCGAACCCCGTGAGGAAGCGGTCGAGCGCCACCGACGCGAGGAGAAACGGGATCGCCAGCCCGGCGGAGTAGACTCCGAGAAGTCCCACCCCCTGCCAGAAGGTCTCCTGGGCGGCGGCGAAGGTGAGAATCGCCCCGAGGACCGGCCCGATGCATGGGGTCCACCCAGCCCCGAAGGCCATCCCCACCGCGACGGCCCCGAGGTAGCCCACGGGCCGGTTCGCCACGTGGAAGCGCTTCTCCCGCATCAGGGGCGCGAGCTTCAGGAGACCGGTCAGATGGAGGCCGAGGAGGAAGATCACCGCACCCCCGATCCGCGCGATCCACTCCTCGTAGTGGCGAAAGAACTGGCCCAGAAAGGAGGCGGAGGCTCCTAGGAGGAGGAAAATCAGGCTGAACCCGCCCACGAAGAGGAGGGAGTAGGTGAAGACACGCCTGCGATCCACCCCCTCCTCGAGCTCCTCGAGGCTCATCCCCGTGACGAAGCTCAGGTACGCGGGCACGAGTGGGAGGACGCACGGCGAGAGAAAGGAAAGGACCCCCGCGGTCAGCGCGATCAACAAGCCCACCTCGATCAAGGCACCTCCTCGTCCGTGTCGTCCGTGTCCGATTCCCGACGCGCCCGCCAAGCCTGAGCGATCCCCCGCACGGCGAGCACCAAGCCCACCCACCCCGTGATGGCGGCCAGAGTCCACCCGACCAGCCGGGGAAAGAAGAAGGCGAAGACCGCGCAGAGCAAGAGGAGCGTCGCCACGGTGCCGAGAAGCGTGCGATCTTCCCGCCCGATGACCCTGTGGCCCGCGATCGCGTCTCCGAGCGCGGTCCCCGCCCGCACCAGGTCCGCCAGGGTGAGGCTCTGTGCTCCTCCCGACGGAAGCCGCTTTCCGGCTTGCCACCTGAACCCCTCGCGATCGAGAGAGGTCGTCCCGAGTCCGGGCTCGCCCACGCCCGCCACCCCCTTTCGCCGGGGGAGGACGATCTCCACTGCGGAGGCCAGGTCCGCCATGAACAGGCCTTCGACCTGTCCGGCCAACTCCCGATCCAGGACCCCCACATCCAACTCCCAGTTCCCCAGGAGGGAGGCCACATTCAGGTTTGAGGAGCCGATGCGGCACCAACGGCCGTCCACCACCGAAGTCTTGGCATGGATCATCGGCCCTTGCCATTCGAAGATCCGGACGCCCGCTCGGAGAAGGTTCCGGTATCCCCCCCGGGAGAGGCTACCCACCCAGGGCCAGTTGTTGTGCGCGGGCACCAGGACTCGGACATCGACACCGTCCCGGGCCGCCGCCATCAGCCCCTCGGATACCGGGCGGGGGGCCACGAAGTAGGGATCCGTGATCCAGATCCGCTCGCGGGCGACCGAGGCCATCAATTGGGTAGCCCTATACACGCGCGATCGCCAGGGAAGCCCTTCGATCAACCATACGGAAGCCGTCCCCGCGGGTGGAACCCCGGAAGGATCGGCGCGGGCCGGTTCGGGAACCTCCCCTCCCATCTCGGCCCACACTCGCTCGAAGGTCCGGGCGGCGGCGGCGGCAGCCGGCCCCCGGATCTCCACCCCGGTGTCCCGCCAGGGGGGGTGTTCCCGGGTTCCGACCCACTCCTCCCCGACACAGAAGCCCCCCATGTAGGAGACCTCGCCGTCCACCGCCACCAGCTTTCGATGGTCGCGCTGAAGCAGCCCGAGAGGATCCCTCAGAGAAGGGGGATTGAAGGCCCGCACCTCCACGCCCGCTTCCCGGAAGGGCCGCCAGAACCGGCGTGGGGTGGCCCAGCAACCCATCCAGTCGTAGAGAACCCGTACCTCCACCCCGGCGCGAGCCCGATCCACCAGGGCATCGCGAAAGCGGCGGCCGAGGGCGTCGTCCCGGAGGATGTAGTTTTCGAAATGGACGTACCGGGTGGCCGCCGCGATCGCTTCGAGCCAGGCGTCGAAGGTCGAGGGTCCCTCGAACTGCAGGAGGAGCCTGTTGCCATCGATTCGAGCCGAGGCCGTGGCCCGCCCCATCGCCCACTCCGGAAAGAGGAGGTCGGAGGGATGTGACACCCCTTCAGTCCCCGCTATCGAAATGGTATCCCAGGAGCTTGTACACGAGCTTGGCCGCCAGGAAGTCGGGCGCCGTGAACCCCGGGCGGGGTGCGAGCTCCACTACATCCATCCCCACGACCCGGCGCTCCCGGAACACCCTTCGAAGAAACCGGAGAGTCCGGTACCAGTCGCCCCCTCCCGGTTCCGGAGTACCGGTCGAGGGCATCAGGGCGGGATCGAAATAGTCCAGGTCGAAGGTAAGGTAGACCTCCGGCCCGAGCGCCTGAAGCGCCTCGTCCATCCAGGCGTCGTCTTCCCACATGCGGTCGGCCCAGATCAGCCTGACCCCGTCGCTCGCGCCGGCGAACTGCACCTCCTCGGAGGAAACCGCCCGCACCCCGACGGCCACGAAATCGGCTACATCGACGCAGCGGCGGGCGAAGGCGGCGTGCGACCAGGGTGCGCCCTCGTAGCCGTCCCTCAAGTCGGCGTGGGCGTCCATCTGGAGGACCGAGAGCCGTTCGGTTCGATCCTGGCGGCCCGCGGTGGCTCGGACCGCAGGAGCACTCAAGGAGTGCTCCCCTCCGAGCATGACCGGAAACCGACCCTCCAGAGTGGCGAGGATTCGCCCATACGCCTCCTCGAGCTCCGCCATCGCCGCGGTCGAGCCCTCACGGGTGAGTTCGAGGGCGGGGAGGGTATGGATCCCGTGGCGAGCCGGCTCCTCGTCGAGCTCCTGATCGTAAAGCTCGATGAAGCGGGAGGCCTCGAGAATCGCGCGAGGGCCACCCCGCGTCCCTCCCGAATAGGATGTAGTGGATTCGTAGGGAACCGGGAGAATGACCGCCGCAGCCCCTTCCAGCTCCGCCATCGCCCCTTCCAGCCCCAGAAAGTTGTGGGGGGACTCCCAAGGCAGGTCCTCGAGACCGCGGCTGCCGGTCAGCCGGCCACCGGGGTTCATCCGCAGGAGACAGCAGCGCTCACCACCGTCACCCACCTCCCGTCCTCGGGCGCCTCCGCCACGATCGTGTAGTTCCGCGTTTCCACAATCTTCCCCGAAAGACGCCACTGCTCCTTCCGGTCGTCCCATGCCTTCTCGGGATCGAAGGGCACCCCGAGGACGGTCGCGAGCATGGAGGCAGCCAGGTCCTCCGCGTAGTCGCCCATCACCGGCTCGCTCTGCCCGTAGGCGTGGTGTTCGGAGATGTAGCCGTAGTGACTGCGGTCCGTGGGAATCGCCACCCCGACCGTGGCCCCGACCCGGCGACTCGGCTCGTTGGATGCGGCCTCCGAGAGAACGCAGAAGACGACCTGGCCGGGTCTCAGCAGCTCCACCCCCTCATCCCGATGGAGGATCTCACACTCGGGAGGAAAGATCGACGAGATTCGCACCAGGTTGTGTTGAGCGATCCCGGCATCCCTCAAGGCCATCTCGAAGCTGGTCAGCTTCTCCCTGTGGACCCCGACGCCGGTGGTGAAGAAGATCTTGCTCGGTACCAGCTCGTCACCTTGAAACAACCCGAGACCTCCAGGAGAGGGAGAAGGGGGAACAGGAGAGGGAGCGGCGAAGTTAGACGGTTTCGATCGGACAGGTCAACCCTTCCCGGGGGAGCTCCGCACCGGCTTCCTGGCATGGGGCGCAGAGGCCGTAGATCTCCAGCTTGTAGCGATTGGGGCGGAAGCCGCGACTCCTGGCGATCTCTTCCTGGAGGCGCTGAACCTCGTGGCTCCTGAACTCGGTGACCGTGCCACACTCCTGGCAGATCAGGTGCTCGTGCTCAGGCTGACGGGAGAGCCGGTGCTCATAGCGCTTGAACCCCTCGTCGAAGTCGTGCTCCTCGACCAGCTTGCTCCGGACGAGGAGGTCGAGGGTGCGGTAGATCGTGGCTTTCCCGATCCTCTCCCCAACCTCCCTCAGCCTCTGCTCGATATCGTCGACAGAAGGGTGATCGTCCGAAGAAAAGACGACGTCGGCGACGGCCTCCCTCTGCTGGGTGACCGGAAGTCCCTGATCTCTCAGGTACCGGCCGAAGAGGCGAACGAAGGGCGAGACCTGGGGCGGGTTCTGTGTGTTCACGTGGACTCCTCTTCCCCGGAGGGAATTGGCCCCTCCACTGCCAATACTGACATCGTCGAATCCCCGAAGTCCGCGGCGGTACGGGGTGAAAGCTCGGCAACGAGCTCGTCGATTCGCTCCGGATCCCCCTTCACCTCCACCGGTCGCGGAGAGCCGGAACCCTTCCCGGCCTCCGACCGCCGTACCACACCTTCCATGATCCGAGGAAGGCGGTCGCGGGGAGCTGCCCCCTCTTCCTGGACTCGCGCCGCGAAGGTGGTGCCTTTTCCCGTCATCTCGGCCCTATAGGAGAGAGTGACGAGAAGTCGCCGGTCCTCCGCGGCCGCGGTCCCGTCCGGCTCCCCTCCGACCAATCCGGCATCGACGGTCGGATAGCACCCGGCGGCGACCAGTCCCTGCTCGGACCTCCCCCGCTTGAGGGGAGGGAACACCCAGAGCTGATCCAGTTGCGAAGGGGGAATCCGCCCGACCAGTCGCCGCAGCGCCTCGCCCAGGCTCCCGGGAACTCCCGGATCTCCCTCCGGCATCACTCTACGCCTTCTCCATCCTGCGGTTCCCTGGACTCGGCCAGTCCGGCGTCTCCTGAACCGGGCGCTCCGGCTTCGTCGTGGAGGTATTCGATCGAGCGGGCGACGACCCGGTCACGCACCTGCTCGACCTTCCCTTCAATGAGGGCTCCGGAAGCGCGAGCGTGCCCTCCGCCTCCGAAGCTCCGCGCGAGGACATTGACATCCGCCGGTCCATTGGATCGGAAAGACACCTTGGTGCTACCCTCCGCCACCTCGCGGAAGAGGAGCCCCACCTCCACACCGTCCAGCTCCCTGGGGAAATCGACCAGCCCCTCGAGGTCCTCCGACGAGCACGCCAGCTCCCGAAACGCCTTGGCGGGAACGGTCATCCAGGCCACCCGCCCGTCGGACGACACATCGAGGGTGGCCAGTGCCTTCTCGAGGAGACGATAACGACGAAGGGGCGCCCGCCCGTAAATCCGGCGATGCAGCTCCTCGGGATCCGCCCCGCGAGACACCAGCTCCGCGGCGATGCGGTGCACCTCCGGGGTTACATTCGAATGGCGAAAGGACCCCGTGTCCGTCAGGAGAGCCACATAGAGCCCTTCTACGAGAGGCCGGGTCCAGGGACCATCCCGCGTCCAGGCCAGATCGAAGACCAGCTCTCCGGCAGCCGCAGCGGCGGCATCGCGGAAGGAGACCCCTTCCAGGGCGCCGGATCCCGGAGGGTGGTGATCGATGATCACCTTCCCGAGGTCCTCGACCAGGGGACCGACCCGTCCGATCCTCGACACCTCTCCGGTATCCACCACGATGCAGAGATCCGCGGCGCGACACCGGCGCCGCGTCTCCGGCTCGTCTACCTCCAGGATCCGCGTGGGATCCGGGACGAGGAAGCGAAAGAGGTCGGGAAAGGGGGTCGGGTTGACGATCCATGCCTGAATCCCCTCCTCGAGGAGCAGTGAGAGGAGCGCGGCCTCGCATCCCGCCCCATCGCCGTCACCATTTTTGTGAGTCGTGAGGATGACCCGGCTGGCCTTCTCGAGGACGGCCAGGACCTGGTCGATGGAAGAACGGCGGGAGGGGGGGATCTCGTAGCTCATGGGTGCGAAGGGTAGGCGGGGGCGATTCCGCGGTCAAGCGGGCTCAGGGTGGGGGCTGCATTCGCTTCCAGAGCTTCGCCCAATTGGATGCCAGCCGCACCAGCGGCCAGGCCCGTCGGCCGTGGATCGTGGCCTCCCGGAGCGCATCGAGGAGCGCCGCGGGTTCGTTCGCGTGATGGGGCAGCTCGACCCATGCGTTCCCCACCTCCCGCACGGTATGGGCATCCGATCCCGCGCCGTGGAGGAGCCCGTGCCGCTCCGCCAGATCGAGTCCCTTCAGGTTCCGGCGCCGCGAGAAGACACGTGCGTTGAAGACCTCCACGACATCGACAAGGGGAGCGAGGGTCTCGGCCAGTCGCCCATCCCCACCCTTTCCCCGAGCATACGGATGGGGGAGATAGACGATCCCTCCCTGGGCCCGGATCGACTCGCACGTCGCCCGCGCGGGCGTCCCCTTGGGGATCTCGCGCTCGAGGTAGAGCCCGATGACGTCGATCCCCTCCGCGGTCTTCACCTCCTCGCCCGCGATGACGCGGCCCGGATAGCGCGAGGACATCGTCCTGGCCACCGAGAGCCGATTGTGGTCGGTGATCGCGATCCGCTCCAGGCCGCGTCCCAGCGCACGCTCCAGGACCCGCTCCGGATCGGAGAGGCAGTCCCACGACCCTGCGGTGTGGAGGTGGAGATCGATCCGAATTCGTTCACTCACCGGTTGCTCCCGCCGTGGCGCGCAGATGGTCGAGCAGGGCGCTCGCCTTCTCTTCCAGCTCCGGGATCGTGCCACGATTGTCCAGGACGTGATCCGCGCGCCTCCGCTTCTCCGCGGGGTCGCCCTGACTCGACATGATCCGGCGTGCCTCGGCGGCGTTCATCCCTCGCCCCTCCACCAGCCGCCGCTTCCGAAGCTCGACCGGGGCGTCCACCACGACCACTACGTCGAACTCTCCCTCCAGACCCGCCTCAAAGAGGAGGGGGACCTCGGTCGCCACAAGGGGCTCCCCTTCCCTCCTCCGTTCCGAGAGCCAGCGGCGGCGCAGCTCCGTGATCCGAGGATGCGTGATCGCCTCCAATCGCTTCCTGCCCTCGGGGTCGCGAAAGACCCGATCGCGCATCCGGGGACGGTCGAGCGTGCCATCGGGAGCGAGCACCTCGTCTCCGAACGCCTCTTGGATCTCCCGAAGAGCGGGGCCGCCCGGCCGGACCACCTCCCGGGCCAGCTCGTCGGAGCTCAGGACGGGCACCCCGACCTCACTCCAGACCCGGGCGACCACCGACTTCCCCGCCGCCACGTTCCCGGTCAGCCCCACCCGGATCACGGGAGCTCCCGGGGCCGGGTCGACTCCTCGGGGTACTCGAGCGGCGCCAGCAAGGCGTCGGCGGCCTCCCTGCGCCGCCGCCTCCTCGCGAGAAGCCAGCTCCCCACGAGGGCGAGGAAGATGATGAGCGCCCATCCGGTTCCGAGGAGGCCGCTCGCGAGGCGCCAGCTCTCCCCCGCGGCCACCCCGATCCCGGCGTAGAGAGCGATCCAGAGAGCCACCCCCGCAATATCAAAGGCCAGAAATCGGGGATAGGTCATCCCACTCATCCCCGCGGCCGCCGGCATCAAGGTGCGCACGAAGGACGCGAGGCGGGCCATCGTAACGGAGACGAGAGGTGGCCGGAGGAGGAGGCCGCGGGCCGCGCCACGGGCCCTCCGGAGCACCCGACCCACCAGCCCGGGGGTGCGCGCGAAGCGGGCCGTCCCCGAACGCCCGATCCAGAATCCGACAGAATCCCCGACAAGTGCGCCCGATCCCGCTGCGGCCAGCACGGCCCCCCAGGGGAGAAGACCTTCGTGGGCCAGGAAGGCCCCGAGGGCGAGGCTCACCCCGGCGGGGACCAACAGGCCTGCGGGGACGGAGGTCTCGGCGGCGGCCATCACGAAGAGGAGAAGGGGACCCAAAGCCACGAGGACTTCCGGAGATGGCGTCATCGGAAGCCGGAGCCCGGTTCCCTCTCCCCCTCCCGGATCAGGTCGTCCTCCGTGTCGAACTCCCCGTCCGGTCCCGCCGAGATCACCCGGACGGCGGCTCCGCTCACCTCCATCCGGTAGCGGGTACCCCACGCATCCTGCCTGGAGCTCTCCTGTGGATATCGCGCATTCAGCCAGGCGTCGAACTCCCCCGGACCCCGCGGCAGCTCCCCCCGGCTCCCCTCGTGGTTCCCGAGGTCCAAGAGGATCCGTTCCATCTGCTGGACGGTCATCCACCGGTACCCGGGGTTCAGAATCGGGCGAGTTCGCTCCACGATCACCTCCCGTGATTCCGGGAAGTAGAGCCCCGCCCCGAGGAGTGCGAGAAGCACCAAGAAGAGCTTTCCCATGGTCCGATCGCCTCCGTGTTCAGCCGCCTCCCCGCATACGCCGGGCCCACTTCAGATAACGAGCCATGTCCTCGACGGGCGGCGAATCCACCTCGTCGCCATAGGCCGTCTCCAGGCGCCACCTCAGGTAGGAGTCGGGAGGGAGAGGCAGGAAGGGGGGGCGCCTGTGCCAGCCCCTGCGCCTGGCGGCCCAGGCCAGCCCGAGCGCCGCCGGAAGAAGGCCGGGACGACGAACGATGAGTCGCAGCATAGAACGGTAGAAATCCAACCGGCGCCTCTCTTTCCTCGACGTGACAGGGTTACGTCGCTCCGCCCCGGCGGGACCCGCGAAGGGGTGCGGGGTACCAAACGATGTGCGCCACTCCAGGTGCGCCAATCTAGCATTCGCCACCCGGTTGCCAGAAGGGCCTCGGAGAATCACCTTCCAAGGATCCATGACCGATTTCAACGCCTTCGTAAGCCCGGAATACCCGGTCCTCCACTCCATCGTCGGGTCGGAGAGGACGGATCCCGCGATCCCGGCAGGGCACGCGGCGTTCTCCCTCGGGCTCCTCGTGAAGGGCATTCCCTCCTTTCTCGCGACCGTTCCGGTCGAGGCGAGTCAGGTGGAAGGGGTGGCCGAATCTCTGGACAGCGGAGATGTGCGGGTGGCCGTGGTTGGAATCTCCGTGGACGGGAGCGACCTCCCCACCGGGGTCGCCACTGCACCGGAGCCGTGGAAAGGGGAGACGGAGGAGAAAGAGCACGACCTCCCCGCAGCCTTCCTCAGCCTCGTCTGTTCGGACGGACGGCGGATCGGGGTGGCTCGCATCGTCGCCAAGCAGGGCTCCGCCTCGCCCGAGGAGGTCGCCCGTTTCGTGCTGGAACAAATCACCCGGGGCGTACAGATCCCGGATCTCGCATCGACGCCATGAAGATTCATCGTTATCCACAGGGCAGCCGCGTCCGGATCAGTCGCGGGAACCGGTTCCCGATCGACGACTCCCTCGTAGGCCGACTGGGCACCGTGGTTCACCTCAAGCCGAGTCGGGGAGACAAGTACGGGATCCAGCTGGACGGGGAGACCCGGATCCGGGTCTTCGCCGAGGACGAGCTGGACCCGGAGGTCGTCGCCGGATCTCTCGAAGAGGCCGGAGAACCCGCAGGGGGAAGCGGAAGCGCCTCCCCATCCTGAGTGGGGGGAAGTCCAACCGGATGCCCAACCGTCTCGCAGAAGAGACCAGCCCCTACCTCCTCCAGCACGCCGAGAACCCGGTGGATTGGTATCCCTGGGGAGAGGAAGCCAACAGGGAGGCTCGGGAGTCGGGTCGCCCGATCCTCCTTTCCATCGGATACTCCTCGTGTCACTGGTGCCACGTGATGGAGCGGGAGTCCTTCGCGGATCCGTTCATCGCCCGGACGATGAACGAGCTCTTCGTGAACGTGAAGGTCGACCGCGAGGAACGCCCCGATGTGGACGGGATCTACATGCGAGCCGTCCAGGCCCTCACGGGCCGAGGAGGATGGCCGCTCACCGTTTTTCTGACTCCCGAAGGGGAGCCCTTTTACGGAGGGACCTACTTCCCTCCCGAGCCCCGGCATGGGATCCCCTCCTTTTCGCAGATTCTCGAGGCGATTCACCGCGCCTGGGAAGATCGGGGAGACGAGGTCCGAACCGCCGCGTCCGAGATCCGGGACCTTCTGAGGAGATCCACCACGGGATCGAGCGGAGATACGGCTGGAGAGGGGGAGTCCCAGGAGCCCAGCATCGACGCAGAGTGGATTCGTGACCTGGCGGGAAGCCTCCTGCAAGGCCTGGATCCGGTGCATGGAGGATTCGGACGGCCCCCGAAGTTCCCCCAACCGGTAGTCCTCCAGTTCCTCCTCGATTACCACGGCTCCACGAGGGACGGTTCCGCTCTCGACGCCGTCCTCCTGACCCTTCGGAAGATGGGGCGGGGCGGCATTCGCGACCAGCTCGGGGGGGGATTCCACCGGTACTCGGTGGACGAGCGCTGGCTCGTTCCACACTTCGAGAAGATGCTCTGCGACAATGCCCTCCTCGCAAGCACCTACCTCCGTGCCTATAAGGTAACCGGGGACGCAGAGCTGGAACGGATCTGCCGCGAAGTGCTGGGGGACCTCCTCGAGGACTTCCAGGCCCCGGAGGGCGGCTTCTACACGGCGCGGGACGCGGACTCCGAGGGGGAGGAGGGCCGCTTTTACGTATGGACCGCGGCGGAGGTCGACGAGCTTCTCGGGGAGGAGGAAGGCCGCCTCTTTCGGCGATGCTACGACGTCTCTGCGGGCGGGAACTTCGAGGGCCGCAACATCCTCCACCTCCCCCACGACCTGGACCGTGTGGCGGGGGAGGAGGAGATCTCCCGTGACGAGCTAGAGAGTCGCCTCGCGAAAGGCCGGGCGACCCTCGTGTCGGCACGGGCCGGGCGGGAGCATCCCCTCCGGGACGACAAGGTGCTGGCCGGTTGGAACGCCCTGGCCATCCGGAGCCTTGCCGAAGCCGGAGCTACCTTGAATGAGCCGGCATACGTCGAGGCCGCCCGGAGGGGTGCTGACCGCCTCCTCGCCGTCCTTCGCCCGAACGGGCTCCTCCTGCACCAGGTCACGCAGGGAAGGGCCCGGATCCCGGGGTTCCTGGAGGATGTGGCGGGGCTCGGCAATGCACTCCTCACCCTCCACGAGACCACTCTGGAACCGCGCTGGCTCGAGGTGGCGATCGAGCTCGACGAGGAGGTGGAGGACAGGTTCCGGGACCCGGAGACCGACCTCCTCTACGACTCCCCGGAAGACGCGGAGCCGCTCGTCATTCGACCCCGGGAGCCGATGGACAACCCCATCCCTTCGGGGACCTCCCTCGCCGCCGAGCTCCGAATCCGCCTCGGCCGCATCCTCGGAGACACCGCACGGGTCGACGCGGCTCGCGCCCTCGTGGCCCGGGAGGCGGCGTCGGCCACCCAGGCCCCTTCCGGATTCGGTCGGCTCCTCAGCGTGGCCATACGGCTGGCCCATCCCCCCACCGAAGTGGCGATCGTGGGCCCCCGGAAGGATCCGGGGACCCGGGCCCTTCTCCACGAAGTGCACCGCACCTTTCTTCCCGGAGGGGTGGTGACGGGCCAGGAGCACGCGGACACCTTCCCGGTGCCGACCCCCCTCCTCGCCGGCCGGGGAACCGTGGAGGGGCGGCCGGCCGCCTACGTCTGCCGACGATTTGCGTGTCGGGCGCCGGTGACGGATCCGGAGGCGCTCCGGGAAGAGCTGCTTCGGCTGGAGCCGGATCCCCCTTGAGGCCCCGACCCCGCTCGAAACAGCGCCTCTCCGGCTTGGCCCCTTCACCTGCCCGACCTATCTTGTCCTAGCCGCGCGACCACTCGTATTCCCGGGGAGGCGGCCCCGAGGCTCCGGCCTCCTCCCGAGCCGCAAACACGGAGATTCGATGGCCACGAGCATCCCCAACGAGACCGCCACCACCCGAGACCTGCACGGTCTCGGGCGAGAGGATCTCCTCGCGATCTACCGGCTCATGGTGATGTCCCGCACCCTGGACGAACGGGAGATCAGCCTCAAGCGACAGAATCGGATCTACTTTCAGATTTCGGCGGCGGGCCACGAGGCGATCCAGGTCAGCATCACCAGGCACCTCCGCCCCGGCTCGGACTGGCTCTATTTCTACTACCGGGACCGACCGTTCGCGCTGGCGATGGGACAGAGTCCCCTCGAGCACCTCCTCCAGGCAGTGGCCGCCGAAGACGATCCGGCCTCGAGGGGACGCCAGATGCCGGCGCATTTCAGCGATCCGAAACTCCGGATTGTAAGCACCTCCTCACCCACCGGAACCCAGTACCTGCAGGCAGTCGGAGCGGCCGAAACCGCCTACCGCGCCCAACTCCTCCCCGAGCTCCGCGAACGGATCGACGACTTTGAGGACGACGAGGTCGTCGTCGTCTGTTCCGGCGAGGGAACCACCTCGGAGGGGGAGTTCTGGGAGGCGCTCAATACCGCGTGCAACCTGAAGCTGCCTGTCGTCTTTCTGATCGAAGATAACAAGTACGCGATCTCTGTACCGGTGGAGGTCCAGACCGTCGGCGGGAGCATCTCCAAGTTGGTCCGCAGCTTCCCGGATCTCTTCATCGTCGAGTGTGACGGCACGGATGTCCTCGACTCCTACGCGAAGACGGGAGAGGCGATCCGTTACTGCCGGGAGGCGCGTGGGCCGGCGCTCGTCCACGCTCATACGGTGCGCCTCAACTCCCACTCGATGTCCGACAACGACCGGCTCTACCGGGCGGCCACCGAGATCGAGGAGGACGAGGGCAGGGACCCAATTCCCCGGCTACGCGCCCTCCTCCTGGAAGAAGGCCTCGCGGAGGAGGAGGAGCTGGACCGAATTGGGCGTGTCCTGAAGGAGGAGATCTCGGAGGCGGCCGACGAGGCGCTAACTCACCCACAGCCCGCCCCGGAGACCGCCACCCGGTGGCTGTACTCGGAGGAGGTCGACCCGACCTCGGAGGCCTTCGACACCGAGGACAACCCGGACCCCCCGGACGACCAGGAATACACGATGGTCGACCTCCTGAACCTCTGTCTGCGCGATGAGATGGAACGGGACGTCGGGGTACTCTGCTTCGGGGAGGACGTCGCCGACGCCTCCCGTGAGGAGGCCCTGGCCGAAGTGCCCGGAAAAGGTGGCGTCTTCAAGGTGACCCACGGACTTCAGCGCCGATTTGGGAGCGTCCGCGTCTTCAACTCGCCCCTCGCGGAAGCGAACATCGTGGGACGCGCCATCGGGATGGCGTCGCGCGGCCTCAAGCCGGTGGTCGAAATCCAGTTCTTCGACTACATCTGGCCTGCGTTCCACCAGATTCGAAACGAGATGGTCACCCTCAGGTATCGCTCCGGGGGCGGGTGGGCCGCACCCGTCGTGATCCGAGCCCCGTACGGGGGGTACCTCAAGGGCGGGTCGATCTACCACTCTCAGACGGGTGCCTCGATCTTCGCCCATACTCCGGGAATCCACGTGGTGCTGCCCTCCACCGCCCTCGACGCGAACGGCCTGCTTAGAACGGCAATCCGAAGTGACGACCCGGTTCTCTTCCTCGAGCACAAGCACCTCTACAGGCAGGTCTACAACAAGGGTCGCTATCCCGGTCCGGACTTCATGATCCCCTTCGGGAAGGCCAAGGTGGTCCGGGAAGGCGCGGACCTCACCCTCGTGACCTGCGGGGCGCTCGTCAAACGATCGATGGACGCGGCTCGCCGGGCCTGGGAACGCGACGAGATCGACGTCGAGGTCATCGACCTCCGGACGATCAGCCCGCTCGACATGGAGACGATCACGCAATCCGTCAAGAAGACGAACCGGGTGATGGTGGTGCACGAGGATCCGATCTCCTTCGGCCTCGGTGCCGAGGTGGCCGCCCGGATCGCCGACGAGCTCTTCTCCTGGCTGGACGCACCGGTCCGCCGGGTCGCCTCGCAGGACGTCTGGGTGGCCTATTCGCCCCAGCTCGAAGAGGCCATCCTGCCGCAGACTTCGGACGTCCTCAAGGCCATCCGGCACCTGGTGGCGTTCTAGGAGCTACTCCGCCTCCTGGCCCGGGTGGAGCCCTTCCACGTATACGGGCCAGGGTGGAGGGAGGGAGGGAGGGGTCTTCCGTCCTCCCGCGCTGGGTCCTCGGCGGGCCGGGCGCGCCCGTTTTTCGCTCCCAGAAGGTCGGACGGAAGACCCCCTCCCTCCGCCCACCACCCCCTTCGCGGCCTCCAGGTCAGGGGCTTCCGTTCTGGATGTAACTGCTGGTTTGCTGGCCGCTCGCCCCTCAAGTGGACAGGATAAAAAAAGCGGGGGCCTCCGAAGAGGCCCCCGCCGTCCTGATTGCTGCTTCGAGCTGAAAGGCTCTCAGCTCATTTCCCCGACTAGTTCCAGAGAATCTCCGTCCAGACCGATTCGTCGTTCATGTTCGGGTCGGGGTTCAGCTCGTTGTCGACCGCGGTGTCGTGCGCCTCGAGGAAGAAGCAAAGCTCCTGAGTGGCGCCCGCGTTCTGCACGCTGAACTGCTCCGTGAAGTCCTCGGCGTTGGCAAGCACGTCCACCTGGTTCCGGTTCACCTGACCGGCACCGGTGCCCACTGCAACGAGCGGATCCGTCAGAGCGCACACCCCGGGGTTGGTCGGGGCGCGGACCGTGAGCTGCGCCTTCACCAGACCGTTCGCGTCGCTCGCGTGGCCCTCGATCGTGAAGGTGTGCTGGCTAGCCGTAGTCGGCCCGATCTGCGACGGCGGGCCGTCGATGATGTTCGTGGTCGGCGGCGTGGTGTCGAGGATGAACTCGAAGAAGTACTCCTCTTCATTCATCAGGATCGACTGGTCACGCGCGGTAACCCTTACCTCGTACTCCCCGTCGCCCAGGGCACCCTGGATGTCCGGGTGATTCAGGTTGACCTGGAAGTCCGTGCCGCCCGGGGGCTGCGCGACGACAGCCGGCGCCACTGAGCCGTGCGCCAGGTTGTCGGTGAAGGTCAGGACCGGGCTCGTCGAAAGGTTCCGGACACGGAGGTCCAGATCCGCCTCAGCTGCCAGCCCAGCTCCCGGCTCACCCGGTGCGAGCACCAGGTCACGCAACCGGAAGAGCAGGACACGCGCGACGTTCTCACCGGTGCCGCGGAAGATGGTGCCATCCACCGGCAGGCGATTGGTCTTGACCGGGGCCGTCTTGTCGATGTTGAACCCATCGGTCTCACCCGAGTCGAGGAGTGCAGAGATCTGGGCGGCCGTCATCCGGTTGCCCAGCTTGTCCTCGAAGTACTCCACTTCCGCGGACCAGCGGTCCGCACCGGCCTCGTCCAGCTCGGAGACCATGCGCGTGCCCGGGAACTCGGTGTTGTTCAGGTGGGCCAAGAAGGAGCCCGGAGTCGCGCTCAGGCCAACACCGGCGTCTGCGGCCTCGGTGTCCGTGCCCGCGTTACCGATCGTGAAGGCTCCGGACGAGAAGAAGGAGCCGTTGACCGGGATCTCGAGGCTGGTGCCGTTTCTCACCACGACCTGCGAGTTCGCCGGCGCCTGCGGCGCCACGTTGTCGACCTTGATGCCGGTGAGATTCACAATGTTCACCGAGGCTGGGTCGATCAGCGCCTCGTTCTCCTGGCGGAGCTGGACGATCTGTACCTCGGTCGCCTCACTCCCGACTCCGGTCGCCGGATCGTGCTCGATCGCGTTGGCACCGTACTCCGCGGTGTAGCGGAACGGCGGGCCATCCGTCACCGAGGTCGGGGTCAGCGTCAGGTCGGCGAATCCCGTGACGGACTGGACGTCCACCCGTCCGACGGTGCGCCCGCTGTACATCGCCGCGAGCACTTCGAAGGTGAGGTCTCCACCACCGACATAGGTGGCACCGGTCGCGCTGTTGACTGCCGACGTTCCGGTTCCGAGGTCCTCACGCCAACGCACCCACACCTGATCCTCGTTGTTGAAAATCAGCGTGATGGTGTTGGAGGCCCGGGGCGCAGCGGCGCCGTGGACGTGGAGATCGGCCGAAAGGACGCGCTCGCCATTCAGATGCCATGGCGTGGCCGTGCCGGCTTCGTCGTCGATCGTGTAACGGTCGGTGTTGAACGACAGGGTTACCTGCTGGATGGTTTCGGCGGCGTCGTCGTTGTCGCCGTTCTCGTCGTTCCCGTTCTCGTCGTTCCCGTTCTCGTCGTTCCCGTTCTCGTCGTTGCCGTTTTCGTCGTTGCCGTTTTCGTCGTTGCCGTTCTCGTCGTTGCCGTTAGACGGCGGCGGTGCCGCGCCGAGCGTCTGCGAGGCAACCTGCTCTCCGTCGATCAAGAGAATGATCTCGTCGAGGAGCTCGTCACCGCGCTCGATGTTCAAGGTGACGTCGAGCTGGCCGGAAATGTCGTTGATGTCGGCCTGCGTGCCATCCTGCTCGACCCTGCTGATCGTCACGGTGGCGGGCGTAACCGCTCCCACCTGGACGCTCGCGGAGGCAGTCGCGCTCTGGTCGCCCTTCTGGACCGTGACGGTCACGGAGGTGTTCCCCGCGGCCAGGCCGGTCACGCGGCAGCCGCTGTCGATCTGGCTGACGCTGGCGATGCTGCCGTCAGAGACGGCGCAGGTGTGGGATACGCTGGCTCCAGCTTCTCCGCCCTGGACGCTGACGGAAAAGTCACCCGTCGAGCCGACCTGGATCTGCGAAGGTCCGGAAAGGGACACCTGGAGCGGCGGCGGTGGCTGCGGAGGCGCGTCGACGACTTGAACGTCGTCTCCGCACGCCGCGACGCCGAAGGCCAGCAGCCCGGCGAATAGTGCGTAACGGTGAAGCTTCATAATGCTTTTCCCCTGATTGTGGATTGAGCCCGGCGATTTTGATTCGCTCCAAGCCCGGTGCATGTTCGGCCCCAGGTGCATGTGCGGCCCGGGGGGCCGGTCGGATCGGGTCTCCTTACACTTCATCTTGGTTCGCCCGATCAACGGACGGCCTGGACCCGTAGAATCCAGACGTCCAAGTTGCAAGTCCGATGCCAGTCTTTGGTCAGAGCGCTCGTGCGCTTGGATCCCTTGTGGGAGTAAGAGGGACGCACGAACCATGATTACAGATGGGGTGAGATCGTCCGCAGATCTCCCAGGTCGGTCTCAGTTTTTTGACGCCGGAGCCCGGGATAGTCACCAAGTCGAAGTATGACGAAGGGCCCGCCCCGGCTGAAGCCGGGACGGGCCCGAGAGCCACGGGTACCGCGCTGGATCGTCAGCCGCGTACTGCAGCCAGGTCGGTCTGGTAGGGCTGCCACACACCGGGTGTGACCGGCACGTAGAGCGTCTCGTAGGGAACCTCGGCTCCAACATCGGCGAAGAGCGGGATCCCGTCGTACTCACCCACCCGCACCACATTGGCGCAGTCTAGGCCGATCTCACCACCCGACTTCACATATTCGAGGTCCTGCTCGATGTTGCTGACGGTCTGGGTGAGGGTGATCGGAGTGTCCGCAATGAACCACTGGCGGTCAGCCGCATACTCACCGGCGAAGCCCATGCCCGGTCCGAGCTGATCCACGCGGACACGCTGCTCTCCGACCAACGTGTCGCCCTGTGGCGTCACGTAGACAGTGACGTTCTCGCCCGTCGAGAGACAGATCTGGGTCGGGCTGGCCTCGGGAAGGGGCGGTGCCACTTCTTCGGTGACCATCACCGTGTCCGGCGGCGGCGCCGGCAATTCCACGATCGTCTCCACTTCTCGGTCGCGGAAGGTGACGCTCGCTCCCGCCTGGATCCCGAGGTTCAGCGTCTGGGGCCTGGGGGCGACGTGGGCTTCGAGGTCCTCGGATACGTGGTACGCCGTCCCCTCTAGCCGGAAAGAGATCAAATCGGACCACCGGTAGCGGAGGCCGAGGAGCCCCGCGGGCCCGCCACCGCGGGCCGCGACGTTCCGAACACGGGAGTAGTTGTCCTGAGTGTAGCCGGCGCCGAGGAGTAGCCCCATCGACTCACCCAACCAGTGGGTGTAGACCAGGCGCGCCTGATAGAGCTCGTGGGAGATGAACTCCCGCCCCTGCCAGCCCGGCTGGTCCGTGAGGTCAGGCTCCCCGTAGGTCCACTGGCCCTCCAGGAGCACGTTCGGCATCACGAAGATGCCGAGCCGACCTCCGACGAAGGGAGCGGACTCGATGCCCACCTCACTGTCGTAGACGGCGAAGCCGCCGATGGCGCCGAGCTCGAGCGCTCCGGCCTGCTGCGCCTCGGCTGCATCCGAAAAGAGGAGTGCGGCTCCCGCCGCAATCGCCAGGATAAATCGTCCCTTCATGGAGCCTCCCTGATGGTAGGACCTCGAGAAAACTGTAAGATCCGCGCTTTCGATGTTGGCATCCCGGGGCTCTCCCACCGGGAAGCGAGGCGGGCGGGACCCGGATGGGACACCATGAACCGGACACCCCGTTAAGACCTCGCCACGCAATTCGGCGCCAATATAGCCAGTCCGCAAACCTCGCACAACAGTTCACTTTGAGCGGCTCTCGACGTCCGGCCTCCGGTTCGGGGGACAGACGTCACTGGACGGCTCGCCGCCCCCCCTGAGCGGTGATGAGGAATCGGTCCGCCTCGCCCAGGAGCTCCTCCATCCGCTCTTCCGTGCCCGACATCCGGTTCGAGGCGTCGGCCATCTGGAGATAGAGGAAGTAGAAGTGCCAAGGGATGTTGAGGGTTGCCCGGTCGGCCCAGATGTCTCTGTCGCGAAGCCCTCGGTAGAGGAAGATTTCTTCCGCCAGGATACGGGACCGCTCGAAGTCGAACCACTCCCCCCCGAGATTGTCGGCCACCTGCACCACGCCCGCCCGTTCGCCGAGATCCTCCATGCGGAGCTGCGAGGCCAACCCCTGCCGCAATGCCCACCCCTCCAGGCTGAGGGACCGGGCCAGCCCGCCGGTGCTGGCGAAGTGGACCGGACGCTCCTCGAGCGAGTCCTGGATGATCGCCAAGGCGATCTGTTCCCCTCGCCCGAGGCGAGTGCCCTCCGGGAACTGCACTGCCCCATCCCCGAGCGTCACGGTGTAATCCTGGCTCAGAATCACCGTGGACACCTGGTCCAGCTCGGCGTCGGTGAGAAGGGTGATGGGCCGAGTTGGCGCGGCATCCGGAGGCTCGTAGAGTCCCAGCCCCTCGTCGTCGGTGAAGGGCCGCTGCCGGTCCGGGTGGGTATGGTACAGGAGCTGTCGTGGATACCAGTCGGTGAAGAGGTATTGCACCACGATGACCGTCACGTCCTGGCGAATCCCCTCCACTTCCTGGAGGTACCAAAGGGGAAAGGTATCGTTGTCCCCGTTCGTGAAAAGGATCCCGTAGGGCTCGACGCTCTGGAGGAGGTTGTATCCCCAGTCTCGCGCCGAGAAATCCCCGCTCCGCGTGGCCCATGCCCAGTTCGAGACCAGGGGCACGAAAGCGAGGATCAAGATCGGGGCCGAGAGGGCGAGCTTCCGGGGGTTCAGGCTTCCCCCGGCCGCCCACCTCCAGGAGGCTGCGATCCCCATTCCGGCGAGGAACCCCCAGAGGTGAAAGGAGCCGATGAAGAAATAGTCCCGCTCACGCACCTCCATCTGGTTGGCGGCGGCCGTCTCCGGGGCGATGGAGTAGCCGTACCGGAAGTTCAGGTAGTAGACCAGGGCCAATGAAAGGGTAAACGCCAGCGTACCGAGGTAGACGAGATGGCTGCGGTGGGAGCTTCGTGAAGCCACCAACCCCCAGACCCCGAGGCCGAGGAAGACGAGGGTGAAGGGGAGTCGCGTATTCCCGGGGACCTCCGAAACCGAGAGCCCTCGCGCCCACTGCCAGTCGAAATACTGGAAGTAGTTGAGGAGCTGGTGACCCAGAATATCGAATCCCCGCGGCGACGGATTGAGCGAGTCCGAAGTGGGATCAGTGAAGATCGAGGGCTTTCCGTACTGCTCCCGGGTCAAGTTCGCCGCGAGCGCCTGGCAACCGACTCTCCCCATCGAGTAGACGGCGGCCGCGGCCCCCGCGAAGGACTCGCAAACGGGTTCTCCCTCGTTGATGATCGGTTGCTGAGCCGACCGGATCGGAAGAAAGAAGTTGAAGCTCACCCCGAGGAGGACGGCCATGGTTGCCCGGGACATGAGCCGCCGATCCAGAAAGACCCCCGGCTTTTCGATGAGGACCACGGCGAGGAAGGCGGGAGCCGGCAGGAGCGCCATGAGGTGATTGGTGGAGCCCAGAACCATGAGGTAGACCGCCAAGACGAGCAGCCATCCGCTTCCTGGCTCCTCCTTCCGGTCCACCCAGCGCACGGCGAGCCAGGAGACGACCGCAATTCCCAGGACGCTGAGGGTATAGACCTTCTCGTTGACATTCGACTGATTCCACACCGTGAAGGCGGTGGAGCCGAGGAGTGCACCCGCCCACGCACCGATGATGGGAACGCGCCGGAACCAGATTGACCCATCCCCTTCGGCCTCCTCCTCCGCTTCGAGCCACCCCTTGAGCACCCGGAACGCAACGAGGAAAAAGAAGCCCGTCGCCACGGCCGAGGTCGCGGCGGCCAGGAGGTTGATCCGGACCGCGACCGGGAGCCCCGACGGGGCGAGGAGGAGACTCCAGACCTTCCCGACCACTACGAAGAGAGGGTTCCCCGGGGGGTGTGGAATTCCCAGGATGTGAGCCGTGGCAATGTACTCGCTCGTGTCCCAGAACCAGGTGGTGGGAGCCAAGGTGACCACATACAGCAGGAAGGCCGCAGCGGCAGCGCCGGCGGCGTGAAAGTACGGCAGTCGTTCCTCCGTCATGAATCTCCGTGGCCCATATGATATAGGTGGCCCCCTGTGCGTGACTGGCCGAGCCATCGTATTTAGACTGGGGGCATGTGGAAAGGTCTCCCGTCGGCGCTCCGCTTCATCCGCGGTTGGAGCTCCCCGTCCTCGAAGGCGGTTGAGTCCGCAGCCCGCTTTCCCGTTCCGGGGGAGGCAGAGCTCGTATCCGGTACAATGCTCGTCCCCGCAGGATCCCCGAGCGGGCGCGGATGGGTCGTTTTGCACGGCATCACCCGACCGGGTCCGCGACACCCCGAGCTCCGGAGGTTCGTACGGGCCCTCGCAGGAACTGGAGGGAGGGTTCTGGTTCCCGAGATCAGCGACTGGACCGAACTCCGGATGGCCCCGGAGCGGGCTCAGAGAATCCTTCGTGGGGCAGTCCGGTGGCTCCACGACGACCACGCCTCCACACCGGGCGGCATCATGGTCGTCGGCTTCTCCTTCGGGGCGCCTCAGGCCCTCATCGCGGCGGCGCACTCCGAGCTCGTACCCCGGATACGCGGCGTCGTGGGCTGGGGCGGATACGCAGACCTTCACCGAACCTTCCGGTTCGGCTTTACCGGTGAGCACGAGTGGGGCGAGAAACGCTATCTTGAACGCCCCGACCCCTACGCACGGTGGGTGGTCGGAATCAATGGCATCCCGCTCTCTCCCTCCCTGCGCAGGCACGAAGGAGTGGTCCGAGCCCTTTACGCTCTGGCCGCGGCCGCCGGGGAGGGCCGCATCCAGACTCGGGACCCCGGATCCGACGCGATGAAGGCGCGTCTCAGAAGAGAACTCCCACAGGGGGACCACTCCCTCTTCGATCTCTTCGCCCCTCCCGTGGACCGGGAACCGGACCCCGGGGAAGTGGCCGGAATCGTAGACGAGCTGGTCCCCTGCATCCGCCGGGAGCTCCCCCTGGTGGACCCGCTCCCCTGGCTCGAGCCCCTGGATGTGCCGGTGAGGCTGCTCCACCCCCGCTCCGACGCGCTCATCCCCTTCACCGAGACTCTTCGGCTCGGTGCGGCGCTCGAACCGATCGTCCCCGACCTGAGCGTCGCGACCACGGGGCTGTTGGAGCACTCGGGTCAGCCATCGACCATTCCCCTGGCACACCGAGTGCAGGAGAATCTACGCTTTCTGGAAGCACTGCGGGGCATCTTCGCGCTAGTTTGAACGGGAAGGGTCGGTCGGCGGACCTGAATAGAATCCGAACCTCCCTTCTAGTCCCAGGAGGGGAAGAAGCGGCCGATGAGCGAGAGGATCGGCGCGATCGCCCCTCCACCGGTCGAAGTAGTAGAAGAGGGCATCCCGCCGATCGAGCGCGTTGAGCACCTTGACGTAGGGCCGGAGTTGCGTCGTGCGACCCCCAAGGGTGGGCTCGATCGGCCATGCCGCCTCCAGGTCCAGCCGCAGGAAGTCTTCCTCGGGGGCGAGCTCCAGCGGTGTCGCGGCCCCTCCCGTGTTCATCCGCTGCTCGGTAATAAGAGTGCTGGGTTCGAAGGCCGCTTCCCCGGTGGATCCTCCGCGCCCGCTCCGGTCCCGATTCCCCCTTCTACACCGGCCGTCCGGAGGCCGGGTGCAGGGAGGGGCTGGTGGTAGAGCCCCCCCGAGACTAGGAGCGTCGCTCGATCTGTGAGGGAGAAGCGGGCGGCGATGCGCGGACCCATCCGAATCCGAGCCTCGTGTCCGTAGCGATCTCCTCGGAGCCCGGCTCGGAGGTGCAGGAGGGGGCTCAGCCACCCCTCCCATTCCACGAACAACCCGGCCCCGGTCGTGGCCACCTCTTCCGGATCCGTCGAAACCGAGCTGATCCCGGGCGATCCGAGGGGGTCGAGCCGGTACACGAAGCGGTACCGTTCCAGCGCACCTCCGAAACGAACGGCCCCTTCGCCGACGGGTAGGGCCGGCTGGGTCGCGAGGCGATGCCGTTCCGATCCGCCTCGGGCGAGAACCGGTTCCTCCCAGAGCACCGGAAGACCCGACTCGTAGATCGAGCCGGCGGCGGTGCTTCGGACGACGGCGGGTCCCAACCGACCGTCATGGTGCAGGGAAAGGGCCCGGTTGCCCCAGTGCGCGTCGTGGCCACCGCCCGGATCGTCCGGGACCATGTCCAGCCGCACGCCTTCCCGGTTCTTGAAGCCGGTGAGGCGGAGGGCTTGCCCGTCCCCGATCTCCCCCCCGATCCGAACCAGGAAGTCGTCGTAGCGGTAGGGAAAGCTACCCGTGCCGACGAGCGCCCCCTGCACCCCGTGGAGGTGGCGCCCCCCGGCGAGTACCCCTCCCCGCGAGCCGACCGGAAGCTCGGCGGAACCGCTCAGCGTGAGTCCATCCGCTGCGAGGCTCATCCGGAGCCGGTCCGTTCGGGCCGGGCGGGTCTCCAGGTCCAGGAGGTAGGAAAGGCCTCCGTCGTAGGGATAGGGGGCGCCACCGAGGTAGAGCTTTGCGTCGCCCAGGAACTCGGAGTAGAACGGCTCCACGAGGCCGGCGGCGTGGAAGGGCGTGTGGATCGAAGCCCCGTCCACGAGGACCATGCGCGCATCTACGGCAGAACCTCTCATGAAGAGCACCTGCTTCGGATCTCCCGTCTGCTCGCCGGGGAGTGCCGACGCCAACCCGGACTCCGCCATCCCGGACGAAGCCTCGAGCGCGCGGAGTCCCATCCCGGGTGCTCGACCTTCGGAGAGGGCCGTGGGCTCCACCGGCCGGTTCAATCCGACGGGGAGTCGAGGGCTCACCTCGACCCCGGCGAGGACGATGATCCGTCGATCCACCTCCAGGTCCACATCGATGCGGCCACGTGGAGGAAGTTGGAGATCCATCTCGAAAGGCTGAGCTGCCACGTGGAGCACGGAGAGGGAGGCCGGGCCCGCTCCGAGACCCTCCAGCCGGTAGCGCCCCTCCCCGTCGGCGAGGGACCGGTGGAGCCTCCCATCCTGCCGGACCTCGACCACCGCGCCAGGGAGGACGCCATCCGATCGATACTCCTTTAAACGCACCACACCGGAGAGGACGGCGAGAGTGTCCGCTGCGATCTTCCGGGCGGCTCTCGAGCCCGGCTCCACCGAGGAGTGGGCGGTCGCCATCGAAGCGGCGGCCGCCTCCCCCACTGGTCCGGGAGGCTCGGGGGCCCAGGATCCGCTAGTCCAGAGGAGTGCGAGCAGGGGAATCCAGCTACTCATCAATCGATCCTACCCGTTCGGAGCGCCAGACGTACCAGTGGGGGGGGCCTCGAAGCGCAGCGCGTCGGCGGTCGAGGACATCGGGGGCGGACCGGGAATGGCAAACTCACCTTCGATCACTTCCACGAGCAGGACACCGTTCACGCGGACCTCCCCTCGAAGGGAGGCTCTCGGAACCTCGATCCGGATCGGCGCCGAACCGGCCCCAACGCCGGCCATCGCCACGTGGACCCGTCCCGAACCGGTCTCGAAGTGGGCGTCCTCCGAGGCGAAGACTGAAGCTCGCTCCCCATCCACAAGAGTGACCTCAAGCTGCGTGCCTGGAACCACGTCGGTGAAGGCCACACTCAGGGCTCCATCCTGAAGGGCGAGGCCCACGCCCACCTCCGCTCCCACTCCTGAGGGTTCGGCCACCCCTTCAGGAATGGATTCGGAGAGCGCGATCGGTGCGCCGGCCGTCTCCCGTGCTTCCCACCAGCTCCGCAGAGGCGATCCCGGCATCGCGGCGGCGACCCCGGCACCGAAGAGGAGGACGAAGGAGGCGGCGACCGCCGTCCTCCGAAGGAAGCCCGTCCCTGTGGGCTCCCGCCCCTGACCCCGCCGCCGATCGGCTGCCGTCTTGTGAACCTTCAAACGCGCTGCCGTGAGATCAGGCTGGTCGGTTTCCAGTTTCCCGAAGGCCGCCCGCGCTTCCCCGGCGAATCGCTCCAATTCCTCCAACCTCCGGCGGCACATGGCGCAACCCTCCAGGTGGCGGGTGATTACGGCATTGGACCCCTGCGGCACCTCACCGTCCAGGTAGGCCTGGAGAACGCCTTCCTCAGGATGCTCCTTCATGAATCCTCCGGTTCACCAATGCTCCCTCCTCCTGGCTCAGTACCTGCGCGAATCGACGCCGCGCCCTGGCGAGTAAAGTGCCCACCGAGCTGGATTGAGCGCCGATCGCCTCGGCCATTTCGCGATACGAGAAACCCTCCTCTCGCATGAGCAGCAACCTCCGCTCCCGCTCGTCCAACGAGTCCAGCGCTCTCCTCGCCCGACCTTCCATTTCCCGGCGCTCGACGACCTCATCGAGGCTCGGGCCGGCCTCGAGGGTCACCGGGTTCTCTTCGAGGAGGCGGGATCGATTCTCCCGAATCCTCGCCTGATCCCGGATCAGATGGGTGGCCACCTTGAAGAGCCACGCACGCAGGCGAGGAGGGTCCCCCTCCACCTTCCGGTCGAGAAGACGCACGAAGGCTTCCTGGGCCACATCCTCCCCCATGTCCGAATCCGCGCTCAGCCGGGTGCAGTACCGGTGGAGCCGGGGGTAGAGGTCGTCGAAGAGCTCGTCGAAAGTCATTTCTCGTGAAACGAGCGAGGGCGAGGAATCGTGACAATGCGGCGCGTCGTGAGCCCGACTTCCCTCAGATCGGGTCGCGCTCGAGGGGGTGGGTGAGGCAGTGCGGTCCTCCACGAGCCCGGGAGAGCTCGTTGGAGGCAACGAGGATGCAACGCCTCCTCGGACCCTCTCCCTCGGGTCCCTCAGGCTCCGCAAGGAGCTCCTCGGCCCCGATCACCCGGTAGCCCCGGCGATCCATCTCCTCCGCGGTCCTCACATTCCGATCGTAGAGAATCACGACGCCCGGCGCCACAGCCAGGGCGTTCGCGCCATCGGTCCACTGTTCGCGCTGCTGGTGCATCGGATCGGACCCACCGCAGGGGATCGGATCGAAGGAAAAGCCCAGGTGCGCCAAGGCACTCGGGAGATCTCCCCTCCACTCGGGCGCCGGCTCGCTCGAGTGCAGGTCGTACTCCCACACCTCCGCCGTGTCCGGATGCCCGGGCAGGATCACCGGGGGAAAAACGAGACAAGCGTCGGGGGATACGGGGGTGAAGAGAGTGTCCAGGTGCATGTACGCACGTTTCCGGGGAAGCTCCACCCGGAGGAGCCGGCGCGGGGCTCCATCCCTCCGAGCGAGGGAACGGACGAGCGCCTCGATTCCCCCTGCCGTCGTCCGTTCCGAGCCGCCGACCACGATCACCTCCTCGGAAAGGACCAAGACGTCGCCGCCCTCAAGCGTCACCGGATCCCGCTCCTCCCTCCCTCCCGAGGGAGTCCCCGGCAAAGCTCCGGCCGAGGCTCCGACGAGCGTCTCCGAACCGATCTCGGGGAATACCGGGGTTCCCTCGAAGGAAGGGTGGAACCGGAAGATCGCCTCGGAGAGCAGCGCCTCCCGGTGCCGGGCCGAAGTGGCCATCGCCGAAAAGAGAACCCCCCGACCGAGCACGACCTGGGTGTCGCGCTGGAAGCACCAGTTCGGGAGGGGGCGGACCCCGAAGAGCGTCTCCCGGACCCGGGCGGGGTCGACGGGGTGCCTGCGAATCCCTCCGACCAGCGCCTGGGCCATCTCCGCCGGATCCATCGCGCCGATCCTCTCCCGAAACTCCGGAAGGAGGTGCGGCTGAACACGCGTCTCCACCCAGCCCCGCCCCTCCGGGGTGGCCAACGTCTCCGAAAGGAGATCGAGCGCCTCGATCGCTTCGACGCCGAGCCGCCGCAGGACCTTTCGGAAGAGCCGGTGTTCCGAGCGGGCCGTCTCTCCATGCAGAATGTCGTCGAAGAGGAGCTCCTGCATCATGCTCGGAACCATCAGGTCGATCTCTCGACCCGGCTCGTGGACGAGCGCCCTCCGCAGACGACCGACCTCGGAGGTCACCCTGACCGGAAACGCCGCCTTCCCCACCCCCGCTCCGTCCCTCACGTGCTCCCTCCCGATGACGTCGACGACCGGTGGCCGATTCTCTTGAACCTACCCCGCCCCCCCGGCCGGGATTCCGGCGTTCCGGGACGCCCCTCCGGGCAGCCGGGGCTCCGTATCGGGAGACCGCCGCGGGCGACGGCCCGCAAAGCGCCCACGGGCTTGCGCCGGCACTCCGCCCCGGGGATCTTCAGTCGTCAATCGAGTGAAGTCGCCTCCCATCCCTTCCGGCCCTGCGCTCCCGATGCCACCTCGCGACCTCAACCTTCCCTTCCCCGCACTCCTCCCCACGCTCCTCCTCGGACTCGTCGTCTCGGCATGCGCTCCGTCTCCCCCGGCACCGCCCGCTCCGGCGCCGGAGGTGGCCGAGGCGCCGCTGGCGCTGGCCGTGGAGAGTCACCTCACCGAAGATCTTCTCTTCGAGCACGTCGCCTTTCTTGCCTCCGACGAGATGAGGGGCCGAAACACTCCGAGCCCGGAGCTCGAGCGGGCCGCCGACTACCTGGGCGAGAGATTCGAGGCGGCCGGTCTCGAGCCGGCCGGGGACGACGGCAGCTTCTTCCAGCTCTGGCCCTTCGAGCACTCGGTCCTGGACCCCGATCGGAGCGTGGCTGGCTTCACGGTGGATGGAACGCAGCGGGATTGGCGCTATGGGGACGAGTACTTCGCAATCCCCGGTCCCTCCACCTCCGTTGAAGGAACCCCGATCTACGCCGGCGACCCGGCCACCGTGACTGCAGGGCTTCCCCAGGAGGCGAACGGAGGGATCGTGGTCATCTCCCTGCCGGAAGGACTGGACGAAGGTTTCGCGATCTCCGTGCAGGCCGCGATGATGTCGGGGGCAGCGGCAATCGTGCTGATCATGAGCGAGGAGA
>SLFU01000081.1 GCA_007124095.1 Gemmatimonadota bacterium
CGCCGGGCGTGCCGCCCCGGCGGCGGCACGCCTACCCGGAGCCCGAGGAAACAGCCCGAGGAATCAGAATGGGAGGTCGTCGTCCGGCTCGCTCAGGCTGGGACCGGAGTCCTTCCTCCCGCCACCACCGCCGGGTCCCTGGCCCGACATCGGTCCGCCCTCCATGCCGGGGGTGCCACCTCCCGATCCGAGCATCACCATCTCATGGCCCACGATGTCGGTCCAGTAGCGCACGTTGCCCTTGTCGTCCTCCGTCTGGGAGTATTCGAGCCGACCTTCGACGTAGAGGCGATCGCCCTTGCTCACATACTGCTCGACGATGTCGGCGAGCTTCCCGAAAAAGGTCAGCCGGTGCCATTCGGTGCGCTCCTGCTGCTGTCCGCTCCGGTCCTGGAAGCTTCGGTTCGTGGCCAGAGAGATCTTTGCCACCTTGGTGCCGGAAGGGGTCGTGCGGACTTCCGGGTCCGCCCCCAAGTTTCCGATGAGCATCACCTTGTTCAGGGATCGAGCCATGCTAGAAGTCACTCCTTTCACGAGCTTCGAGGGGACGGAATGAGCCGGAGGCCCGGTTCAAATGGGGCACCGGCGAGAAGCGAGCCATCAAGGTAAGGGAGGCTCAGGGGCGCGGCCATGCTTCCGGTAGCATACGGCCCTGGCCAGCGATAGTTTCTAGCCTTTCGACGTTTCGTCCCGCCCCACCGTTCTCAGCCCACCATCCCAGGAGGCCGGATGTTGCCGCCGACCCGCCTTCGCGTGGAGCGATCCGATCGGATCGCCACCGTCGTGATCGACCGCCAGGAAGCGCTCAACGCTCTCGATACCCAGCTTCTACGGGACCTGGGTTCCGCCTTCGAGCAACTCGAGGGCGACGAGGAGGTGGGAGGTGTGCTCATCACCGGGGCTGGAGAGGAGGCATTCGCCGCCGGCGCCGATCTCCGGGAGTTGGCCGGGGCGACGCCGGAAACCGCGGGAGAGTTGAGCCGCCTGGGCCAGGAGGTGCTCCGACGAATCGAGCTCTTCCCGAAGCCGGTCGTGGCGGAGGTGAGAGGCTATGCCCTCGGTGGAGGGTGTGAGCTGGCGCTTGCGTGCCATCTCAGGGTGGCGTCCGAAGATGCCCACTTCGGACTTCCCGAAACGGGGCTGGGTCTCCTTCCCGGCTTCGGTGGGACCGTTCGCCTGGCCCGGGTCGTGGGACTCGGAAGAGCTCTCGAGCTTATTCTTACCGGTGAGATGGTAGATGCCAGGAGGGCACGGGAAATGGGGCTGGTGACTCGGGTGGTCGCGAGGAGCGACGTGCGAGATGAGGCGCGGCGGCTCCTTTCGAAGGTCCTGGAGAACGGTCCCCTGGCTCTTCGGGGGGCCTTGGAGTCGGTGTACCATGCATTGGACTCCACGGTGGAGGGAGGCCTCCGGCATGAGCGCGCACTCTTCGCACTCCTCGCCGGGACCGACGATGCGCACGAGGGCGTGGCGGCCTTCCGGGAAAAGCGGCGGCCCCAGTTCCGGGGGAAGTGAGCTGGAGCCGGAATGCGCCTGAGGCGCCTCACCCTCTCCGGATTCCGGAACCTGCGGGACATGACGCTCGAGGTACCGGCCGAAGGAGTGGCGATCCTGGGCGGAAACGCACAGGGAAAGTCCAACCTCCTCGAGGCGATTTACTACCTTGAGGTCTTTCGCTCCTTCCGAGGGGCTCCGGACCGCCAGCTCGTGCGCTTCGGAGAGGAGGTTTTCCGGGTAGGAGGTGAGCTGGAGCCCGCGCTGGAGTCCGGAGCTCCGGACTCGCACGCCAGGAAGGAGGTGACTGCGGCCTTTCAGTCGAGTGGGCGAATCAAGAAGGTGGCTGTGGATGGCGAGTCTCCTACCCGGCTGGGCGACGCGATCGGAACGGTCGGAGCGGTACTCTTTACGCCCGATGACCTTCGACTCGTCAGTGACGGCCCCCAGCTCCGCCGCCGATTCCTGGATATCCTCCTCTCCCTGAATGAGCCCGGGTACCTGGAGGCCCTCCAGCGCTTCCGGCAGGGGCTTTCCCAGCGGAACGCGGCGCTCCGGGAGAGGCGCGGAGCCGCGGAGGTGCGGGCGTGGGACGAGACGGTCCTCCGCGCCGGTTCCCGTGTGACGTGGTCGAGAGCCACCTGGATTCGGGATTGGTCGGAAGGCTTCGGCCGGTACTATCGGGAGATCTCGGGGAGCGTCTCGGCCCGGATCTCCTACGATCCCGGCTTGCCGACGCGGTCGGAGTGGTCCGGGCTGGACCGCGTGATCGAGGACTACCGCAGGGGGCTCTCCGAGGCGCGAGGTCGCGAGGCCCGGCTTGGGACCACCGTCGTAGGCCCGCATCGGGACGAGTTGCGGCTCGTCGTGGAGGCCTCCGACGGGGACCGAGACCTCCGCGAATACGGGTCAGGCGGGCAGCGACGCACGGCCGCCCTCGGCCTTCGCTTGGTGGAGGCCGACACGGTCCGTGCCCGTCGGGGGAGGGAGCCGATCCTCCTCATGGATGACATTTTTGCGGAGCTGGACGAAGGGCGGGGCCGTCGAGTCCTGGAGCTCCTTGATCGCTCGGTTCCGGGACAGGTGATCCTCACCGCGCCGAAGGAGAACGACGTTCGGCTCCGGAGAGAGGTATTGGCCCGATGGCTCGTGCGTGGAGGGGAGGTGACGACCTGATGTCCCATGACGATCGAGGTCGAAGGAAAGGGAAGGATCGGGCCCGGCCCGATCGGCCGACCCGGGTGGGGGATCTCCTCGGGGCACTCTTCACCAAGCTCGGCATGGAAGAGGAGGTGTCTCGGCAAGAGGTGCTGGATCGCTGGGCCGGGGTGGTCGGGGACCGCATTGCCGAGGTGACTGCCGCCTCCGCGGTCTCGAGAGGAGTCCTTTTTGTCCAGGTGGAATCGAGTGCGTGGATGAACGAGTTGAATCTGATGCGGCACGATATCCTTCGACGCCTCAACGACGGGCGAACGGAAGGACGGGTGGATCGCATCGTCTTCAGCCTCTCGGACGGTTCGCGCTCTCCGCACGAGGAAGGCCCAGGGTGACGCTTTCCCCGGGGAATGGAAAAATCGCCCTGATTCCGCTAACTTTAAGTGTCTACAGGCGGTTCAGCCATCGCCACCTCATCCGCACCGAACCCACAGTGTCTCGATGGTCGAAAAAACCACCGCACCGCAGGATCTAGAGTATACCTCGGGTCGAATCCAGGTCCTCAAGGGGTTGGAGGCGGTTCGCAAGCGGCCCGGGATGTACATCGGGTCGACTTCGGCGCGTGGACTCCACCACCTGGTCTACGAAGTGGTGGACAATTCGATCGACGAGGCGATGGCCGGGCATTGCTCGCGCATCTCGGTCACGGTCCACGCGGACAATTCGGTGACCGTCATGGATGACGGGAGAGGGATTCCGGTGGACATCCACCCCACCGAGGGGATCCCCGGGGTCGAGCTGGCGATGACGACCCTCCATTCGGGCGGAAAGTTCGACAAGGACAGCTACAAGGTCTCGGGGGGGCTCCACGGGGTGGGTGTTAGCGTGGTGAATGCCCTCTCGGAGGTGCTCGAGGTCGAGATCTGGCGAGATGGCCACCGCTGGCACCAGGAGTTCCACCGGGGCGACAAGGCGAAGGATCTGGAGGAGCTGGGTCCGGCCGAGGGGAGCGGGACGAGGATCACCTTCAAGCCGGACCCGGAGATCTTCACCGACCTCGTATACAACTTCGAGACGCTCTCCTCACGGCTTCGGGAGCAGGCCTTCCTCAATCGTGGTCTGGAGATCCAGATCCGCGACGAGCGCCCCGAGGAGCCGACCGAGGAAATCTTCCAGTACGAGGGAGGGTTGGCGGAGTACGTCCAATATCTCCGTGCCGGCCGTCATCCGATTCACGACAACGTCCTCTTCTTCGAAGCCGAGAGGCCCGAGGCGGAAGTCGCGCTCGCCCTCCAGTACGATTCGGGATTCAGCGAGAACACCCACACCTTCGTCAACAACATCAACACCCACGAGGGCGGCACCCACGTCACCGGCCTCAAGGCTGCGTTGACGCGCACGATCAACGACTACGCCAAGAAGAACAACCTGCTCAAGAAGGCGGACGAATCCCTCTCGGGAGACGACGTGCGGGAGGGACTCACGTGCGTGCTTTCGGTACGCGTGATGGAGCCCCAGTTCGAAGGACAGACGAAGACCCGACTCGGAAACTCCGAGGTTCGTGGTGCGGTGGAGGCGGTGGTCAACGAACATCTGGCCAGCTGGCTGGACGAAAATCCGAAGGTCGCCAAGGCCATCATCGACAAGTCGCTCCAGGCGGCCAGGGCGCGGGAAGCTGCGCGCAAGGCACGGGATCTGGCGAGAAAGAAGAACGCGCTGGAGGGGGGGGTTCTTCCTGGGAAGCTTGCGGACTGCTCGCTCAGCGACCCCACCCTGACGGAGATTTTCATCGTGGAGGGGGACTCCGCGGGAGGATCCGCCAAGCAAGGACGGGACCGGTCTTTCCAGGCCATCCTTCCCATCAAGGGAAAGATCCTGAACGTGGAGCGGGCGAGAATCGACAAGATCCTATCGAACATCGAGATCCGGGCGATGATCACGGCACTCGGGGCTGGAATCAAGGATGACTTCGATCTGGGGAGTGCTCGGTATCACAAGATCATCATCATGACGGATGCCGATGTGGACGGTGCGCACATCCGAACTCTCCTCCTCACCTTCTTCTTCCGGCAGATGCGGGAGTTGATCGAGGCCGGATACATCTATATCGCCCAACCGCCGCTCTATCGCGTGGCGAAGGGCAAGGATGCGCAGTACGCCTATTCCGAGGAAGAGCGGCAGCAGATCGTGAACCGGCTCACGAACGGCAAGGGAGAGGAGGCCCGGGGCCTGAATGTTCAGCGCTACAAGGGTCTGGGCGAAATGAACCCCGACCAGCTCTGGCTCACCACGATGGACCCGGAGTCCCGGACCATCCTCCAGGTCACGATGGAAAGCGCAGCGGAAGCCGATTCGATCTTCAGCAGGCTCATGGGCGACGAAGTCGAGCCGAGGCGGCAGTTCATCGAGAAGAACGCGCGGTATGTGAAGAACCTCGACATCTGAGGGGTGAGGGGCCGAGCCTTGTCCCTGCTCTACCCGCCTATCCCACCCGGAGTCTTCACCGATTCTCCTTCTTCCTGAGGTTCTCGGGGCGCACCGCGATGCGATGAAGGAGGCCCTCGCCGAGCGGCGATTCACCGATGCCGCAAAGGAGGCCGGCCACCTCTCTCCCGGGCGAGTCGCCGAGATCCTGGCGTCGGCCCCTCGGGGCACCGTGGTCCCCACCCTCAGGGAGTTCCGTCCCGAAGAGGCCGGCGAGGTGCTGGCCCACATGCCTCCCCCTCTGGCCGCGGACATCCTCTCCTCGCTCGATCTCGAGGAAGCGCGCGCTTTCTTTCGCCGAATCCGTCCGGAGTACGCCGCCGACATCTATCATGTCTGGCTGGGGACCGATCCGAAGTGGGCCGAGGCGGTTCTCGAAGGCATTGACGAGCCGGCCCGCAGCCTGGTCCGGGATCTCGGCCGGTTTCCCCCCGAGACGGCCGGGCGGCGATGGTGGTGCGCCAGCTCCTCATGGCGGAGCCCGATCAAGTGGTGGACCGGATCATGGAGTCGGAGCTTGTGGTCGTCCACGCCGACGACGATGCGGTATCGGCCGCTCGACTCCTGCGAACCCGGGGCTGAAGCTGTTACCGGTCGTGGCTGAGGATGCCCGGCTGGGTGCAGTCCGAAGACGACTTCCCTGGATGGGAGCCAACGTTTTCCTGAATCTCGGCGCGGTTTTCGTCATCTCCTCCTTCGAGAGCACGATTGCCCAGATCGCGATCCTCGCCGCTTTCCTCCCAATGATCACCGACATGGGAGGGAACTTGGGGATCCAGGCGCTTCGGGCGAGATCCCGCAGTGATGACGGGACCCTTCCTCACTACGGTCACCGACATCACAGGGGTCACGATCTACCTTGGGCTCTCCACCCTCTTTCTCACGCGAATCGTGGCCTAGCCAAGCCCCTGTCGGGAACAGGTCTCCCGCGCCGGCGTACCCTCTCCGATCCTAGCGGGAACCTTCCGGGATCTGATCTCAGAGAGTAAGTCATGTCCGCACCCATTCACATCTTTGGCCACCGCAACCCCGATGCCGATGCGATCTGCTCGGCGATCGCTTACGCGGACTTCAAGAACCGCACGGACGAAGGGGATTTCCGGGCGGCGCGATGCGGAAACTCAAATGTCCGGATCGACGCCATCCTGGACCACTTCGGAGTCTCTCTCCCTACCTTCATCGGGGAGGTCACCCCACGGATCAGGGAGGCGATGTCCCGCGACCTCGTGACGGTCGGCCCCGAGAACACATGCGCGGAAGTTTTGGAGCTCATCGAGGCACACGACATCCAGGTCGTTCCCGTCATTCGCCAGGGGCAGAAGCTGGAGGGGGTCGTCTCGATCTTCCAACTGGGCGGATACTTCACCCCGAGGTTGGGGAGACGGGCCCGGGAGATGCGTCGGGTCGACACCTCCCTCCGGTGCATTGTGGATGCTCTCAAAGCAGAGGTCCTCCATCTGAGGGATGGGGATCGGGTCGAGGAGCTCTACGTTCGGGTGGGAGCCATGGACATCCGGTCTTTCGACCGGTATACGGACCAGGAACGGATCGATCCCTCGCGGAGCGCGATCGTGGTGGGCGACCGGTGGGACATCCAGCAGCGCTCGCTTCAGCTTGGCGTGCGCCTGCTCGTCGTCTCCGGGGGCCTCGACGTCTCCCCCGAAATAGTGGAGCACGCCCGGGAGAAGGGAGTGAGCGTGATCGTCAGCCCCTACGACTCCGCCACCACGGCCTGGACGATCCGCGCGGCCACGCAGGTCGGGCTGGTCATGTCGAGGGAGTACGAGGAGTTCGGCCCCGAGGAGACTGTCGAGCAGGTTCGGCGAAAGACGAGCACGATGGACCCGGCGGTCTTCATGGTGACGAGTGACGAGGGTCGTCTTCTGGGAGTCTTCACCCGGCGCGATATCCTCCGGCCGAGCGAGACGAAGATCATTCTCGTCGACCACAACGAACTGAGCCAGGCGGTGCCCGGAGCGGACCAGGTGGCCGTCGTGGAAGTGGTCGACCACCATCGCCTCGGGGACCTGAGAACCCAGGATCCGATCCTGTTCATCAACCGCCCGGTGGGATCGACGTGTACGATCGTGGCGGACCTCTATCGTCGGTCCGGCCTGTCTCCGAGCCCTGAGATCGCGGGTGTGATGATGGGTGGGCTCATCTCCGACACCTTGAACCTTCGCAGCCCTACGACGACCGCGATCGACGTCGAGATCCGGGACTGGCTCGAGGAGCTGGCGGGTGTGACCGGTGACGAGGTAGCCGAGATCATCTTCTCTTCCGGGTCGGTGGTGGGAACCCGTTCGCCGGAAGAGGTGATCCAACTGGATCGCAAGGTCTACGAGGATGGGGAGGTACGGTTCGCGGTGTCTCAGGTGGAAGAGATCGGCTTCTCCGAGTTCTGGAGCCGCTCGGAGGTGCTCTCCGAAGCTCTCGAGGAGAGTCGGGAGGCGGAGGACCTTGAATTCGCTGCACTCCTCGTCACCGACATCAAGAGCCAGGACTCCCTTCTGGTGGTGGCGGGAAGCCAAGTCATCGTGGATGCGATCACCTACCCGGCAGTCGACGAAGGGGAGATCTTCGAACTCCGCGGAGTCGTGAGCAGGAAGAAGCAATTGCTTCCCTTCCTCACGGGAATCCTCCGAGGAGGAAGGGGGTAGAGTTCCCAGAGCACCCTTCCCACTCGTTTGAAAGCATTATACCATACGTAGATAGGACACTCGAGCAGAGGGGCGGCGCACGAGGACGCGCTGTCCGACACGAGCCCCCCTTCCACGAGAGGTTCCGATCAGACTGCACGGACATCACTCCTTTTCGTTCTTAACGTCTCGCGCTCCCTCGAGCGGGCGGCTTCGCTGTGCATCGGCACATCTCTTCGCCCGGGACCCTTCGGTCCGGGCCGTGGTGCCTGGTTCCTCCCGCGCCGGATCCCCCGCCCGACCCGAAGGACCCGTCTGACATCTGCATGAAGTGCGGTGGCTTCCATGCCCAACTGCGAGGAAGCCGCTGCGGACTCCGCATGTGCACAGCTACGCGAATTTGAAGACGAGGACGTTACCATGGCTACGAAGAGTGCTCCCCAGGAATACGGATCGGATCCGACAGCGGTTCGGAGCACGGATCATTACCAGCAGGAATACATCGAACGATTCGTCGAGAAGTGGGACAGCCTGATCGATTGGGACGCCAGAGCCGCAGCGGAGGGGGACTTCTTCATCCGCGAGCTGAAGAAACGGGGAGCCAAGAAGGTCCTGGACGTGGCTACCGGAACGGGCTTCCATTCCGTTCGTCTCATTGAGGCCGGCTTCGAGGTGACGAGTGCGGACGGGAATCCCCAGATGCTGGCCAAGGCCTTCGAGAATGCCCGTAAGCGCGGTCATATCCTGAGAACGGTTCAGGCGGATTGGCGTTGGCTCAACCGGGACATCCACGATCGGTACGATGCGATCGTCTGTCTCGGAAACTCTTTCACTCATCTCCATACCGAGCACGACCGGAGGAAGGCCCTGGCCGAGTTCTACGCCGCGCTTCGATACGAGGGGGTGCTCGTTCTCGACCAACGCAACTACGATGCGATGCTCGATCGTGGATACTCCTCCAAGCACGAGTTTTACTATCTCGGTAAAAATGTCCGAGTTCAGCCCGAGCATCTCGATCCCGGGCTCGCGAGATTCCGCTACGAGTTCACGGACGGTGAGACGTACTTCCTGAATATGTATCCCCTCCGGAAGAACTATACCCAGAAGCTCATGCGGGACGTGGGCTTCCAGAGGATCTTCGGGTACGGGGATTTTCAGGAGGTCTTTGAGCACGACGATCCGGACTTCATCGTGCATGTCGCGGAAAAACGCTACACGGAGCCCGTTAAGCTGAATCGAATCGGGGAGAACCCGAACGCTTCGGAGGTCGTGACCGTCAGCCGCGACTACTACAACAGCTCACCCGCCGACCGCTTCTATCACACGATTTGGGGGGGGGAGGACATCCATATCGGGATCTACGAGGACGGCGACACGATTGCGGAGGCGAGCGAACGAACGGTGGAGCGGATGTCTACCCTCCTCCCGGAGCTGACATCCGATACGGAGGTCGTGGATCTGGGCGCGGGATACGGAGGGGCGGCCCGCTACCTCGCGAAGCGGCACGGATGTTCAGTCACATGCTTGAACCTGAGCGAGGTCCAGAACCGGCGAAACCGGACGATGAACCGCGAGCAGGGGCTCGACAAACAGGTCGAGGTGGTGGATGGGAACTTCGAGGACGTGCCGTTTCCCGACGATCGGTTCGACGTAGTCTGGTCCCAGGACTCATTTCTCCACAGCGGGGACCGGGAGCGAGCGATCGAGGAGGCATCCCGGATCCTCAAACCCGGAGGACGGTTGATCTTCACGGATCCGATGCAGAGCTCGAGCGCGGACGAGGAGGATCTCCGGCCGGTGTACGACCGGATCCACCTGGAGTCGATGGGGAGCATCCCCTTCTACCGGGACGCGGCTACGCGGCATGGATTGCGGGAGGAGCGGTGCCTGGAGATGACCGAGCACTTGGTGGCGCACTACAGGCGGGTGAGGGAAGAGATCGAGCGGCGTCGAGACGAAATGGTCGAGATGTGCGGGGAGGAGTACATCGACAACATGATCTCCGGGCTCCAAGAGTGGGTGAAGAACGGAGAAAAGGGCAACCTCCGCTGGGGAATTCTCCTCTTTTCAAAGAGCTGAGGGCATCCGTGCCGGGTCCCTTGGGAGCAAGATACGTCCCGAGAAAAGGTGATACAGGATGAGCTGGAGACATCAGTTCCGGCTCAACCCCTGGATCTTCTTCCCATCGGTGGGTGTGATCCTCGTATTCCTTTTCTTCGGGATCTTCCTGACCGAGCTCACAGGTCGGGTGTTCGAGGCGGTACAGGGCGGAATCGTGACTCGCCTCGGGTGGTTCTACATGGCGGCGGTCGCCTTCTTTCTCTTTTTCGTGGTCGCCCTCCTCCTCAGCCCCTATTCCCGGGTCAGGCTCGGCCCCGATGACTCCCGGCCCGAGTACAGCTACGCCTCCTGGCTCGCGATGCTCTTCAGCGCCGGGATGGGAATCGGCCTCGTCTTCTTCAGCGTCGCGGAGCCGATCTTTCACTACCTCGCTCCTCCCGGGATGGAGGGAGAGGGCGCCGCGGCAGCTCGGGAGGCGATGCGAATCACCTTCTTCCATTGGGGGGTCCACGCCTGGGCGATCTACATCGTGGTCGGAATGTCCTTGGCCTACTTCTCTTTTCGGAAGGGGCTGCCGCTCTCGATTCGCTCCGCCTTCCATCCGCTGCTCGGCGATCGGATCCACGGCCCGATCGGAAACACGATCGATGTCCTGGCTATCTTCGGCACGATGTTCGGGGTGGCGACCTCCCTCGGCCTGGGGGTCCTGCAGGTGAACGCCGGCCTCAACTACCTCTTCGAGCTGGAGGTTTCCACCAGGGTGCAGGTGCTCCTCATCGCGGGAATCACCGCAGTGGCGACGGTTTCGGTCGTGCTGGGCTTGGATCGGGGAATCCGGCGGCTCTCCAACTTCAACATGATCGTGGCACTCGTCCTGATCCTCTTCGTCTTCGCCGTCGGCCCTTCGACCTTCCTTCTCAACGCCTGGGTCGAAAACACGGGGCTCTATCTCCAGAGCCTGGTGGCGTCGAGCTTCTGGATCGACGCATACGGGGACGGGGAGTGGCACGGCGATTGGACCCTCTTCTATTGGGGGTGGTGGATCGCCTGGTCGCCCTTCGTGGGGATGTTCATCGCGCGGATTTCAAGGGGCCGTACGATGCGCGAGTTCATCGTGGGCGTCCTCCTCGTCCCCACTGCCCTGACGACGTTCTGGCTGACCGTCTTCGGCAACACTGCGCTGCACCGGGAGGTCTTCGGGGAGGGTGGGATCGCGGCGAGCGGAAGGGAGGAAGAGATGCTGTTTGCGATGCTCCAGGGGCTCCCCCTCTCTGCAGTGACCTCCATCCTGGCCATGGTGGTCATCGTCAACTTCTTCGTGACCTCGTCGGATTCGGGGTCGCTGGTGATCGACATGCTGGCCTCCGGGGGAAATCCGGACCCTCCCAAAGCGCAGCGGGTCTTCTGGGCGTTGAGCGAGGGGGCGGTCGCCGCCGTGCTCCTCTTGACCGGTGGGCTGATGGCCTTGAGGACCGCGGCGATCACGACCGGGCTTCCCTTTACCCTGGTCCTCCTCGTCATGTGCTGGAGCCTCTTCACTGCGCTCCGACGTGAACGCCGGGAGCGCCCCGCTGCCCACCGGGGCGGCTGACAGAGGGCGCGCCCTACTCCGGAGCCATGTGCGGGTAGCGCCAATCGGTGGCGGGCACGAAGGACTCCTTCATCGCTCGGGGGCTGATCCACCGCATGAGGTTCGCGATCGATCCTGCCTTGTCATTCGTGCCGGACCGGCGTGCCCCCCCGAACGGCTGCTGCCCGACGACCGCACCGGTAGGCTTGTCGTTGATGTAGAAGTTCCCGGCTGCTTGCCGGAGCCGATCGCTTGCCGTCCGGATCGCGCCCCGGTCCCGGGCGAAGACTGCACCCGTGAGCGCGTAGGGGCTGGTGGAGTCAACGAGCTCGAGTGTCTCGCTCCACCGTTCGTCCTCGAAGACATAGACCGTCAGGATCGGCCCGAACAGTTCCCGGACCATGGTGTCGGATCGGGGGTCTTCGGTACGAAGGACGGTCGGCTCCACGAACCAGCCTTCGGAGTCGTCCGTGCCACCTCCCGTCACGACTTCCAGGCCCTCGGATCGGGCCTGCTCGATGGCCTCCCGGTGCTTGCGAAAGGCGTGCTCGTCAATCACGGCGCCCATGAAGGTCGAGAGGTCGTCCCCCACGTCGCCCATGGTGATGCCCCCCGTCAGCTCCCGGATTCCCTCCTGGACCCGCGGCCAGAGAGATCGAGGGATATAGGCTCTCGATGCGGCAGAACATTTCTGCCCCTGATACTCGAAGGCTCCTCGACCGAGCGCGACTACGAGGGAGTCCACCTCGGCCGTGGGGTGGGCCACCACGAAGTCCTTTCCTCCACACTCCCCCACGATCCGCGGAAACGCCCGGTATCGATCAATATTTTGACCCACCTTCTTCCAAAGGTGCTCGAAGACGTTCACCGACCCGGTAAAGTGCAGTCCGGCAAAGTCTTCGTGGGCCATGGCGACGTCGGAGACGAGCGCGCCGTCCCCGTGCAATAGGTTGATCACTCCATCCGGGAGTCCGGCTTCGATCAGCGCCTGCATGGTGTAGTGTGCGGCCAGGACCTGCTTTTCGGACGGTTTCCACAGGGCCACATTCCCGAGCATCGCCGGGGCGGTGGGCAGATTGGCAGCGATCGCGGTGAAGTTGAAGGGTGTGATGGCAAGCACGAACCCCTCTAGAGGACGGTAGTCGGCACGGTTCCAGACCTCGGGGACCGAGAGGGGCTGATCCGAGTAGATCCGCTCGGCAAAGTGGGCGTTGAACCGGAGGAAGTCGACCAGCTCGCACGCGGCCTCGATTTCCGCCTGATGGACCGACTTCGACTGCCCGAGTATCGTGGCGGCGTTGATGGTGTCCCGATAGGGGCCGGCGATCAGGTCTGCCGCTTTCAGGAAGATCGCCGCTCGATCGTCCCACGGCGTCCGGGACCATTCTCGTGAGGCCGCCCCAGCCGCCTCGATGGCGCGTTCGACATGCTTCGGCTCCGCAGCGTGGGCTTGCGCCACCTCCAATTCCAGGCGATGGGGGGCGTTTCGCACAAAGGTGTCTCGGCCGGTCACTTCCTTTCCCCCGATCACCATCGGGGCCTCCGCGGTTTCGGAAGCCATAGATCGGATCCGGGCTTCCAGCGACGATCGCTCAGGCGACCCCGGGCGGTAGTCTCGAACCGGCTCGTTGCTGGGGTGAGGGACTTGCAGATGCCCGTCGATCATGGATTGGCTCCTGGCGACGTCGAGTGAGCAGGGCGAACAGGGTGCTCGGGGGTCCCCGGGGCTCGCACTCTTCGGGACGTCCGACGCCCAGAGGGGTCATTTTCCGATCGAAAGGGTCAGTTTCCGATCGAAAGGGTCATTTTCCGATCGAAGCTGGACCCCGAGGAGAACTCGGTGAGCTCTCGAGAAAGGCACCCTCCGCCGGTTCGAACGTTCCATCATTGAGCTCCGCGCCAACTCGGTGGCGCCGGCCAAGGATTTCCTCTCCCTCGCGATCCACGATCCTGAGGAAATCCAGCACCGTGTTCACCGCGCCGAGGTAGAACTCCGGGGTGATGTTCTCAAAGGTATCCGAGGGATGATGATATCCGAGGTGGTCTTCGACCCCGAAGTAGATGAAGGGGATGCCGACCTCGTGAAAGGCACCGTGATCCGACGCCATCGTCCAGTCGTCGCCCGGGGGAAGATCCGGGGAGTCATGCCCGGTAAGGAGATGGATCGCACTGGCGTCCGCAGCTTCCTCCACGAGGGAAGTGAGGAAGGGATAGTGGTGGGTCCCGGCCGCGTAGAGCTCATCAGAGTCGCTCCGACTGACCATGTCCAGATTCACGTTCATGAGCACCGAATCGAGCGGGACGGGGGGATTCGACACGAAGGCGCGGGCACCGAGCAGGCCGATTTCCTCGGCGTCGAGGGCGGCGAAGAGGAGGGAGTGGCGGGGTGGGGA
>SLFU01000106.1 GCA_007124095.1 Gemmatimonadota bacterium
CACCCGAGGCGCGTCGCCCCGCCGAGGTGTCACCACCAGCACCTTCCCCGGGACGTAATCCGCGCCCCGTGGGAATCGGTCCGGCTCCGGGGTCCCGGAGTACCAAGCCCTTTCACCCACCTGCCGGAGCCCATGCCAGTCCCCCAGGGCCACATAGTCCAGTTCCGCCATGGGAAGGCGTTCCAGGACGATGAGGTTTGGCTCCCCGGTGAGGGGGTCCTCTGGGTCCGAGGCCCCGGAGAATGTGGTCGTGCTGCCGTGGGCCAGCAGGACCCGGGGCAGCCCAGGAGGGAGGTCCTCCAGCGACGACTCCTGGACCCAGCGCGTCGGATCCACGATTTCGTGTCGCCGCACCAGGGGGGCCGGGAGGAGGACCACCCCCTCCACCTCCACCGGTGCCCTGGTTTCATGGACCACCAGGTTAGGGGCGAGCCGGTCCCGCTCCCGGCGGAAGTGCTGGGTGCTCCAAGGCCCCGCCGGCCCCCCGTGGTCGTGGTTTCCGGGAATCACGTGGACCGGCACGCTCAGGGAGCCGATAGCCCCCAGGGCGGCCGCCACCGTCTGCTGTGAGGGCGTGGGCGAGTCGAATAGGTCTCCCGCCACGATGATGAATGCGGCCTCCTCCTCCCGGGCCACCTCCCCGATGCGGGCCACCGCCTCAAGGCGGGCCCGCTGCAAACGGTGGCGGTGCTGGTCCTCTCGGATTCCGGGGAAGGAACGACCCAGGTGCCAGTCGGCCGTGTGAACGAAGGTGGTCATGATGGATCTCTCCGTTACGGGGAATCGGAATGCGTCCGTAGATCCGGCCCAACACCGTGCCGCAGACTCTCCCGATGGCTGCCGTAGGTGCCGACGGAAGCTCGCACTAAGGTCTGACGGCGTCCCGCGTCCGCCAGCCCTCGCTTCCGGTGAGCCGAATCCAGCCATCCATACCGGGGGGAGCCCCGAGAACCAAATGGGGTGCGGACGGCCCATCCGGAGCCACGATGACCGTGTCGGGCCGGCACCTGGAGGGAACCCCGCAGGATCTGCGATCATGGAGGAATGGTCGTGGTGCGGGACGAGTTCGGGCCAAGCCACAAGCCTAAAACACAACCCTCCCGCCATTCCGGGCTGCTGCGGCAATTCGACGGACCCGGTCCGCTGTCCCCCTCCCGTAGATTCGTTCAAGATTCCCTCCTCGGTCCACCCGGTCGATCGCGTGATAGGCCTCACCCACCGTGAGCAGCCTGCCGTGGTGGGTCATTCCTGCGATGCCGTCTCGGACCTGCTGAGGGTCAGGTCCTGCGGGACGATCATGCCTGAGGTCCAGCCAGGGCACTTGATAGATCGTTGCTGTTTGCCTTGCCGGACTCCTCGGCGTCCACAGGACCTCGACGTCCGGCGGCCGGCTCCCTGCTCGGGGCGAGTCCTGCAGTAGCAGCGCGAGGTACCGGCGGTAGTGTCGTCCGTAGGGCCATCCGGCCATCCACTCGGTGGCGATCTGGGCGGCAGCCAGCGTCCCATCTCCGCTCCGTCCGCCCCGCATCACCTGCGACCGGGCGACCCGGACGAGGTGACTCGCCCACACCTCCCACTGGTAGCGATCCATCCCGGATCGAAACTCTCCCGCAAGATGGAGGGAGAGGAGCTGGATCACCCGGTGCTCCGCCACGGTGAGGTGGGGGGAGGCGGGAATGCGTCCTCCGAGCGAGCGAGCGAACCGGGCCATCCGGTCGATCGGCGCCTCCCCGCCCGCTGCCCCGGACTCCAGGTAGCGAGAGCACCACCAGGAGACGGCTCTCGCTGGCCCAAGCCGATCGACCGATTCCGACCACTCCTTGCTGTAGCCGCTGTGGTTCTGGGCCAGCCACAGCGCCAGGGCATGAGCCACCTCGTACCGCGTTGGGCGCTCGGTAAGACCAAGATCCCGAAACTGCCCGGGCCATCGCCACAGCGCGGCCCCCACGACAAACTCCGCATCGTATCGGGTGCTAGGCGCCTCGAGCCCCACCACCAGCAGTCGGATATGCCCATCCTGACTCTTGGCTGAGGTCCCTCCACTCCGACGACGACTACGGGCTGTCGGTGGCCTCCGATTCGGATGCGATATGATCATAGAGGACGGAGGAGTGGCTGTGCACTGGCGAAGCATCGCCACGAGGCCGGGATGCTCCCGGGCGGGCCAGCGCTCACAGTATCGCACCGCCTCCGCGAGCTCCCCACCTTCGCTGTCGAAGGGGCGTCCCCGATCACCGATCATCGGGAAAAGGGTATCCGGACAGAGGATCGGCATCGAGCACCCGAACATCTGCCGGTCCAGCCGGTTAGGGGCCGGGTAGACCTCAATCGATCCATCCTTGACCCTCAGATCCTGCCCCGCCAGAAGCGCAGCCACGGCGCCGCGGAGATGCTGGTAAGGGGTCGGCAGGATGCGGTAGGCCACTCGAATCCCTGCGCCCGTCGGCGTCCCGTAGACGAGGGGCCTCCAGTCCTCCCCGAAGGCCCGTCGGACTCTCTGGTACCGGTCATCCCGGGACCCGAGGTCCGCACCGTCCTTGCAATCGATGTCGATGATGATGCGGTCCGGGAGCTGCGATTCGGGGAGCCTGGACCCGATCCAACGGGTGCCCGCCAGGTGCTCGAGTATGTCCGCATCTCCGAGCTCCTGGGACCGCTCGGTGACCCAATTTCCGCGGAGGGTCTGGTATCCCCACCTACCGGGCTTAGGGTCGAGGACAAGCAGGCGGACAATGCGATCAAAGAGATCCCGCTGGGAAGGTCGGAGCGGGAAGCAGAAGTCGGCAGCCATAGTACCGGTATGGGGGGCCTCGGACGACCTTGCCATAACGGCCACCATGGGGGCCCTGGCGGGCCCTAAGCCGGTTCCTCTTTTACTCCGGCCGGTTGCGGGACCATCGTCGCCTCCGGCCCTGGCCCAGCCCAACCCCAGACTATCCGCTCCGAGCAGCTACCCGAGGTCCCCAGCCACCTCTCTCACCCATCCAGGACCGGGAAAGATCACTCTTCGTCTTGCGGTGCTCAACCCTGGGGTAGCGAGATGGAAGATAGGTCTACGGGGATTCCCGGGCCGTCTGGGCCCAGCCTGAACAGCAAAAAGGAATTAGCTGTAGTCTCTTTTACCCTGCAGTTTGCCATTTTCGGGATGTAGGGCCGGCGGCGCCAGCATGGGCGGGATCGGACGCTTTTGCCATACGCTTGATGGTCTGCCTACCCGGATTCACGCTCTAAGGGACCTTTCAGAGTTCCCATCCACAAACGTTCGGCCGCTTTCTGCAGGTGACGTCAGCGTAGGCTGCCCTCATCCAGGGCCGCGGAGACGTCACCCGCTGTCGCGGACCGGTGAAGGGCGCGGTCCAGCGTATGGCGAGCACGGCCTACGCAGATCTCGTCGGCCTGGTCGACCACCGCATCGAGCACGGCGGCAGCAAGGAGCGGTGGGACTGCGTTGCCCATGTACCGCCGGTGCTGCTCAGTCGGCTCTAGGCGGAAGGAGTCCGGGAACCCCTGAAGTCGGGCCATTTCACGGATCCGAAGGTGCCGGTTGTCCCAATGGAAGGGGCCGTTGTTCGTTACCCTTGTTGCCGGCACGGTGTTCGAGGGCTCATCAGGGGAGAGCTTTTTCAGGAAGGACCAGTACCGACTACGCCACTTGAAGCGTGGGTTGGGATGGCCTCGCTCCGGCGTGAAGTAGAGGTAGTTGTCCCCAGGCGGCACCTGTGGTAGGAGCGGGCCGTAACGTCCTGACAGCTCCTCGTCCGGTTCTGGGGGGTTGTTCTTGGCGTCGAGACCATCAAAGGCCCAGGCTGCGGTGCGATGCTCCGCCTCCGAGAAGACCGATTCCGGGAAGCCGAAAGGCCTCCCTTTTCCTTTTAGCCCCACCATGAAGAATCTGCGTCGCCGCTGCGGCACACCGAAGTCTGCTGCATCAAGCACTTCTGCATACACAGAATAACGGAGCCTCCGCATGGACGATGTGAAGTCCCCAAGTTGCCGTGCGAAGTTCTTGAATGTTAGGCCGGGGACGTTCTCCAACACCCAGACAGCCGGCTTCAAAGCCGCGACAAATCTTCCGTAGTGGCCGAGGAGAGTCACTGCGGGATCCGATCCGTGCCTCTTTCCTTCGATCCAGAAGCCCGCATGACTAAACCCAGTGCAGGGCGGCCCCCCGATCAACATCAGGGTGTCTTGAGGGTGGATCCCGGCCTTTTCAACGACCTCCTCAGGGTCGGCCACGGCCAGGTCGGCGGTGAGAGTAGGACTGCCGAGCTGATGCCCCAGGAGAGACAGCGCTTCCGCATCGAGATCTACCGCCAGCGATGTCCTCAGCCCGACGGCCTTTGCACCGATGTCGAGTCCACCGGCACCGGAGAAGAGAGAAAGCACCTTGATCTCAGTTTCGGTCATGTGGTGTTAGGTCAGAAGCTGGCGCGGATGCTCAAGCACCAAGATACAATGGGGTCCACCCAGTGCGAGAGGCCGACCGCTCTTCGAGCCCGGGGGAACCTTCGGCAAATTCTGCCCATGTCGAGCCTCTGGAGACCGGGTTGAGAACGACAACCCCCCCGCTCCTCCCCGCTACGACAACTTCACTCCTCCGTCCGAGCGGGCAAACAGGACCCTGTCCCGCTCCGGGAAGATGGACACGAAGGGTAGGTGGCCCTGCGTCAAGCGCTCTGGAGCCGGGGGTCCACTTCACCCGGAATCGGTGGTCCAGTTTGCCGGAATGCGCAGCCGGAATACGCGGTCTTCTGCAACGGAGACTTATGGCACGATCGGAACTGGGAGTAGCGGTGCGAGAAGCTCAAGCAGGTATCGAATCCCGGCTACTGGATCGCGAAAATCGAGCAGAACCCCACCAGGCGATGGGATCGTGAGACCCGACGAGGCCCTCGAAGCGTGCGGATGGACCGTTTCTGCGATTCTGGGAGACGGACATCCTGAAAGGTCCCAGCGAGATCGCAGAAGAGGTTATCGAGCAGTTGGAAGGTTTCGGGCCGGGGAGAGCCTCATCGCTCCCCCACCGCCTTCGTGACCGCGCTCTTTGGGTCGCCGTAAAACTCCGCCAGCTGCAGCAGGTCCTCGTCCAACATGAGCGCCTGGCGCTTGTTCGCCGTCGGGACCAGCACGGTCACGGCCCCGTTGTCGAGACCGATCTGCATCATCTCCGTGAGACTTGGGAGTCCCTTGATGTTGCCCTGGATGGACAAATCGCCCACCACCAGCAGGCCTCCACGAATTTGGACGTCACGTAGCGCGGAGATGAAGGCGACAAAGAAGGCAACACCGGCAGAGCATGAGATTTTGGTACCGAGGAGGTCCACGGCCTCGACGTAGAAATCCCGGGTGCCGAACTCCCGCGCAACGCCGAGTTCGGCGCGGTGGGTCTGGATGTGCGAGAATGCCCGCTTGCCGCTCTCCTTCAGCTCAGAGTCCATCGTTCCTGCGAGCTTGAGCTTGCCCTTTCCCGAGGAGGTGGACACCTCGATACGGTAGATCCCTGCCCTCCGGTCGGCTCCTCCCACGCCCGCTGTGAAAACCATGCCAGGCGGAGAGGGGTCCTGTGGGACGAGGTCGCGGCCTCCCTCCTCCGGCACCCCGACAAAGTGCTCGTGCTGGCTCTCGCGATCAATGTAGCTGAAGCTGGTCTTGGAGAACTCGAAGGGCAGCATCTTCTTCAGCTGCTCCTTCACCCGACGACGCATCTCCATCGCAAACGACAGGTAGGTCGCGAGCTCCTCATCGGTGTGCCCCTGGTCGGGGTGGAGGATCTTCAGCAGCCCCGCAACACAGCGCCTCACCGCCGTGTCGTCCCGCTTGCTGAGATGGCTTCCGAAGACGAAGGGGCGATCCACCAGCTCCGTGAAGTTCTGCTTCCGGAAGTTGTGGAAGAACTCGGCAAGGTAGTCGATGATGAACCCGTAGTTCGACGTGAACATCGCCGAGTCCGTGACCGGTATCTCCCACCCGGGAAGATAGGCGTGCAGGCGGTCGATCAGAGCGGGATCCTGCATCGTCTCGGGCAGCGGTTCCAAGAGGTGATGCGTCTTTACTAGGGTCTCGACGGGCTTATCGATGTTTCCGACGAAAACCATGGACGCGCTCGCAGCGATGGACTCCTTCCCCCGCACGAACGAACCGGACTCCATGTAGTCCTTCAGGATCTGGATGCCGTCCTTCTCCTTGAATCCGACTCCCGCCACCTCGTCAAACGCCACCACATCCCAGAGCCCCACCAGCCCGATGCGCTGGGTGCTCATGTTGTAGAACAGATTCGCCGTCGTGGTCCCGCCGCCGGAGATGAGGATCGAGTAGGGAGAGAGCTCCTTGTAGACGAAGCTCTTGCCGGTGCCCCGGGGGCCGAGCTCGATGAGATTGAAGCGGCTCTCGACGAGCGGCACGAGCCGGAGCAGGAAGAGGAGCTTAAGGCGCAGAGCCTGCTCGGGGTCATCCTCGGCGATCTTCAGTAGGTAGGCCGGCTCGATACCGATGGTGCGGAGCAGAAGGTCGAGCCACTCATCACGCGTCAGCTCCGACCTCTTCCTGATCAGCTCGTCGGCATCGAAGGACGCAAGCTGGATTGGCTTCATGTCCCGAATGATGAACGGGCTCTTTCGCCCTGTAGCGGACTCGTCGTAGAAGTACTCCAGCTCGAGCTGGGCCCACACACCCCCTTGGAGGAGACGCGCGTACTTCCGCACGAAGCCGTCTCCGATGTGTACGTACTTCTCGCCGAAGTTCGCCAGGGTCGCCCAGTATTTGTCCTCCGAGCCCACGAGGCGGACGGAGACCTTGTCGATGAAGGTGTGGCGCCCCTTCTGCTCGAGCTTTGACTGGGCAAGAGCAGCCTCGTCCGGGGAGACGTAGCTATCCGCCAGCGTCTTGTTGACGACGTCCACTCCCATCTGGATGGCCATAGGATCCGACGAGGCGCAGTACTTTCCGAGGAGATACTCGAGGACGAAGACGGGGACGTTGGCCCCTACCTTCACACGCCGAACGAGGTCCTTCCGAACGACCTTCCCGGCAAAGAGGTCGTTGGCCTTGGTATCGAGCGGGTCCATGACGGTGGCTTCGGACATCCTACCTCAGGAGTTGAACGGGAAGCGGCTCCGTGTCCTTCACGGTCCGGTCGGTTCCGACCTCCACGGCGACCACCCGTAGCTCCTCCACAGTATCATCATCGAGCTGGATGGCCACGGAGACAGGCCCCTCGTCTCCGAGGGACAGCACCCTGCTCTCCGGATCCCACCCGGCGGTGGCGTGCATGGCTTGGCCCGCCATCCGGCCGTCCGGGCCGATCGCGAGGACCTTCAAACGGAGAGGCTCCAAGGCCAGCTCCGTCCGCTGCACCGTGAGGGAGAAGATCCGGTTCGTCACCCGGTCTGCCGCCGGCTGGAGAGCGATGCCGGAACTCGCCGCCTTCTCGTCCCCTCCCAACGCGAGATCAAACGACAGGGCGGGCACGACAAGCTCCTGCAGGGAGAGCCCCCCGTGGTGGTACGCCCGATCGCCACCGGACAAGAAGACGGCAGCCCCCCTCGGTGTGATGAGGTCCAGCTCGCTGGTGTAGCCGAGGTCCCGCAGAGAGACCCGGACGCAGGCCGAGGGAGTATTCGCGCCCCGACCGATCCAGCATCGGCGGTGAAGGTCGATCTTCTGGCCCCCGCTGGGGGCTTCGATCGTCATCTCGTCGCCCCTGCGGAAGCTGAAGAGGTGCCCATGATCCGATACCACGAGGAAACGGCTCACCCCCGCCTCGGCCAGGCGCAGGACAGCTTTCCGGATGTCCTCCAGGACCGAGCCCATCACCCGTCGAGCGAGGCCGGAGGGCAGCACCTCCCCCGCCGCATCGATCTCGGTGGACCGCACGAGGATGACGGGGGCGCCGCCCACGAGCTCCCTGGCCTTCTTTCGGGTGAGTTCGTACACGAGCTTGTCGAGCGTTGTCTCCACCAGCCCCGGCACCTCCGCCTTGGCGTGCTCCATCCGATCTCTCACCGAACGGGCGGCTGTGCCGCCCACGACGCCGTGGACTCCGGCATCGTCATGGGAGATCTCGAAGGAGCGCGTGGCCCCAGGAAGAAGGGCTGCCATTCCAACCCTCGTGATGGTCGGAATCTCCGCGACCGCAGGTTGGAGCTGAAGATCCGTGGCCCCCGAGGACTCGAGGACGCGGGCCAGCTCAGATCCCATCTCAAAACGGAGGGCGTCGGCGAGGATGACGGCGACTGGGCCTCCTTGGGCTCGCACGTGCTCATCGAAGATCTCTCGCTGCCGCAGCGCTCCCCTGACGTCCCAGTCGTCCTGCTCGAGGCGGGCTATGAAGAGACGTCCCATTCGGTCCACCAGCTCATCGTGCGCGGTCAGCACCGGGTTGGCTGCCGACTCCAGCTGCGCAGTATCGTCGAGCCGGGTAAGCCGGGACCGGACGTGTCGGAAGAGCCGATCGGCTCGATGCCAGCCCTCGCGACTGGTGTAGGCCGAGAGCCAGTCTTCAACCGAGGACGGCTCAACCGAGAGCTCTTGCTCGATCTCCTGGTCCAGCCTCGCGAGCTCCACCAGATCACCGAGCAGTTGCCATTCGGCTCGGCGGTCGGGGAAGCGGTCGAGGGAGGTCCAGAAGCTAGAGCCACGCTCCTCCACCAGCCGCTGAGCCGTCTCCGTCTGGCCCTCCGCGATCATCTCGGCGCAGCGCGCCAGCAGCGCTCGCTCCTCGAATGAGAAGGTGTCGATCGACCCCAAAGCGAGGGGATCGATGTCGGCGGAGGACAGCCCCAGCTCATCCTCCACTGCAGAGGCCAGGTGAACATACTCCCTCGGCTCCAGAGTGCGGAGCCTCCGGCAGATCCCCCGCGCACGACTGACGGCCTCTTCGGTGGCCATCCTCGGCACCTGAGTGGTCTCCACGGGCTCTGGGGCAGACAGATCAGCCCGCAGCTCGGCAATGAGGATCACCCGCGCGAGCTTGCGGGCGAGGCCGTCTGCCTCGCCTGGCTCGGCGATGGAGATTCCGAAGCTCCGATTCGCGAGATCGAGCACGACCCCAAGCAGCCCCCGTTCGGCCACTTCTCCCCGCCGGCGCCCGTCGGCCAGGAAGCCGACGAAGACGTCCTCTTCTCGGCCTGAGCCGAAGATCGGAGCCAGAGGAGAAGCGTCGTCAGCTCCACCAGCCTGGAATCCGTCGAGGTACTCGAAGGTCAGCGAATCGGACTTGAGCAGCTCGTCGATGCGGGCGTCCGGCAGGCCGGCGCTCTTGAATGCCTGCCGTGCCGTGCGGTCGAGGTCCTGCAGGAACGCCGTTCTGTCTCCGCCGTAGCATTCGAGTTCTCGGACCGGGGAGAGTTCCTCGACGTGACGCTCACCCGCGATGTAGACCAAGAGGTTCGGCTGAGGCTGCTCACCAAGGAGCGCGTCGCAGTTGTCCGCGACCTCGACGTACGACCCCCCGAACTGAACCAGTCTGACCGGAAGGCCCGAGAGCTCCACCGAATCGATGGCCGCCTCGTCGGCTTCGGCGTCTCGCCCGACGACCTGACGAACCCACGCCTCCCAAGACCGGTCGGGATCCCACCAAACCAGAACACCTCGCTTCTCGACCTCGCTCGAGATGCGCCGCGCCATGTAGCTGCCGAGATCCCCCATCAGGAGCCAGCCTCGTAAAGGTCCTTGAGGTCATGTCCGATGGCGAGGGACTGGTCCTGGCGGCAGGCCCCCTGCACGCGATCCGGCCACAGGACCCTTGCCAGGTGCGCCCAATCATAATGGCCCTTCTCAAGCCGATCCCAAGTGCTCTTTAGGGACGACTGCCATCCCCGGTGTTGTACGAGACGCCAGAGCGGAGCGGCGCTGATCTCCACACCATCATCCCGAGTTGGCTGATAAGGGAGTTCTGTGAGGCGACTGAGTTCATCACGAAAGGCGACCAGGGATCTTCGCCTCTCTTCGAGCAGACTGACTCGCCCTTGGATCTTGGCACCATCGCCCAGGGTGCTGAGCCTGGCTGACTCCCTCTGGATGGCGTTCAACCTCGGGTCGACATGGTCGCTCAGGACCCGAAAGAGGCTCTCAGCGCTGAGACGGTGCCAGTAAACCCAGATCACATATCCTTGATCGGAGGTGGAGAGAGGCCAATAGATAGGAGCCCTTCTCCGGAAAGCCGAATACCGTGAGAGGTGATCCTCGAAGAACCCGTTCGGGGAAGTCAGGTAGGCCGCCAACGAATCCTGGCCGAGGTGGGTCAGGACCTCTTCCTCAATGTCTCGCCCACTGTCTCCCCATCTCGCTTCCAGCACCTTCTGAACTTGTACAACCAATGAGGGCCCGGTAGGGCGTGCCAGCGTTGGCTCCGATGCTACCTCAAGAATGCCGGGGACATCCTCGGGCGGAGGCTCGACGGTCGTTGAGATCGGGGCGAAGGGGGTAAACGAGTCTTTCTCCGGCGCGAGCCTCCATCTGCCGAATGCCACGCCGACAGCCCAGGAGATGAGATCCTCCGCGACTCCTGTGAGGAGATCCCGGTGTGTAGTGCCTTCGTCCTTCATCGCATCCACAACGCTCGATGCCGAGCACCGGAGAATTTGGGCAGTCACCTCTATTCGCCGGTCTGCAACGAAGGTCTTTTTGGTAACGGAACGACTGCTCAGTCCTGAGGAGAGCGCCTCGTCGATAAGGTCAGAAGTGGAGAGCTTGCTGAGTCTCTGAACCGAATCAATGATCTCATCGGTCTCCCCACGAGGAAGATCAAGCTCTGGATGTGGTCCGACTCCCTCGATCACTTCCTCATTGGCCCTCTCCGACAATCCAAGAAGCTGGCGAGCCTCCAACTCGAGGTCTGCGGACAGGCGAAGGAGATCGCTCACCTCTTCCAAGTAGGTGTCGTACCGGTGACGGGCCATGTCCTCAATGGAGATCCCGACCCCGTCGAACGCTCCTTGATAGAGCAGCGTATGCTCCTCGCGTGCCGCTTGCCGTCCTCGGATCTTAGCCATCTCCAAAGCCATCGCGCCAATCTCGGCACCGATTCCCGGATCCTCAAGCTTCAGGGGGAAGGGAAGAAGACCTACGATCGCATTGCTGTAGTGCCGCGCGGCGCTCCCACTCGTCGTGTCTTCCCCCAAGCCCACGAAGAGTTCCATGAGGTACTCGTACACCCGGGTAGAGTGGAGTCCAAGGATGCGAGGAAGTAGTCTGGGATCATCGGTGAAGGTACCCCGGCCTACATCGCTAAATATCGTCCCGGCAGGCAGAGGTTGGGGGCAGTAGCCACTGGTCGTTCTCTCTGGCCAGGTCACACCAGCTCTGAAATAGAATTGTTCGTTCTGTACCTTAGACTGCGGAAACGTCTTGAGGAGACGACCGTCTTCAAACCAATCGATGCAAAGTAGGAGTTCGTTCAAGAACGGTGAGTACGACCCGCCTTTGGCAAATAGAACCCACCGGCTTCCGTCGGAGGTCTTTTCACGACACCAGTTCTGAAACCGTTCCTGGTGATGCTCGGGATCGGGGCCGGTGCTCGCATCGAGAATCGACTCCTTCGGAATCTCCCAATGCAGCCGGAGGAACCGGTAGTTGTCACTCGACTGCAGTCCCACTCGGGAAGTTCTTCCTTCTGCTTCCAGCTTTGGTGCAGCGGAGAACAGATTTACGATCTCGTCACTCACCCAATATGCGAGAACTGCTCGGGGAAGAGCTCGAAACTTGTCCGACGAAACGTAAATGGCCAATTCAGATGGCTCGGCCTCTCCTCGCCAAGTGCGAACAGCCCGCAGTAGAGTCTCGTCTTTCCTCCGGGATGAGAGTGCGCTTATGCAGAAGGTCGTCATGGCGCTCTCCTCACCAGGCAATACGCTGCCGCTTCGACCATGGCATCGTCCATGACACCGTGGCCCAGATCGGCGAAGAGGTATGGCTCTCCCAGACCGAGAATGATGTCTTTACGCCAAGTCTCGAATGAAGAAGCGAAGAACACAGTCCGCGAAGTGATCGCACCCAAGAGGCCGTCCCGGCAAAGAAGCTCTAACCCCCTCTCCACGAACGCTGCGAGGAGGTTATATGAAGCGGACGGATAGCGGCTTTTGAACTCCCTTCGAGAAGTCTCCACCGGTTCTCCGAATGGGGGATTCATCAGCACTACGTCATACCGGGTTCGTAGAAGGTCGATAAGAGCGACCCCTTGCTCGGCATCCTCAGCGAACATTCGGCGTCTCAGTCCTCCTTCGCCGTTTGAGACCTCGACGGCGTAGCGGTGAAGCGCCTCGAGAAGAGACTCCTCCGCAGTGCTCCACGGGTCTCCCTCTTCATCTCCGAAGAGGGTTCCCTGTTCAGCCTCCTTCCGCGCCTTCTGGACGGATTGCTCGATCGACCGCTCGATCCGGAGCAGAGATCCGAGGTCTCCTGCCAGCCTCAGCTGGTCGATCATCTCCGAGAACAGCTCACCCAGCTGCACCGGGCGGAGGTCAGCCCGGAAGTCCTGGAGGAGGTTCTCGTCGGCAGGAATCGGCTCGGCGACCACGATGCGGGTCCGCCGGATCGCCGGCCGCTGAGCCACCGGTACGTCCATGTCCTCCCAGGCCCGTTGGGCCCGGAGCCAGAGGGCGAATGAGGCGATCTGGGCACAGCGGGGATCGATCTCGATTCCGTGGAGGTTGTGGTGGAGGATCGACGCCGGGATGGCCTCACGGAGCTGCTCGAACTCGGGGTAGTCCTCTCGGAGCGTCTGGCCGCTCACGCTCCAGGTGACCTCGCTGGACTCCCACGCCTCTTCGTAGATCGTTGTGAGCAGGTCGAAGGCATAGAGCAGGAAATGCCCTGATCCACAGGCTGGGTCCAGGACTCTCAGCTCACGCGGATCCTTCGGCGCACGCCCCGAGGTTCCCGCCGATGTCTCCTCAGGTCGAAGAGCGAGGTAGGCGCACTCCTCGGTCAAATGCGTATCACCGCCTCTCATGTCGTACCAGAGGCGCCCGAGCGTATTGTCGGTCAGGAACTGGACCACGTAGCGCGGCGTGAAGAACTGATTCCGAACCGCAAGCTCCCGGCTGTTGCGGGGTCCCTTGCTCGACGCATCCCGCATCTCCTTCACGTCATCGGCATTGAAGTATTGATAGATCCAGCCGATGGTCTCATCGCTATCCCAGACCGGCTCCAGCGACCCGTCGTTCAGGATCTCGAGCAGCCGACGGAGCGTGCGGGGACGAGGCCACACCAGACCGGCAGGGGCTCTCCTGTCGAAGAGTCCTCCCACCTCCAGTGAGATCTCGTCCATGACGCACTCGAGGAGCAGCCGGTATCCTTGATCCTCGAAGGCTGGACGAAGCCCTGGGGCGCAATCCGCCAACTCTCGGACGCCCAGCGAATCGAGCCCGCTGGAGACGCACTCGCGCACGATCCCTCTCGCCTCCGCCAGCTTGAGGGCGACGAATCGATTGAGAGTGGTGAACGCAAGCTCCCGCTTCGCGCGGGCGACCGCAGCGGCCGCTGACGGCTCGGTGGCGCCGAGGTGCTCTGTGAGTTCGATCAACCTCGCTCGGATGATGGGATCTCCCGGCGCGGTCTCCTCGATCGTCCCGTCTTCGAGGATGTTGTAGACGCCCTCGAGCTGTTGCCCAACCTCCTCTTCGAGGAGGAACCGGGCCTCCACGACCTTCCGGGCCAGGGCCGCGCGCTGCTCGTCTCTCATGCTCGTCCC
>SLFU01000020.1 GCA_007124095.1 Gemmatimonadota bacterium
GACGCCCGCATCGAGCCGGAGTTCGCACAGCCCACGGATCCTGGGCGGACCGGGAGCTCGGCATCGCTCGTGGCCTGGGATGACCTTGGACGGCGCGGGCGCGAGTTCGTCTCGGCGGGGCCCACGCTCACGGATTTGCAGGACTTCTTCGGGCCTGAGCCCATCCATCCGCTGGTCGAGCCCATCCGGGTGTACGTCGGTCTGAACTCCGCGGAGACGATCGAAGAGCGGGCCCGCCTGGCGCTCGAAGAGCTGGAGAGGGTGGGCGCCTTCGGGCGCTCGCTCCTGGTCCTCGTCACTCCGACGGGCACCGGCTGGGTGGATCCCAACGCCCTCGATACCCTGGAGTACCTGCACCGCGGGGATATGGCCAGCGTCGCCGTGCAGTATTCGTATCTCCCGAGCTGGCTGTCTCTCCTCGTCGAGCCGGAGTACGGGGAAGACACGGCACGAGCGGTCTTCCAGGAGATCTACGGACACTGGACTGCGCTCCCCAGGGATGATCGACCCGACCTCTATCTTCATGGATTGAGTCTCGGGGCGCTCAACTCCGAGCGGGCCGCCGACTTCTATGACGTGATTGCCGATCCATTTGCGGGCGCCCTCTGGAGTGGTCCGCCCTTCCAGGGGGTCAACTGGCGGACGATCACGGCTCAGCGCCGGCCCGATTCACCCGCGTGGCTTCCCCGGTTCAGGGACGGCTCGATCATCCGATTCACCAACCAGGAGAACCACCTGGACTTACCCGGTGCCGAGTGGGGCCCGATCCGGATCGTCTACCTTCAGTATGCCAGCGATCCGATCACCTTCTTCGAGCAACAGTCGCTCTACCGGCAACCGGAGTGGATGCACGAACCACGCGGACCCGACGTCTCCCCGGAGCTGCGGTGGTATCCGGTGGTGACCTTCCTCCAGCTTGCCGTCGACATGGGTGCGGGGGACACGGCGCCCCTGGGCTACGGGCACGTTTACGCCCCCGAGCACTACATCGATGCCTGGATGGCGGTAAGCGCTCCCCAGGATTGGTCCCCCGAGGACGTAGAACGCCTAAAGCAGCTGACGAGGGAAATGGCCGAGGCGCGCTTATGATTCGGTGCATCCTCCATGTGGACATCGACGCGTCCTACGCCTCGGCGGAGCAGCGGGACGGTCCAGGCGTCAGGAGCAGACCCTAATCGAGGGTCCCGAACAAGTTGTTCAGTGATTCGGCGAGCGTCGGATGGGCGATCACCGCGTCCCGGAGCGAGGTGTAGGGCAGGTCACCGAGCATGGCCGCCAGGAGGACGGCGGCCACCTCGCCCCCTTCCACGCCCAGAATCGCCGCCCCCAGGATTAGGTCAGTCTCGGCATCCACCACCGCCTTCATGAAGCCCCGGGTCTCGTCCATCTCCATGGCCCGGGCCACGCGACTCATGGGGAGCGTTGCGACCCGCACGTCGTGTCCCGCCTCCCGGGCCTCCCGCTCGGTGAGCCCCACCCGGCCGAGCTGGGGATCGATGAAGAGGCTGTATGTACCGATCCGTCCCGCCCGGCTGGCGCCACCCTCGCCCAGGACATTCTCCCGGACGACGCGGAAGTCGTCATAGGCGGTGTGGGTGAAGGGCGGTCCGCCATTCACGTCGCCCAGGGCCCAGATCCCTTCCCTGGACGTCTCGAGGCGGTCGTTGACCGGAACGAAGCCCTCTTCGTCAGGCGAGAGCCCCGTCGCGGACAGGTCCAGGGAGTCGGTGTTGGGCATCCGACCCGCAGCCACCAGGATATGGCTGCCCTGAAGCTCCTCGGTGTCTCCCTCCGACGACGTCACGCGGAGGATCACCTCGCTCCCGTCAGCCTCGACCCCCACCGCCGTGGCTTCGGTGAGCACCCGGATCCCGTCCTCCTCGAAGATCTCCCGGATCGCCTCCGAGACATCCTCGTCTTCCCGGGGGACCAGGTGGGGAGCCGCCTGCACCACCGTGACCCGGGCACCAAATCGACGAAACATCTGGCCGAATTCCAGCCCGATGAACCCCCCGCCCAGCACCAGGAGATGCTCCGGGACTCGGCCGAGCTCCATAACCGACGTGGAGTCCAGGAAGGGGACCCCGTCGAGCCCCTTCACCGGGGGAAGCCGGGGGCGAGCGCCGGTGTTCAGGAAGACCCGATCCGCCTCCAGGTGTCGGACCCCGCCGTCCTCGAGCGCGACCTCCAAGGTACGCTCGTCCACGAAGCGGGCGTCGCCCATGATGAGCTCCAAGCTGTCGTGCCGCTCCATTCCCCGGCGGCTGCCCTCGCTCCACGAGTCCACGATGTCCCGCTTCCGCCGCCGGACCACCTCCATATCGACGGACACCGTTCCCGTCCGCACCCCGTAGTCCCCGGCCCTCCGAGCCAGATGGGCCACCCGGGCGCTGGCCACCATGGTCTTCGTGGGTGTGCATCCCCGGACGACACAGGTGCCCCCGACCCGGTCCCGCTCTACGATGGCGGTGCGCCACCCGGCCTCGGCGAACGCGCCGGCCAGGGGCTTTCCCGCTTGGCCGGTCCCGATGATGAGGGCGTCGAGGTGCTCGGTCTGGATGGGGCTCATATGTGGTTTCCTCCGGGGGCTCTCGCCCACGAACATGTCCGTTGGACGGTTGCCGGGGCCGCGGGCATGCTTCTACTTCGTCCGGGATCCTGGCGTCGAGTTGATCCTCGATAGCCTAAACACATCGGGAAGAGGTGAAGTTTCGGCGGTGCTCGCGGGGGTCGTGTATGGGACCCTCCGCCCACCGGCGCGCCAGCCTATATTCTACCTCCTTCGAGGGCGCGGTCGCAGGAGGAAGGGCCGACTTCGGGGGTGCGCGGGTTGAGCTGGGCATCTTCAGCCGTGAGCTTGCCCGTGATCTGGCCCGTGAACTTGAGCAGTGAACCTGGGCCGTGAACCTGGGCTCGGAGCCCAGGCTCGGAGCCGAGCCGGTTTTCCTTGACGGAAAGCTGCGCGAGGAAGGCGCTACGGAGGAACCTTTATCAGGGAATGACGATGGAGATTCGTAGCAGGCCGATGAGCGCAAACCATGCGCCGAACGAATCCGCCTCTGTTGTGGCGCTATTGTACGGTCCGGACCAGCCGGGGCTGGTGGCGCGGACCTCCGGGTGGATTTACGAACGCGGGGGGAACATCCTGCACGCGGACCAGCACCGCGACGACGAAGCGCGGGTGTTCTTCCAGCGGATCGAGTGGACACCGGCGAACGGCGGGGAGGCGGAAGCGGCGTCGTTTGCCGCGTTCGCACGCTCGCTCGGAATGACGGTGGAGGCGGTATGGACCGAGGAGCTGCCTCCTGTGGCCCTCTTCGTTTCGAAGTTTCCGCACTGCTTTCACGACCTCCTCGCGCGTTGGCGGTTGGGCGAGTTCCACGGCAAGCTCGCGTGCATCGTGTCGAACCATGCCGACCTCGAAGCGGATGCGCGCTATCAAAGCATCCCGTTTCACCATGTGCCGGTGGACCGCTCACGCAAGGCGGAGGCCGAGGCACGGCAGCTTTCCATTCTTCGCGAGCACGGGGTGCGGCTGGTGATCCTCGCCCGCTACATGCAGGTGCTTTCGGAGGATTTTCTGGAGACCTGCGGCTGCTCGGTAATCAACATCCACCACAGCTTCCTGCCCGCTTTTGCCGGGGCGCGGCCCTACCACCAGGCATACTCAAGGGGGGTGAAGTTGATCGGCGCGACGGCGCACTACGCTACCGCCGTGCTGGACGACGGGCCCATCATTCAGCAGGACACGACGCATGTGAACCACCGTCACAGCGTGAGTGA
>SLFU01000169.1 GCA_007124095.1 Gemmatimonadota bacterium
CCCGAAAGCGCATCGGTGAAGTTCTCTCCGTCCACCGCCAACTCACCGTTCACCAGAACGTAAATCATTCCCTCCGACAACTGGTGCGGCTCTTCGAATGTGGCGTGATCCCGGAGCCGGTCCAGATCGAAAACGACGATGTCCGCATAGCTCCCCTCCCGGATGAGGCCTCGATCCTGGAGTCGCATGATAGCGGCGGGCAGGGCGGTCATGCTCCGGATCGCCGTAGCGAGGTCGACCACGTCTTCCTGGAGCACGTACGTGCGGATCTTCCGGGGGAAGGCGCCGTAGGTCCTGGGATGGGGCACCCCCTCGCCCATGCGGGGAAGGCCTCCATCGGAAGAGGTCGCCGTCCAGGGCTGGCGCATGTAGCGGTGTACGTCGTCCGAGTCCATGTTATAGGATACCATCCCCGGCCCACCGCCGTGGACGAGGTCCATCGTCAGTTCGGCAGGGTCCACTCCTCGTTCGCCCGCAAGCTCGGCCAGCGTCCTCCCCTCGATCGTCGGATCGTCCTCGTACCGGGCGAATTGAAGGCGCCCCGCTCCGCCTCGGCGCTCTAGGTTCTCGAGCACCGCCTCCCGGACCCGCTCCCGCTCGTCCTGTTCGTCCAGACGCCGGTCCAGCGCCTCCTGACCTCCTTCCTGAGCCCAGCTCGGAATCAGCATTGCAGTGAGGCTGGTGGAGGAGGCCTCATATGGGTACTGGTCGGCCCAAATCTCCACCCCTTCCCTCCGGGCCTCCTCGATCCTTTCAATGATGTCGACCGAGCTACCCCACACCGGCGGGCCCAACGACTTGATATGGGTCACATTCCCCGGGAGGCCGGCTTCGCGGGCGATTTCGATCACCTCCTCCACCGAGGCCACTACGCCGACGGTATAGTTCGATTCGTCCCGGATATGGCTGCTGTAGAACCCCCCGTACTCAGCCGCCACCTTCGCCAGCTCGATCAATTCGTCGGTTTCGGCGAAGCTCCCCGGTGCAGAGAAGAGTCCACTCGACAGCCCCACGGCTCCATGCTCCATCGCCGTTCGGACGAGCTCCCGCATCTCCTCGAGCTCCGAACCCGTGGGTGCCCGGTCCTCCATCCCCACCACTGCTCCGCGAACTGCCCCGTGCGTTATAAACTGGGCAACGTTCACACCCAGCCCGTGCTCGATGAGCTCGCCTTCCTGATCCAACAGATCCGCCGGGCCACCCCCATCCGGGTTCACCACGACGAGTGTGATCCCCTGTGCGAGCAACGGGTGAGCCACGCTCAACTCCTCGGTCGCAAGGCCTGGCGCGGCATGGGAATGTAGGTCGATGAACCCGGGAGCAACGTAGAGTCCGGACGCATCGATCGTCCGTCCGGCATCGGCGTTCGCCAGATCCCCCACTGCGACGATTCGCTCCCCCTGTACTCCCACGTCCGCGCGGTACCAGGGGGCCCCACTTCCGTCCAGCACCTTTCCGTTCCGGATGACCAGATCGTATTCCCCCGCCGCCTCGGATGCCGTCGCCTCGGAGGGATTGTCCGTTACTTCGCACGCCGAAATTGTTAGAGCGAACAGGAGAATCAAAATGACGGCCGGGGCCTCTCGCGTCATGGTATCGCTCCTCAAAGGTTCACGGCTCTAGGGTGTCCCACTCTTCCACTTTCAGCCTTTACGGTCGGATCACACCGACATCGCCCACGATTTCCATGTTCGTGTCCAAGGCGGCGGTGAGTTCCTGCACTTTTCGAAGGAGCATCTGGGCTCGAGCTCCTTCCGTGGGATACGGCTGCGACATGTCATTCCCCTCGCCGGCGACCGGAATGACTTCCACCCCGGTGATTCGCTCCGGGGTGAGCGTGACGCGCGCGAGATAGTTATCGCCCCAATAGGTGTGGTTATGCCCGAAGATCAGGTTGCCCAGCGAGTAGAAGATCACCCCACCATCGTACACCTCCACCCCTCGGGGCACGTGCGGGTGATGCCCCAGAATCAGGTCCGCCCCTGCATCGATCATCCGATGCGCGAAGTTTCGGGCCTCGGGGTGGGTGTCCATCGAGTTCTCCACCGCCCAGTGGAACGACAGGGCTACGTAGTCCACCTCCGCACGCACCCGCTCGATGTCCTCCTCGATGAGGATGGGATCGAGGGGCATCACGCCCGACCGGTCCGGACCGGGGAAACCCCACGCGCCCACCAAATTCACGGACCAAGTGTAGGCGAGGAAGCCAATCGAAATCCCGTCCACCTCCACGATGTGCGGCTTTCGGGCCTCTTCCAAGTTCTCTCCCCCTCCCACGAACCCCACACCCGCTCGCCGTAGCGATGTCATCGTGTCCAAGAGACCCGTCTCCATGGCGTCGAACGCGTGGTTGTTCGCAATGGATACCACATCGAATCCCGCCCAGCGGAGCGCGTCGGCGAACGCCGTGCGTCCCATGAATGCCCCCGTGTGGCGTGCCCGATCCGACAGGGGCATTTCCAGGTTCGTGAACGCCACATCCGCCCCACGGACGATTTCCCTCACCCCTCGGAGCGGATAGCGCATCTGATCTTCGACCGAATCGAAGCCCGACCACTCGTTCGCCACGGGATAGATTATAGAGCTTCGTGTGTGCGCACCCGGGGAATCGAGGACCTCCCTTCCCAACCGTTCCTTGATCTCGCCGCGAGCCTCCGGCCGATTCAGGAATGGAACTACGGTCCAGGTTTCGGACTGTGCCTCCCCACGAACCCTCAACACCTCCTCCACCTCCGATTGGAGGGTGTACGCTGGCGGCGGCGGATAACCCAGCACTGTCCCCATCCCCGGCTCTGGACCGTGCTGAGGAACACTCCACTCGATGTCCCCCGTAGCAAGAAGAGAGACCTCCTGCGCATCTGCCGAGGGGACCACCAAAACGCCCCCGGCAAGAGTGACGAGCAGTGTCGTCATGAACAGCGGAGAGTTCTTCGTATGGTGGGAATCGATCATGCCCCAATCCCTCCAGCGAATAGTCATAATGTGTTCAACCGTCAGACCCTACAGCAGACCCGGGTCTCAATCATCAGCATCAGGGATCCCTGTCCACTACCGCAGGACGGATGACCCCCATGTCTCCCACGATGTCCATTTGCGTATCCAGGTCCTCGCTCAGCTCCTGAACGAGCTCCAGAACCCTTTGGGCTCGCTCCCCCTCCAGCGCATAGGGCTGAGCCATGTCCTGGCCCTCGCCCGCGATCGGGATCAGTTCCACCTGCCGAATCTCGTCGGGTGTCAGTGTCAGGCGCGCCGCGTAGCCGTCGCCCCAGTATGTGTGATTGTGTCCAAAAATCAGGTTACCCAGGGAGTAAAAGATCACCCCCCCATTGTACACTTCCACCCCGCGAGGCACATGGGGATGGTGGCCGAGGATCATATCCGCACCGGCGTCGATCATCTCGTAAGCGAACTCTCTCGCCTCCGAGTGCGTGTCCACCGAGTTCTCCACCGCCCAGTGAAACGAAAGAGCCACGAGGTCCACCTGATCCCGCACCCGACGGATGTCCTCTCGGATCAGAAGAGGATCCATCGGCATCACACCGGAACGGTTCGGCTGTGCGAACCCACGGGTCCCGATCCAGTTGATGCTCCGGGCGTATCCCAAGAACGCGATCCTCACGCCATCCTGCTCGATGATGTGCGGCCGCCGCGCATCCTCCAGATTTCGTCCCGCACCGATCCACCCCACACCCGCTCGCTCCAAATGCTCCATTGTGTCCAACAGCCCCACTTCTTCCCCATCGAAGGAATGGTTATTCGCAAATGACACCACGTCGAAACCGGCCCACTCCAAGGCCGGGGCGAAGGCCGGATCCCCAACAAACGCTCCCGTTGGACGAGCCCGGGCCGAGAGCGGCATTTCCAAGTTCGCGAAGGCTATGTCTCCCCCCTGGATCACCTCTCGGATCCGTTCAAAGGGATACCTCATCTCCTCTTCCACTGTACTGAATGCGGGAAGGTCGTATTCGATGGAAACCAGGTGATGGGCGTTGGGAGAGTCGAGCTCGGTCGTGCCTCTCCTCCTCGCAATCTCCTCCCGGTTCTCCGGCAGGTTGAGGTGAGGCACGGTGATCCAACTCCGGGTTTCGCCGACCCCACGCACCTCCATCTCGACCTCGGTAGTACCCGGAACAGAGTAGGCCACTGGCTCCCTGACCATCCGAGACCATTCGATATCACCGGCGGCGACCAGGACGACCTCCTGTGCGTGTAAGGCGGGCGGTGCGCCACCCCACAGGAGAACGCCGCCAACAAAGGAAAGTAGACATCCCAAGACACCGGGCCTACTGATCATGGCTGACCCTCCTGCGGAAGTTCATGTTCCCCGAACCCTAGACTCTTCGTGAGAGTACCGTCTATGGCTGCCTGACTCCCCACTGGACCGCCCCGGCTGGGGTGCGAGGCGAGCGCGTGACCGGAAGGTGACAGAGGTACCCGCGAGTTCCATGAGACAAGGGCTGCCGCGTGAGCTTGGCCATGGGAAAGCCTTGGTGCGGTCGAGCCAACCTCCTGACTGCGGGCTCTGGTGAGCCGCACCGCCAACGAACGCTGGGTCTCCATCCGGCGGAAGAACATTTGGAGCTGCCTCGACTATGCTGAGCCTCGCATAGTCGAGGCAACTCCGGGCCCCCTTGAGCTTGGGGCCCTTGAAACTAGCTACAGACTATCTCTCAGCTAATGTTTGGATTCGAGTTTCGCTCCGCGGCCGGAAGAGGGAAGCACCGGTCAGGCCCCCAGGTTCCTCCCCCGGTCCAAGGATACGAAGTCCCTGCGGCCGGAGCCCACTCGAGCTCATACCGACGAAGATCTCCGAGGTGATGACTTTCCAAGAAGAACTCGCGGCGCCTTGTTTCGATGATCATGTTCGTGATCTCATCGTACGGACCCGCCGTTGAATGAACCGTGGGATCATAGGGGGGAAGCCCCGCACGCTCGTGTAGGTCATTGATAATCCCCACGGCAGTCTCTCCGCCCTCGGCTTCTGCGATGATCAACTGCGCCTCTTCCCAGCGGGCGACGGGAATCGGAGAGCTCACGTCTTCATACTTGAGCTGATTCCAGAAGGGAACCAACGCATCGGTGCCCATTTGGCCGTTCGGCTCGGCGAGCGGCACTCGGGGGTCTGGCACACCTTCCCACTCTCTTCGCTCAACGTATGCCGTCGCAATAGGTGAGTTGCGAGCCTGAGTCACCGTCCAAAAGACATGATTGCGTCGCACGGGTGTCGCATTGGAGTGGTTCGTTTCATAAACGAATCCTTCGGGTACGTCTCGAACCGCATTCGCTGCGGCCTGAGCGTCGCCAGCATTAAGGAGGGCTCGCCCCAACCCAATACGTGCCCAGTTCAGGATCTGCGGATCGGTAGCCGCACTCACCGCAACCTGAAGTCGATCGACCGCCTCCGCAAAGAGATCGGCCGGGAACATCTCGGGACCCACGTCGATGGCTGCGGAGCACATCGATTCACCCATCAAGGTGAGGGAGTAGCCCGCGACTGTGGCGACCCGTGCCCGTAGATTTTCGCGGTCAGGGATGTCCGTCCCGGCCCAATCACCATCTAGCTTCGTCAGGACATTGTCCGCCGACCACCGAGCGGTCGACAAGGGTACGTATAGGCCGTAGTTGGTCGTGCAACTACCGGTCCCGAATGGCAACCGGTCTGTCAGGTGCCGCTGGCCCAGCGGCCAATCCGCCGAGCCGAGGCTCGCCGTATACATCTCCTCCGCGAACGTCCCCTGGGTGACGATGTATCTTGCAAATGCGCATTCGAAATCCGAGTACGCGGACATGGCCAGGAGCTCCGCATTCTCCGGACCTTGCAGGTCCGAAGCCAGGATCTCACCCGGTCGATCGACATCCAGCAGTTGGTCACAGCCTCCGGCGGAAGCCACGAACACCAAGATGGCAAGCAGCGCCGGGAACACGTTCCCCCTCGCGGCCGTCCCTTTTGATTGGTTCCTCATAACTCTGTCACCCTTCCTTGGAAGATTGCGATCAACGAGCGACATGGTCGGGGCCGCGGCAGCGAGCATGCTCGAGCTCAAGGGGTCTCGCTCGCGCGCATCCCCCTCCAGATCGGCAGCCGAGCACCTGCCGCTCAATAGCCCGCTCTCAGGGTCAGCGTCAACTGAACGGGCTGGGGAACCCCTCCCATGTCATCAATTCGACCGACGGTATCGGCGCCCACTGACATAGCTTCCGGGTCACCCCCGGAGTAGGAGCTCAAGGTCCACAGGTTCCGGGCTCCGACCGAGATGCTCGTCCTTCTGGTGCCCATTCCCAAGAAGTCATCTGGGAGACGGTACAGCGCGGACACTTCGCGGAGCCTCAGGAAACTCGCATCCTCGTAGAATTCGTTGATGAGGTCCTGCGCGCCACCGAGCTGCACGTTCGCCACGACCGTCGGGTCGAACCGCTCCGGATGGACATTCTCCTCGCACTGCACGTAACTCGTGCACGTCACCCACCTGTTCTGGTTGAACTTCGTCACATCCGAAACCCAACCGAACGATGTCCTCAAGCTCAGATTCGCGATGGGAGTCCACGTGGCTCCGAAAGTGCCTTCCCAAGACGGAACTGAATTCCCCATGAACACCCTGCCAGCCTCCTCACAGGGAACTGCAGGCCCACCCCGTTCCATCCCCGAGGGCCCCCTCCCGCCATCGCACATGACATTCGTGGCCCGTAGGTCGTCGTCGAGATCCGCAGACACGACGAGCGGAGCGAAATGCGAGCCCGGCGCAAACCCAGGAACATCCATCACCCCGGATGTATGGGAAGTGCGCAGAATTCGGTCGATGCCGCCCAGATGATCGATCTCGTTGTGGTTCCGGCTAACGTTGAACTCGAGGCCCAGAGACGGCCGGACCTGGCCCATCAGGTCAACCTCGAAACCTCTGCTGTTCACTCGCCCGGCGTTCATGATCTGGTTGCCGGGGAACCCCCCGGATGGGGCATTGCTCACGGATAGAAGGACGTCGTCCGTCGTTTGCGTATACGCGGTGAAATCGACGGAGAGCCGGTCGGAAAAGAGCGCGGTTTCAAACCCGACCTCCAACTCCCGGCCCCGCTCCGGCTTCAGCTCGGGGTTCCCGGCCGCCCCGGGTGTGACCGAGGCCCGATCGCCGGTCCCCGTGCGAGGAGAGAACGTCCGCAGCGCGGCGAACGCGTCCGGCTGACGCCCAGACGCTCCGTACGCCGCCCGAAGGCGGAACTGATCCACCCAGCCGACATCCCAGAAATCCTCTTCGCTCACAACCCAGCTCATGCTCGCCTTCGGGTACGTCACCCAGCTGAAATCCTCACCGAACGCACTATTGTCGTCAGCTCGGACCGCAGCCGTGAGAAAGACTCGGTTCTGCCAATGGAACTCCTGCTGAAGAAAGCTCCCCACGGTCGAGACCTCGACGAAGCTCGCGCTTGATGTCCGCTCGGCAGTGGCGCCCACCGTGGACAATCCCGGTGCGGGAAATCCTTCCCCGGACGCACTCCTGACTTTTCGTGCTCGGTTATAATACTGCATCCCTACAGAAGTGCGACTCGTAAGCCCATCCCTCACCTCGAGGCTTCCTGTGAGACCATAATCGAACGTCACATTCTTCGTGTCCCGGAAACTGTTGCTGACCTGGCCGTCGCGCTGTGCAGCAGTCAGCCTGCTCCGAAGGCCTTCATCCGAAGTGAATGGGACCAAGTTGGTGTGCTCGACTTTCGAAAAGTCCGTCCCGACGATCAGTCGCTGCTCCAGCCAATCCCAAGGTTGGTGTCTCGTCTGGAAACTCACAGTGAACCTGTCCGCCACCTGATTCTGCCGGTACGTATCGTACATTTCATCTGCGGTCAGGATGGGCCAGCCCCGGGTCGGTCCATCCAAGAGGTGGGCACGTCCTCGGTACAACGCTCCGCCCACGGTCCGAATCGTACCACGGGTATCGACAAGGTCCATATCGTTCGATACCAACCCCATGCTTAGGTCGAAGGTGAGCGCATCGGTCGGGGTGATGGAAAGGTTCGTGCGGGCAGCCAACCTCGACCGCTTGTTCGGCCGCATGAACCCCTGGTCTTGGTCGAAGCCGCCACTGGCGAAATAGCGGATGAGATCCGTTCCCCCGGACACCTGCGCTTGATACGCTTGTATGCGGCCATACTGAAATGGGTCGTGACCGAGCTCGCTTTCCCGCTGGTAGAGGTTGAAGCTTTCAACCGTTCCATCGTCGAGGCGCCGCATGGCTTGCCAATAGTTATCTGCGGGTGAATGGACCCACATGGTCCCCTGGCGGAGTGTGAAGTCGAACCGTGGCGCCCCGTCCTGGCCTCGCCTGGTGATGATCTGGACGACCCCTGCCGCCGCCTCCGTACCGTAAAGGGTGGCCGCCGCAGGGCCCCGAATGACCTCGATGCTCTCCACCTCCCCGAGGTTCAGGTCCTCCAGCCGAGAAACGTTCGGCTCACCCTCGTTCGTTGTGTTGTCGACTCTGATCCCATCGACGTAGATCAAGGGGTTTGAACCGAGCATGAGGCTTGATTGGCCTCGAATCGTGATCTGTGCGCCTGTCCCAACCACGCCTGAAGCCTGCCGCACGAAAGCGCCAGGGGCGCGCCCTTGCAAGATGTCCTGCATCTCCCGAACGGGTGCTATTTCCTGTATATCGGCCGCTCCGATGCGCGCCAAAGACTGCCCCAACGCCCGCCGCTGGGTCTCCCCGGCCACACCTGTGACCACCACCTCGTCCAGCCCGATCGCCGCCTGGGTAATCGTCAGGGTCACTTCGACGATCTCACCAGCCTGGACCGCTACCTCCTCGGAGGCCGTGCGGTATCCGATCAGAGATGCCTCGAGCAAGTGCGTGCCGGCGGGGATGTTCTCGAGGGTGAACCCCCCGGAGCCATCGGTAATGGTTCCGACCCCAAGCTCGGCGATCGTGACCTGGACCGCTCCGAGGGGTTGCCCGGTCTGTGAGCTCAGCACCTGGCCGGAGATAGTCCCCTGCCGGGGCGCCCTCGGGACCGGGGGGAGCACCGGTCCCTGAACGGTGAACTCGGAGAGGTCGGCGACCGCTAGCGCGACGCTTGGGTTCCCCACCCTCGGCGTCTGTCGCTGCCGGACGATCAACTGCTCCCCGACGACTATGAATTCGAAGGCCGTTCCGGAAAGCAACGTGGAAACAGCCTCCGCCACCGACACATCCGAACACTCGCAGGTGACGAGATGGGTACCGGGAACCAAGCTCGGGCTGTACGCGACGGGGACCCCGGACGCGGTGTGGAGTTTGTCGAGTGCCTTTGAAAGGGGCACCTCGACTACCTCCAGTCCGGCCTGAAGTGAAAGGAGCGCGGGTTCCGCTTCGGAGGTGATGGACAAGGACGCCATAGCCCCGTTCGCATCCTGACTCGCCTCGACCGCCGCCGGTGCCGCGGCAACGGCCAGCAGAAGAGCACAACCTAGGACCGCACGCAGACTACTCATGAAAGCCTCCTGGGCGAGTGAAGTGAGGCGGACAATGTGAGAACGCAACGACGTACCGCAATCATTGACGAGGTCCTCCAGACGAAGATTCGGCCGGCCTCTCCCCGGAGCCGACTCTAACGAGACCATTTTCCATTGAACAATCGACGCCTACGATCTCACAGAGGATCAGAATCACCTCATCCACCTCCTGGTCGGTAAAGGTGGCGGTGACCGCGAGATCGCCGAGAGCAGGCCGTTCCAAAATCACGTCTACACCATAGGCGCGCTCCACCTCGTCCAGCGCCCGGCGGAAAGGCGTCGCCTGAAAGACGAGCGCGTTCCCCATCCAGTCCAGCTGTGCATGGACGTCGTCGACCATGGAGGTGGAGGGAGGCTGACCCGGCCGGCTCTCGCTCATTTCCCCCCCCCGAAGCTCCGCCTCCACCTCGGCGGCGGAGACTTTGACGCTGCCGTCCACGACGAGGACGCGGAATTCCTCGTCCTCGGAGCGCACCTCGAAGCGGGTACCCAGGACAGCAGCCTCCCCGTGCGGAGTCCGCACCGTGAAGGTGCGGGACGGATCCGCCTGGATTCCGAAGAATGCCCGCCCATCCAGCCACCCGACCTGGTTCGAGCCTTCCCAACTCAGGCGGAGTCGGCTCCTCGGCCCAACTCGGATGCTGCTCCCGTCCCCCAGCGTCACGGTCGTCATCTCTCCGCTGCCCGTCGTGATCTCGGTCACATCGAGAGCAGCAGGCGCGCCGGTGTCGAGCAGGGCTCCGATGCCGAGCCCGACGGGTACAAAGAGCGCGGCGAGAGCCGCGACCTTGAGCGCCCGCCATACCGGTGCTCGGGATCGTCGAGTCCGGGAAACCATGGGCAGGGGCTCGAGTTTCGGGGCCGGCCGGAGCTCGGGAGCGGACTTCTTCTCCCCGGCCCGCGCCACCTCACTGATCAGTGTCTCCGGAGCGGGGGCGGTTTCCACTTCGAAATCAGGCTTCGCCACCTCCGTCACGGACCAGAGGCGCGCGAGAGCGCGGTAACGGCGTTCGTTCGCCTCGGATTGTCGGCGCCAGCGCGAGAGATCCTCCTCGTCGGGGCCGGCTCGGCCCTGCAGGGCGCGGATGATCAGATCGTCCATGGAATCGGTTCGTATGCCTTATTCAGCAAAGTCAAAATCAGCGTTCCGGGGCCGGTCGAGACGCCGGACTGTGGGTGTAACACGACCGGCAAGAAACCACTACCATCCGGGGAGACGCTCGACGAGTCGGGCTGGGCTTGGAAAAGCTTCCCGAAAAGCGGAGATCGAGAGGATTGAAAAGCGACCATTGCCCCTACAGGGAAGGAAGGGGGGGAAGTAAACCGTCAATCCACCTCGTCCAGATGCTCAGCGAGTACGTGGCGAAGCTGGGCGAGGGCCGCTCTCATCTGGTTCGCAACCGTCTGAGTGGAGATCCCCATCGCCTCTGCTATCTCGCTATAAGAGAGGCCGTGGAACCGGGAGAGTACGAACGCCTCCCGGCGTCTGTCCGGAAGCCCGGCAATGGCAGCCTCGACCTCCTCGCGAAGCGAGCTGACTGCTAGCTCATCCTGGGGGTTGTTCCTCGGCATGGCCGAAAGGAGATCGCGGGCCCCCTTTTCCCTTCGCCCCATCTCCGCCGTCCGGTCCCGCCGCGCATTCAGAGCGAGGTTCCGCGTGATTCGATAGAGGTACGCGCTGACGGGGCCGCTTGGAGTCCAATCGGACCGCCGGCGCCAGACCCGGATGAAGGCGTCTTGGACGACGTCCTTCGCCGCGTCTTCGCCCTCGACTATCCCTGTCGCATAGACCACCAGGGGCGGCCAGTAGCGCTCGAGAAGGGTCTGGTACGCCTCCCTATCCCCATCGCGTATGCGGTCCATGAGAACCCGATCCGGCCCGGATTCCGGCACCTCGGCCTCCCGCTCCTGATTGGAGCGAATCGTGCGTACGGATTCCGTCGGGCCCATCGGGGTCTTCCCCGAGAGATGGAGGAGAATTGCTGATGTCCAGTTCTGACTGGACTCTGGAGCCATCCCGGTGTAGAGCACTGGCTGTGCCCTCCCACCCGAACGGAATCCTTCGGATGCTCACAATACGCCCGCCACCCCGAGGCGAGCAAGCATCCGGCCCACGAACCCGCCGGGGTCCCTCTCCCTACAGCTCCGGACAGCGCGCTCTGAGGAGCTCGAGATCGGCCCGGTGGATCGCCGGAGGTACCTCCACCTCCTCCTGCCGGTCGTAGAATTCGCTCATCACGGCCCCCCTTGCGGGCGTGTGGCCCAGCCCCAGGGCGTGCCCCAGCTCGTGCGCGAGGAGCCGGATGAGATCGCTCCGTTCGTCGAACCTGTAGACCTCGATCTTCCGCTCGACGAAGGTCACGCGGCCCCCCCGAGTCCGAATCTCCTCCCGATAGGTCCCGGATTCGACGTGGGTGGGAGGGAAGGCCCGGTCCAGCGCCTCGACCTCGCGGTTCCGCCGCTCGACCTCCCGGCCGAAGCGCTCCTCCTCCGCCCGGATCCGCTGCTGGACCTCTTCGAGTTCGCGCCGTCGCAGTTCGAGTTCGTGGCGCTCCACCTCCAGCGCTTCCTCGGAGCGGTGGAGCTTAGTCCTCACCTCCTCCGGAACGGTTCCGCGCTCATTCCAGAGGCGTACGGAGACGTTGTGTCGGGAGAGCCGCTCCTCCAAGTCCTGAACGCGGGCCTGGTACCGCGCTAGCAAAGCCTCGTGGTCGGCCCGCCATTCCTCGATCTCGGCTCGCTTGGCCGCAAGCTCGCTCTCGCGCAGTCCGAGCTCCGCCTCGGACCGCCGCTGCTCCTGAGCCCTCGCCTGACGATCGTCGTAGACGAATCGAACAGGAAGGCCGCCCTCCGGAGCGAAGTTGAAGAGTGGAAGGCCCGCCGCTTCTTCCCAGAGGGAGGCGGCCGCCTCCACGGCGGCCGCGGCCTCGTCCCGGCTCAACTCGAACCCCTCGTCGACACGCGCAAGCCGCCATTCGAGGGGCACCGCGCAGGGCAATTCGGAGCCGGCGGACCACTCCTCGGTCCCCGCCGGATCCACGCCCTCGGCGAGCGGGGACATCCCCGGACCCGAGGAGGGGGTCTTGACCGAGAGCCAGGCCAAGAGCCCTACGACGAAGACCGTCGCCATCAGTCTTGTGAACCGGCTCGTCACTTAGTTGTCTCCTGGCTCCGGACGAGGAAGTTCGCGGGAGGCTCGGCCTCCCGCACCGGAACGGCGCTCCCCATCCATCCTGTCGCCCACCTGTTCCTGGAAGCAAGAACATTGCGTCCAAAGTTCGGGCTCTTTAGCCTGAAAATATCGGGGAGGGTCGTTGTCCGACCTGCCTCGCGCTCCGGGTTGAGGCCAACGGCCGATGCGACGTGCTCGTCGCTTCTGGAGAGGCTCATGAGAACTGGCGTGCCGGGGGGAGACCCCGGCGATTGGCAGATTCGCAACGCGAATGATTTGTTCAAGGCCCGGTGGGACGTCCGGCTCTCCTGGTCCATCATGGTCGCCGTGGCTGCCCACGGCGTCCTCCTCTTGTGGTCTCCCACCTGGGAAAGCTCCGACTTGCCCGAGTCCGATCGGTTGGTCACCGATCGCTCCCAGATGGAAGTGATCCCGCTTCCAGAGGGCGCGCTGAGCCCGGAGAGGCAGGCACCGGCCACGGTCGTGGTCAGCGACGAGCAGGAGCCGCTCGCGGAGGAATCCGACCCCGACGATGGGGTGGCTGAGACACAGTGGGCGCTTGCGGACCAGCGGGAGGGCCTTCGGGAACGGCTTCGCCGCCGCGCGTCTCCGGAACCGATGATCGTGGAGCCTGCGCCCGAGCAGCCCGAGGTCGATTCCGTGATGAGCGAGCCGGTCGCCTCCGAGCCGACCAGGGACACAGTCGAGGTCGGAGGCGATGCCTCCATTTCCGACTACGAGGCCCTCGCGGAAAGAGGCGCGGTGGATCTGGATCGGTTGTCCGGCGTCCGTCCGGAGCTCGCCTTTCCAGGTAGTACTGCCCGTTGTCCGGGTTCGAGGAGATGAACTGGCCGCTCACCGTTCGGTGGATCTCCCGAAGGACCGTCTCCACCTGGGAGAGAAGGTCCTCGGCGGGGTCCCCACCGA
>SLFU01000030.1 GCA_007124095.1 Gemmatimonadota bacterium
ATTCGGCCAGGGTCCATCCCGCCTCCAAGTCTCTATTGTCATAGGGAGACAACTGCATGCCAATAGGACAATTGGGTAGCCGCGTGAAAAACGGATTGACCGAGGCCATCAAAGGAGTCGGAGGTAGGGGAGCGGACGTCATGCACTGACGTCTCCCGATCGCCGGGGCCGACGACACCGGCGCATCTCTTCACATCTCTTCGGGGTCCTGGGGTAGGTTTCCGCCTTCCCAGGGCTCTGTTTCGGCCTTCCCGGAACAGAAGCATTCCCATATCGTTCATTTGCGATCAACGACCTCGGTCGCTATGGGCCCAGCCCTTTCCCCCACAGCCACCCCGGAGTTCCAGGTGACACCGCGAGCCTGTCCCCCCGCCCCGCCGGTGGATCCCACCGCTGACCCCGACGAGGAGTTGGCCCGGCTGGCCGCGGCCATGGGTCATCCTGCAAGGATCCGGATTCTCCGCTTCCTTCTGGAGCGGAGGGAGTGCTTCGCCGGGGCCATCGTGGACCACCTGCCCCTGGCCCAGTCCACCGTTTCCCAGCATCTGAAGGTCCTTCGGGAGGCGGGGCTCATCAGGGGCGAGGTGGACGGGCTCCACATCTGCTACTGTGCCGACGAAGAGCGGATTCGCCGGGTCGGTGAGCTTCTGGATGCCATGGTTCTTCTTGCAGCGGGAAATGCCCGGTGACGATGCTCCAGGAGGCCCGGTTGGCGCTGGTCCCTCAGCTTGCCTCCTTCCCGGTAGGAGCCGAAGGGCTCCACCTGCTCCTTCTCGAGCCCGTTCTCGAAGACGCGTCCTCCTCATGACCAGTGAAGCGCCTGCGCAGAGTCCGAAGAAGTCACGCCCCGAGTCCGACGCCAAGAACCTGGGCCTCTTCGGCCGTTATCTGACCATTTGGGTCGCCCTCTGTATCGGGGCTGGAGTCGCCATCGGCCAGCTCCTTCCGGCGGTGCCTGAGGCCCTTTCGCGCTTCACCGTAGCCCAGGTGAACCTCCCGGTGGCGGTTCTCATCTGGGCCATGATCTTTCCCATGATGGTCCAGATCGACTTCGGGAGCATCCTGAACGTGAGGAAGCAGCCGCGGGGCATCACCATCACCCTGGTCACGAACTGGCTCATCAAGCCGTTCACGATGTTCTTCTTCGCCTGGCTCTTCCTCCAGGTGATCTTCGCCCCCTTCATCGAGGCGGGCCTCGCCCGGGAGTACGTGGCCGGGGCAATCCTCCTGGGGGCGGCTCCCTGCACCGCCATGGTGTTCGTCTGGAGCTACCTGACCCGGGGAGACGCGGCCTACACCCTGGTGCAGGTGGCGCTGAACGATCTCATCATGCTCTTCGCCTTTGCCCCCATCGTGCTTCTGCTCCTAGGGCTCGGAGACATCACGGTGCCCTACGACACCGTGTTCCTTTCGGTGGTGCTCTACATCGTGATCCCCCTGGCGGCTGGCGTGGTGGTCCGACGGGAGCTGATCCGGAGGAAGGGGATCGGCTGGTTCGACGGGGTCTTCCTGAAGCGCCTGGGTCCGGTCACCATGATCGGACTGCTGCTCACCCTGATTGTCCTCTTCTCCTTCCAGGGAGAGGTGATCCTGAACAACCCGCTGCACATCGGGCTCATCGCGATCCCACTCACCATCCAGACCTTCTTCATCTTCGCGGTGGCCTACGGCTGGGCCCGGCTCTGGAAGGTGAAGCACTCAGTGGCGGCTCCGGCGGCCCTGATCGGGGCCAGCAACTTCTTCGAGCTGGCAGTGGCGGCGGCCATCGTCCTCTTCGGGCTGAACTCGGGAGCGGCTCTCGCCACCGTGGTGGGAGTCCTGGTGGAGGTGCCCGTCATGCTCTTTCTGGTCAAGATCGCGAACGTGACCCGGGACCAGTTCCCCGGGGACGTGGACTCCCCCGCCTTCCAACCGGAGGCCACCTGATGTTCGAGCACGCCCTCGTGGCCGTGGATCTGGCTCCTTCGGGGGATCTCCTGGTGGGATGTGCGCCGGAGCTCGGGGCTCTCGGGATCCGGCGCGTCACCCTCCTCCATGTGGCGCCGGTCGACTACCCGATGGCCGGGGCGGTGGCCCACCTGGACGAGTACCGGGAGACGCTCGAGGCCCATGCGGACGACCTTCGGAATCGGGGCTTCGCGGCCACCGCCGCCGTACGCCCGGGAAACCCGCCCCGGGAGATCCTGCGGGCGGCCCGAGAGGTAGGGGCCGATCTCATCCTTATCGGGTCGAGGAGCCGGAGCCGCCTCCGGGAGGCCTTCGTGGGGAGTGTGACGCTCAAGGTGCTCGAAGAGTCCCACCTGCCGGTGCTCTTCCTCCGGATCGAGCCCGACGGCGACGGCCCCGAAGCCCCCCTCGCGGCGTTCTGCTGCCCGATGGATGGCCCCATCCTACTGGCATCCGATTCCTCCCCGGCCTCGGAGCGTGCGGCATCGGTGGCCAGGGCCCTGGCCCGGGAGGGCGAGGGACGGCACCTGACCGTGCTCCACGCGGGGGAAGGGGAGCCGGCCGAGGCGATCGTGGACGCCGCCTCCGGGGACGATGTGCCCCTCCTCGTCATGGGCAGCCGGGGCAAGGGGCTCATCCGCCGGATGGCCCTGGGCAGCGTGAGCCGGGACGTCATCGGCCGCATTCGATCACCCGTACTCCTCGTTCCCGAGGCTTCACAATGAAGATCGCCCTCATCTCCGACGTCCATGCCAACCTCCCGGCCCTGGAGGCCGTCCTGGACGACCTGGAGGCCCGCCCCGACGTGGGCGCCGTCTACCACCTGGGGGACCTGGTGGGATACGCCCCCTGGCCCGACGAGGTGGTGAACCGTATCCGGGTGGACGGGATCCCGGGCATCGCCGGAAACTACGATTCCACGACGGCCACCGACTACAAGCACTGCGGCTGCCGCTACGAAGATCCCCGGCAGGAGGAGCTCTCCCACCTCTCCTACGCCTGGACCCGGGAGCACGTCTCCCCGGAGACGACGGCCTGGCTCCGCACCCTTCCCTTTCGTCTGGACGTGCGACCGCTGGGAGGCCACCTGGCGGGCCCCACCCTCATCCTGGTCCACGGAGCCCCGACTCTGAACACCCTCTATTGGACCGAGGGCCGCTCCGACGACTTCTGCCGGAAGATGGCCGAGCGGGTGGGGGCGGGCTCCGGCGATGTGATCGCCTTCGGCCATACCCACAATCCCTGGCACCGGGAGGTGGAGGGGGTCCTCTTCGTGAACACCGGTTCGGTGGGACGCCCGAAGGACGGAGACTGGCGGGCCGGCTACGTAATCCTGGACTTCGGAGCCGAGGAGCCGACGGTGGTGGTGGTCCGGGTGGAGTACGACCTTGAGCGGGCCCGGAAGGCCATCTTGAAGAGCCAACTCCCCGACGACTTCGCGGAGTACCTGGCGACCGGGGGGAAGCCGGCAGGGTGAGGCGAGGGCGGCGGCGCTCTACTCCAACCGGCCGAGGCTCTGGCTGCCGCCCCGGCTCTCAACCACCTTTACCAGGACATCCCGCAGCTGTTCGAGCTGCCATGGTTTGCCCAGAAAAGCATCGGGCCGGCTCGGGTAATCGCCGGGGGGAGTGCTCGCTTCCTCATATCCACTGGTGAGGATGACCGGAATCTCCGAATCGATCCGGCGGAGGGCCGTGAGTGTATCCCACCCCCCCATCCGGGGCATCGTCACGTCGCACAGCACGGCACGGATCCGATCCCGGTGTGCCTCGAACACCTCCAGGGCCTCGACCCCGTCGGCGGCCTCGA
>SLFU01000210.1 GCA_007124095.1 Gemmatimonadota bacterium
CAGGTGCAGCCACTCATTACGGTGGGCCGCGCTCCCGAGACTCCCGGATTGCCGAGAGGATGTCGTTTCGGGTCACGTCCGCATCAACACCGGGTACTGCGAGCGGAGAAGCTCCGCGACGGACCGGACGGAGGGCGAATTCGCTTCCATCCCGTCGCTTGATCCGGATCTCACCAGCCTCCCGCGCCTCGTCCAGGAGTTTGGCCAGTCGCTGGCGTGCTTCGGAGTAGGTATAGACTTTCATGTTGGCACCTTGAGAACTTCGATCTCCAGCTTCCGGGCGATGCCGCGCTGTGGGCCGTCGAGGGATAGAAACGGAGTGCGATATCGCCGGGCGCATTCCAACATGTACGCGTCGTACGCATAGATCCCATGCTCCTTCGCCATCGCCACACACGATTCTACCTCGACCTCAGCCAGATGGAATAGTACAACACCATTCCTTCTCGCGCCCCGTCAACCGCCCCGATACTGCACCGCCTCGGCCAGATGCACCTCCCCGACCCCCTCGGATCCCTCGAGGTCCGCGATCGTCCGCGCCACCTTGAGAACCCGGTGGATCGCCCGCGGCGAGAGCCCGAGCCGGTCCGCGGCATCCTCGAGCAGGCGCTCCCCCGCCGGGCGCGGACGGCACCAACGCTCGACCCCGGTCGGAGGGAGCGCCGCGTTCCAGTAGGCAGCTTGTCTTCGGCTCCCCTCATACCGGTCCACGCCCCACCGCTTGCGCTGCAACCCACGGGCCCGCGTGACCCGCTCTCGCACCGCGATTGACGATTCCCCCCCCGGCTGGTCCATCAACTCCCGGTAGCGAATCACCGGCACATCCACATGCAGGTCGATGCGGTCCAGGAGGGGTCCGGAGATGCGGGACCGGTAGCGGTTCACCTGCGTCGGGTCGCAAGTGCAGGATCGCCGGGGGTCCCCGAGGTGGCCGCAGGGACAGGGGTTCATCGACGCCACGAAGGTGACCCGAGCGGGAAAGCGAACCCGGTAGCGCGCCCGCACCAGCGACATCCATCCGTCCTCGAGCGGCTGCCTCAGCGTCTCGAGAACGGAGCGCGAGAATTCGGGCAACTCGTCGAGGAAGAGGACCCCGTGGTGCGCGAGGCTCACCTCGCCGGGCTTCGGGGGACTTCCCCCGCCGACGAGCCCCGCAGCGGACACGGTGTGATGAGGGGCGCGAAAGGGCCTGTGGTGCAGGAGTCCCTGGCCGGGAGGCAGGAGCCCCGCGACCGAGTGGATCGTGGTTGCCTCGAGCGCATCCTGGTGGGTCAGGGGCGGCAGGATCCCCGGAAGCCGGCGCGCCAGCATCGTCTTCCCGGAGCCCGGCGGCCCTCGCAAGAGGAGGTTGTGTCCTCCTGCGGCGGCCACCTCGAGCGCCCGCTTCACACCGGGGTGACCGCGGACCTCCGCGAGGTCGGCCCCGTCGGGCGGAACCCCCCGCAGGAGTTCCTCGACGTCGACTTCCACGGAGGCCAGCCGGGCCGACCCCTGGAGGTGCCCAACCACCTCCGCCAGTGTCTCCGCTCCGATCACCTCCAGCCGTCCCCCTCCCGCCGCGGCCTCCGCCGCGTTCGCGCTGGGCACGACGAGAGACCCGACGCCGTTTCTCCGGCAGGCCGCGGCAACGGGGAGGGTGCCGCGCACCGGCCGCAGCTCCCCGCTCAGCCCCAGCTCTCCCAGGAAGGCGTACCCCTCGATCGCGGTGTCGGAAAGGTGGCCCGAGCCGGCGAGGAGCCCGAGGGCAAGGGGAAGATCGAATCCACTTCCCTCCTTCTTCACATCGGCGGGCGAGAGGTTCACGGTGATCCGGCGGGGAGGGAGCGCGTACCCGGCGTTATGGAGGGCGGCCCGGACGCGGTCCTTGCCCTCCCGCACGGCGCTCTGGGGGAGACCGACCACGGAAAGCGAGGGAAGCCCGGAGGTAACGCTCACCTCGACGCGCACGAGGACGCACTCCACCCCCACCACCACTCCCGAATGCACCGTCGCCAGCACCCCGCGCCTCCCCGGAATCGATTCCTCGGCTCACCTCCTCTGCGGCATGAGAAAGCTCGACCGAACGCAGGGCGGCGCCATGGGAGCTCGCCGATCAGCCGAATCCCGGGGGCCGCCGGAGGTGGTGGTCGGTCGCCTCCTGGTAAGCCCTGGCCACCCGCAGCGCCTCGGCGTCTTTCCAGAGACCGCCGAGGAAGGAAATGCTCACGGGCGTCACGTCGTCCCGGAAGCCGTGGGGGAGGACGACGGCGGGATGGCCCGAGAGATTCGTGGCGAGGAGGAGGTTTGTGGCGTAGGAGGGGGCCACCACGACGTCCATCTCACCCCAGGCCCGGTCCAGCTCGCTCAGGAGAACGGTCCGGATCCGGTTGGCACGGAGGTACTCCACCGCAGGAATGAAGCGGGCCACCCGGAAGAGGTTGGGCCAGTTTCCGGGATCCTGCCGGGCGAGGAGCCCATCTCCGCCGCTCCGGGTCAGGTCGTCGAAGGCGGCGGCCGATTCGGCGCTCAGGATGATCTGGAGCGCCGAGATCGGGAGCTCGTCGGGGAGCTCCACGGGTTGCAGGTCGACCCCGAGCCCCTCCAGGACCCGAAGCACCTCCCGGTCCATCGCGCGCTCGTCCCCCTCCCCCTCGAAGGCGGAGGCCAGGTACCCCACCCGGAGCCCGGTCAGATCCGCCTCCCCGTCCCAGGAGAAGGGCACCTCCCGGACGGTCCGGTCCAGGTCGTCCGGACCCCGAATCGCGTCCAGGACCAGGGCGCAGTCCTCCACGGTGCGGCAGATCGGGCCCAGCTTGTCCATGCTCCAGGCGAGGGGCATGGCACCGTGGCGACTCACCCGGCCGAAGCTCGGACGAAGGCCGGTGGCTCCGCAGCGGGTCACGGGAGAGACGATCGAGCCCAGCGTCTCGCTTCCGACGGCGAAGGGGACGAGCCCGGCGACGGTGGCCGCCGCGGAGCCGGCGGAGGAGCCGCTCGAGCCCTCCTCCAGGTTCCACGGGTTGCGCGTCTGGCCGCCGAACCAGACGTCCCCCATGGCCAGCGAGCCGAGGGTGAGCTTGGCGACGAGGACGGCACCGGCAGCCTCGAGCCTCTCGACCACGGTCGCGTCGAAGTCGAAGACCTGTTCCCGGTAAGGAAAGGCTCCCCAGGTGGTGGGATAGCCGCGGACAGCGAGGAGGTCCTTGGCCCCCCAGGGGATCCCGTGCAGAGGTCCCCGGACCCGTCCCTCCGCCCGCTCCCGGTCCGCCCGTTCCGCCTGCTCGAGGGCCAGCTCCTCGGTGAGCGTGATCACGCACTCCAGCTCCTCACCGAAGCGGCGGAGCCGGGCCAGAGAGAGCTCGGTGAGCTGGACCGAGGTGACGGCCCCCTCCCCGAGAAGGGCCCCCAGCTGGCCAACCGAGGCAAAGGCGAGCTCCTCGGGCCGCTCCGGATCGGTGAGGGTCCGCGGGCTCGAAGGGCGAAGGCGAGAGGGCCCCTGCGGGAGACGCCGCCCCGGGGGTACGGGATCGAAGTGGACGGCCGGAGGGATGTCCGCCGAGATGTCCAGGCTCCGGAGAGCCGCGAAGGAGCCGCGGTTCTCCTCTAGCCGTTCCGCCATCATCTCGCGCTCGGCGGGGGAGAAAGAGAGGCCCGCGATCTTCTCCGCCTCCTCGATCACCTCGGGGGAAAGCTCATCCCTCTCCCGGACGCGCGCCCAGAGAACCCCGGGAAAGAGCCCGCCCGCGAGGCCGAGGGAGGAGAGG
>SLFU01000017.1 GCA_007124095.1 Gemmatimonadota bacterium
GCCTTGGGATGCTTCCTCGAGGTCGTACCGCACGAGCGTCTGGTGTGGACGGGCGTGCTCCTTCCGGGATTTCGCCCGGCCCCCGACCCTGGCCTCGCCTTCACGGCGATCATCTCCCTGAAGCCCGAGGCAAGCGGAACACGATACACCGCCACCGTGATCCATCGGGATGCCAAAGGACGGAAGCAACACGAGGACATGGGGTTCCACGAAGGATGGGGGGCGGCTCTCGATCAACTCGTGGCGCACGCGACCGAAGAGATGTGAGGTCGCGAACCTGACGTTGAAAGGTCTCGTTTCCTGGGTAATCGGGCCCCGGAAAATCCCCGATCATGCCACGACCTTATCAGCCCGAGTGCCCTCCTCACCCCATCCCTCGAAGGAAGTACGACCTTAGAAGGATCACCCCGAGAGAAGGTCCCCCTTCGAGCTGTCACGCCCTTCCCATCCGGTCGAGCGATGTCTACCCGGGGGTTCCTCGGCGAGATTTCGACTCTTAAGGATGCGGAGTTCTCGCGGAGTACCCTGCATCGGCCCGCATCAAGCTCTGATGCGAGCCCCGAACACATCCTCCGTAGCGATAGATAGCTACGAGCCATCGGAAGGATGGATCCCTCCCGTGGTGCCTCCATCTTCTCGATCGCGTGGATCCGGGAACGCTCGGATGCACCGCCTGTTGACGCGTTGATCCTGCGATTTCCGAACTTCTTGCTGGAGTGCGGGAACCCGGAGGTCGCCCAATCGAGGAGATGGTTTCGTCTTGACTACCATGGGCCTGGAGATCCGTCGGGAGGCCGAAACGCTGATCGTCGAGTTGATCGGCGATTGGGAGCTGTCCCGCACCGTCCCGAGATTCGGCCACCTTCTGGAGAACGACTCGCAGGCACCTGGGGCTCAGGCCGTGGATTTCGATGCAACCCGCCTGGGAAGTTGGGACAGCAGTCTCCTCACGTTCCTTCAGCGGGGGATGATCCATTGCGAGGCCCACGACCTGGAGTTCAGGAGCGGCAACCTCCCGGGAGATATCGCACGCCTCCTGGAACTCGCCCGGGCCGTCCCCGAACAGGAGACGGAGCGGACGTCGGTCGGGGTTTCCTTCCCCGCCGCGATAGGAGCCAGCGGCCTTGCCACCTGGGACGGTCTCCTGGCGGCCCTCGCCTTCCTGGGGGAAGTCACCGACAGCTTCCTCCGCCTGATCCTGCTCCGATTGCGGATGCGCTGGCGGGTCTTCTGGGTCGTGGTCCAGTCGAACAGTTCGGGTGCGCTTCCCATCGTCACCCTGATCGCCTTTCTGGTTGGAATGATCATTTCCTTCCTTGGGGCGGTCGTCCTGCGCCGGTTCGGGGCAGGATACTTCGTGTCGTACCTGGTGGGCTACGGGATGTTGAGGGAGATGGCGGCCCTCATGACGGGCATCATCGTGGCCGGCCGCACCGGTGCCGCCTTCGCAGCGGAGCTGGGCAGCATGAAGATCACGGAAGAGATCGACGCCTACCGGACGCTCGGGATCTCTCCCATCGACCATCTGGTCGTGCCGCGGGTCCTGGGTCTCCTGGTGACGATGCCCCTCCTGACCATCTACGCGGGGTTCATCGGAATCCTGGGCGGGATGGTGGTGGCGATCATGGTGCTGGACCTGACCGTCACCCAGTTCATGGGCGGATTGCTCGCGGCGGTGACGCTCTCGGACGCGCTTCTGGGCGTCTTCAAGGGGACCGTATTCGGTCTCATCATCGGCCTGGCCGGGTGCATGAAGGGCATGCAGACCGGAGGAGACGCCAGCGCGGTGGGGAAGGCCGCCACCTCCGCCGTCGTCCTGGGAATCACGCTCATCATCGGGGCGAACGCCGTGATCGACTGGCTCGCCGTCCTGCTGAACATCTGATGAGTACCCACCAAGTGAAGGAACGGGGAATGGACGACCGAGCGCCGGCAGAGAACGGAGCGTATCCCATCGAGGTGCGGGGGCTCACCATGAAGTACGGCCCCCTCGTCGTGATGGAGGATCTGAATTTTCAGGTCCACCGGGGAGAAATCTTCGTGATCATGGGTGGGAGCGGGAGCGGAAAGAGCACCCTTCTGAAGCATCTCATCGGCCTCAAGGCGCCTGCGGAGGGATCCATCCTCTTCGAAGGGGAGGACTTCCTCGAGGCCGATGAGACGACCCGAAAGGGGATCCTCCGGCGGATGGGCGTCCTCTACCAGAACGGAGCCCTCTGGAGTGGGTTGACGCTGGCCGAGAACGTGGCCCTCCCCCTGGAGGAGTACACGGAGCTGGACCCCCGATCGATCGGGGAGATGGTCTCCCTCAAGCTGTCGCTCGTGGGCCTCCGGGGGTTCGAGGCCTTCTACCCCGCCGAGATCAGTGGGGGGATGCGAAAGCGTGCGGCGCTGGCACGGGCCACGGCGCTGGACCCGGAGGTGCTCTTCTTCGACGAGCCCTCCTCCGGGCTGGATCCCATCACCGCCAGCCGCCTGGACGATCTCATCCTGCAGCTCCGGGACAGCTTCGGCACCACGATCGTCGTGGTGAGTCACGACCTGGCCAGCATCTTCAAGATCGCGGACCGGGCGCTCTTCCTGGACATCGAGGAAAAGACCATGACCGCCATCGGAACGCCCGAGGACTTGCGGGAGAACCCTCCCACCGACGAGGTCCGCCGCTTCATGACCCGAAGCAGCGAGGTCGGGCCGTCGGAAGGATCCGACGTGTCCCCAGAAAGCAAGGGCCCGAAACAACGGAGCGACCCATGAGCGTCCGAGCCAACCCCACCGCCATCGGCCTCTTCATGATCGGCGCCGTCGCCCTCACGGTTCTGGGCGTCGCCACGTTGGCGTCCAAGGCATGGTTCGGAGACCGCCCCACCTTCATCAGCTTCTTCGAGGAGTCGGTGAACGGGCTGGAGCGGGGCGCCGCCGTGAAGTTCCAGGGCGTACCGGTGGGCACCGTGTCCGAGCTCCTGATCCAGATCGACCAGGTGGACAAGACCTTCCTGGTTCCAGTGGAATACGAGATCGACCTCACGCGCCTGACCACGGAGATCGGGGAGTTCCTCCACCTGGACGACGAGGAGGTGCTGCAGCGGCAGATTGCCGATGGGCTTCGGGCCCAGCTCCAGATGGAGAGCCTCGTCACGGGGATCCTCTACATCGAGTTGACCTACCGTCCGGAAGCGTCTCCGCCCACGCGAGTGGCGAGGGCGACCGGCCACCCTGAAATCCCCACCACCCCATCGCTCCTTGCCGCCTTCGGGACGGAGGCGGGGAGCCTGGTGGCCGACGTGCTCCAGATCCTCTTCCGGGTGAACGAGATGCTGGAGGAGGTCGACATGCAGGGGCTCAACGAGGCAGTGGTCGCATCGGCCCAGGCGGTGGAGCGCCTGGTCGGATCTCCGGAGCTGCAGGCCGCCATTGACCGGGTTCCGGCCATGGCCGACCAGTTCAGCCGCACGCTCACCGAGTTCGAGGAGCTGGGCGACCGACTGGGCGACGCCATCGGCCCGCTCCAGGCCGGGATGGAAGAAACGCTGAGTGAGACCACCCTGACCGTGCAGGCCGCCCGAAGGACGATGGAAGAGGCCCAGGGGATGATGACGACAGACACAGGCATCGGGTACGGGCTGGAGCAGACGCTCATCAGCCTGACGGAGGCAGCCGAGGCCCTCCGGACGCTCGTCATCACCCTCGAGCGCAACCCCGACATGCTGATCCGCGGGACCAACCCGCCCAGGAGGTAGC
>SLFU01000053.1 GCA_007124095.1 Gemmatimonadota bacterium
GGGCTCGATCTCGGCGGTATCCCGCAGGCGCTCTCGTTCGGCGCGGAGGTGAACCGTATCTCCCAGCTCAACACGGGGACCGTCTTCGAATTCCCGGAGCTCCACCTTGATCTTCCAACCTTTGGATTGACACGCGGGGAGGCGCTTTCCCATCCGACCGACTACCAGAACACCTGGCAGCACTCCGTCTTTGCGATGAACCAGGCCTCCTTCTGGGACGAGAGGATCCGTGCGGTGGCCGGGGCGCGCTACATTTACCTGAGCGCGGCGGGTGGGGCGGACAAGCGCTCCGAGCAGACGGCCCAGGTCAACTCGCGCGTGGCTCGCCGGTTCGGACTCGTGGTCCGGCCGGTTCCGGAACTCTCCTTCTACCTGAACAACTCCGACACCTTCCAGCCCAATGCGGGCAGCCTGGGTGAGGACCAACTCCCCCTGCCCCCTTCGGTGGGAACCATCTGGGAGATCGGCGGGCGCTTCGAAGCCTTCGAAGGGGCGCTCTCCGGAAGCGTGGCGCTCTTTGACATCGTGTCGACCAACAACCGGCTGCCGGACTTCGACAACCCCGGTCAGCTCCTCCTCCTCGACCAGGAGAACCGAGGGGTCGAGCTCGAACTCATGGGGCAGATCGAGGGACTGCAGCTCGGCGGGAACCTCTACAAAGGGAATGCGGTCGAGCCCGACGGGACCCGCGTGGAGCGAGTGAGCGACGTCACCGTCGGTGTCTTCGGTCGCTATGACGTCCTGGGTGGTCCGCTACGGGGAGTCTACCTCGGGCTCGGAGCCAACTACATGGGCGACCAGGCCGGCTCCGGGGGAGAGGCCTTCACTATGCCGTCGTACACGGTAGCCAACGCTTTCCTGGGCTACCGGACCGGTCGCTACGGGGTGTCCATGAATGTGAACAATCTTACGGATGCCGATTACATCGACTCGGCCGTGCGGTACGAGACCCGGGTTTCCGCCCCCAGAAATCTTCGACTGAGCCTGGATTACGCCTTCTGACGACGGGCAGATCGAGGGGATGCCCCGTAGAGGGATCTCCGAGTTGATAGGAGAGGGGCGGGTGCTCAAAGAAGCACCCGCCCCTTCGGTCACTCGGCTCCCGCCACTCCCGCCGACCTCCCGCCAAACAGGCCGTCCGGGTCGTAGGTCGATTTCACCTCGGCGAGTCGGTCATAGTTGTCGCCGAAAGTGGCTCGCAGGACATCCTCCCCTTCTTCTCCCATGGCGAAGTTGAAGTACATCCGGTTGGATGCGAACGGAGCCATGGCTTCCCAGAACTCTTGGGTCCAGCGGATGTTCACTTCGTCCTCCGCGGGATCTTCCCACGTAGAGTCGATGCTCAAGAGAAAGGGCGAGCTCCGCTCGGGGAACGCGGTGACGCTCGCGTCGATCTGGTTGATCACCCCGTTTCGGGGCCGGAGCGGGATGATGGTGCGCGGAGAGGGGCGTCGGTCCATGTGGTCCACCATGGTATCGATCGCATCGTCAGGCAGGCCGTCAAGGTAGATCGATTTCCAGTAGTACCGGAGTCCCTCCGGAAAGAAGGGGTCGAAGCCCGATTGCAGTCCTACGAAGGGTTGGCGGGCACTGATGTCGAGGAGGGGCTCGGCCAGGTTGCGCAGGGGAGCGAGGGCTTCGTCACCATCCTCCGCCGAACCGACGTACATCCCGCCCAGGAGCATGATCGGTCGTCCGCGCAGCTCTGGCGGAAAGGCTTCGACGTCCGGTACGCTCCAGCCGACCGCGTCGAAGGTGATGTCTTCCGCCGGGTCGTCCATGAACGCACGTACTTCCCGCAGAATGTCGGGAGCGTCCTCGAGCGGATAGATCACTCCCAGCCCCATCACCTCGGGGCCAACCTCCTTGAGCTCGAACTCGAAGCTCGTGACTACGCCGAAGTGCCCGCCGCCGCCGCGAAGCGCCCAGAAGAGGTCCGGATTCTGAGCGGCGTTCGCAGTGCGAACCTGTCCGTCCGCCGTTACGACCTCCATCGATCGCACGTTGTCGCTCGCGAGCCCGTACTTCGAGCGCAGGTGGCCGTATCCTCCCCCCAGGGTGAGGCCGGCGACACCGGTCGTCGAAACGACTCCGCCGGGTGCCGCCAGCCCGAAGAGCTGGGTCTCCCGATCGACGTCGGCCCACGTCGCTCCTCCTTCCACCCGTACCGTGCTTTCCGCTCGATCGACCCGCACTCCGCGCATCCGCGACAGGTCGATCGTCATCCCCCCGTCGGAGACAGCCGATCCAGCCACATTGTGTCCTCCTCCGCGGACGCACACCGGGAGTTCGTGCTCCCGAGCGATGGCGAGGGCATCGACCACGTCCGCCACTCCCCGGCAGCGAGCGATCAGGGCAGGGCGTCGGTCGATCATCCCGTTCCACACCTTTCGGGCCTCGTCGTAGCCGGGCGTCGCGGGGGAGAGAAGCTCGCCCCGCAGGGGCGCTGCGAGCTCCGAAAGGGTGTCGGGATCGAGGAAGGGAGGGTGCGCTGACATGGGTGGGCCTCCGGTCGAATGTGATCGACGAATGACCTCGCACGAACAATGACCTTTCACAAGTAGGGTTCGGGTGGCGGTGGTGCAACCAATCGAGACTTGGAGAAAAACGACGGTGCTAGCCTCTTGTGGAACAAGGAGTGTGTAGTGGCATCCTTGGGGGCAAGCGGGTGGGGCACGACCTGGATGCGATCTACTTCGCTCTGATCGGGGACCTCGTCGCCTCTCGACACATGAAGGACCGGCGAGGCGCACAGCGGAAGCCGAGGCGCAGGCTTCTCCCAACCTGCCGCTCGACCACTGGGGCCCGGTCTCCATCGGCCTGGAGGACGTGGGCCTTCTGAAGCGCCGAGCTGTTCGACCTTGCACCACCGAGACGGTCTCGACACAATCGAATCGATTCGACCGAGCCGAATGATCCCGTGGGCGAGACCCGCGCACGCAGTTCCCGTCCATGACCAGATCTTCCCCGAGAAAATTTCGACGTCCCCGACCGAAGTCGCACGTGTCGAGCTGCCCTCCCCCTTCGGCAGGTCGTGAGGTGCCGCGATGACCCCGCCTCCCCTCCGCTGGGGCCTGTGGCTGCGCTCCCAGGTCGCTTACTGGACCTTCCGATTCGCGGCGACGCTCTCGACACCGGGCCTGCTCGTGGCAGCCATCTTCTTCGCCGGGTCGCTCACGCCGAGCCTTCTCCCCCGTTCCTACGCAATGCAGGGCGTGCTCTCAGGAGTCTCCCTGGCGGCCGGCTACGGGGTAGGGGTGTTCGGGCGCTGGCTCTGGGGCTACGTGGAGCTGCCGCGGCCGCGCGAGAAGGTGCAGCGGATCGCGACTCTCGTCGCGGCCGGCATCTCGGTGACCACCGCCGCGATCTTTCTCTATACGGCGGCCGAATGGCAGAACTCGATCCGAGTGCTGATGGAGCTCGAGCCGGTGGACAGCGCACAGCCGTTTCGCGTGGGGGCGATCGCCGTTGTGGTCTCGGTCGCGATCCTTGGCGTCGGGCGCCTCTTCGCGTGGACCTTTCGCTCGATTGCCACCTGGCTGGACCGGTTCATTCCGGCGCATGTGGCGAACGTGGCGGGCGCTGTGCTCGCCATCGCGCTCTTCTGGATCGTGCTCAACGGCGTCCTGTTCCAGTTCGCGATCCGGACCATGGACGCGTCCTTTCAACAGGTCGACGCCCGCATCGAGCCGGAGTTCGCA
>SLFU01000025.1 GCA_007124095.1 Gemmatimonadota bacterium
GCCCGAAGGGCACGCGGATCCGAATCGGCCCCGCCCCGGAGGCGCTCGCCGGCTCCTTCGGGTTCGACTGTAAGTATGCCCTCACATCTCCCAGGTCGAAGGTGTCGTTTCGATTCCCCTGTCGATCCAGGAATATCTTCAGCCCCGGAGTGAGCGGATCCTCCTTGCCCAGGAAGGTCGCGGTGAGTTGTTCGGGTGAGAGCCAGGGCGCGACAACGTCGAGCGTCACCCGGGTCTGCACGTCCCGTCCCATCCCGTCCCCTACCCCCAGCGTGAACTCGAATTGACCGGTTTCGTACGTGAGCCCCTCGAGCCGCCCGATTCCGGGCTCGAAGGTGAACCCCTCAGGAAGCGTTCCCTCCACGAACCGCCATTCGAAGGGACCAGAGCCCCCGCCCTGGACCTCGAAGAGGAACTCCTGTTGCTTAGCCGCCTCGGCGCTCCGAGCGACGTAGACGGTGTCCCATGTGAATCGGGTGTCGAGATGGAAGGTCACATCGTACGGATCCGCGCCCACCAACTCGATCCCGGTCAAAGCGACCCCCATCCCCCGACCCTGGTGCGTGACGGCGGCGGGGTTCGTCCCGATGTGGAAGGCCCGGTTCCGCGTCTCACAGGGGATGCTCGCATCGAAGACAGGCGGATTCGAGACGATGCACCCCGGAAAGGGGTCGCCCCGGTGGCCCCGCAGGCCTCCGGGGTTCGAGAGGAAGTTGTTCCCGTCGGCCTGCCGGAGCCAGATTCCCATCCGATCCGGATCGTTGTTCACCCGGTTCTGTGGCCAGCGCTCGTCGACCACGTCCTCGTCCACGTGCCAGATGAGGAGTCCCGGCTCGTAGAGGCCCACGTCCGATCCTATCCGCTGCCGATTCTCGAGAAGGAGGTATTCGCGCGAGCCGTCCCGCGCCGGGATCTTCAGGACCCTTCCAGAGTGCTGAACCGGTTCCAGAGTGACGACCCTTTCCTCCTCGGGCGGGACCTCCTCCACTTCCTCCAGCCATCCGAGCACCGACTTGGTCCACGCCCCCATGTGACACGGGCGCGCCGGGTCGGTCCCCTGGCCGCCGCATCCCCAGGCGCCCGTGCCCATCAGGTCCCAGTTGCCCGATCCGGCGTGCCCGCCTCCCTGGGTATCGTAGAGATCCGGGAGGCCGAACACGTGGCCCAACTCATGGGCGAAGACTCCGATCTGATTGATGTCCACCTCGTTGCAGGCTTTCACCGGGTGGATCGTGTAGTCGTTGAGGTAGATCTGACCCTGGCCGTCCGGGCGGGGAGTGGAGGTTCGGAAGCCCGGATTCAGCCGGCCCTGGGTGGCGCTCCTCAAATTCCAGCGGTGGGACCAAATCCGTTCCGGCGATCCGCTTCCGCATTCCGCTCCCGCATCGGGGTGCATCACGTGCATCACGTCCACAAACCCGTCCCCGGTGAGATCGAATTGGCTCCAGTCCACCCCGGCCTCGTCCAGGGCCGCGGCGATCGCCTCGACGAACGCGCCTACCCCCTCCAACGGGTGCGAAACGAGGCCACCCTCCCCTCGACTCACCTGCTCACGGGTCAGCTCGGTCTCCACCCAATCGAAGGTGACCCCCTCCAGCCGTACCCGACCGCTCGACATCTCGTCATAGAGCTCCGTGATCGTCTGGGCCCGGGAGTTTGGTCCATCGAAGAACTCCACCTGGATCCCTTCTCGGGAAAAGGGCTCCCCGGGGTTCGAATCGGAGAAGCTCCCGAGGGCGAGGGGTACGGCGAACGTCCCGGCCACCGGGCCCGGCCGGGGTCCGATCATCCTCGCGGGCTGTCGCAGCAGATTCGCCGGACCGAACCGGGATTCGGACGCTTCTCGAACCTGCCGCAAGCGCTCGGCTCCTTCGGTCTCGAAACGGAACGATCCCGGGTCCTGGCGCATCTGTTGGAAGTATCCATCGGGAGGACGGGTCCCATGGATCTCTCCGAGGAGCTCGACGTCCTGCCCTTCGAGCCAGGACGGAAGCAGGAGAAGGAGGGAGGATGCCGCGAGGAGGAGACGAACGTTCATGGCTTCCTAATACCGCAGGTCCTCCCCACGGATCCCCAGCGCTTCGGCCTGGACCCTTAGCCCCTCGATCACATTGGCGATGTGCTCGTTTCGATCCAGGCCGATGAGTTCGAGTCCCCGCTGCACCTCCCCTCGATCGACCCCTGCGGCGAAGGCCCTGTCCTTGAGCTTCTTCACCACGGACTTGGGCTTGAGGTCATCCACCCCGTTCGGCCGAACCAGGCAGGAGGCGACCACCAAACCGGACAGCTCGTCGCACGCGATGAGGACCCGCGCCAACTCCGAGTCCGGCTCCACCCCGGTGTGGTCGGAGCGATGGGCGAGAATGGCATGGATCACCTCCTCGGAATACCCTCTTCGGCGAAGCTCTTCCACTCCAGGAAGCGGATGCTCCTCCGGGTGTTTCTCCCAGTCCAGGTCGTGCAGGAGCCCGGCGAGGCCCCAGAGCTCCTCGTCGGCGCCCTTCAGCCGAGCGTAGTGCCGTACCGCGGCCTCCACAGCGAGCATGTGCTTCTTGAGTCCGTCGTTGTCCACCCACTCATCGAGGAGCTCGAGGGCGTCGTTGCGGTCGGGCATTGGAGTCGTCTCCGTGGCTTTGGTCTGATGGTCTGGAGTTTTGGTCTGATGGTCTGGGCCGAGCGACCGGCGCTCAGACTCGGGAGGAGGGGCAGAGCGGAGCCACCACGCATTCCTCGCACCGCGGCTTTCGAGCGGAACAGACCGCCCGGCCATGCCAGATGAGAAGATGGGCGAGAAGCGTCCAGTACTCCCGCGGAAAGAGCTGGACGAGGTCCCGTTCGACCTGGACGGGATCCTCCTTCCGGGTGAGCCCCAATCGCTTCGAGACCCGTTTGACATGCGTGTCGACCACGACGCCTTCGTCGATCCCGAAGGCATTTCCGAGGATCACATTCGCCGTCTTTCGACCGACACCCGGCAACTTCACCAACTCCCCCATGGTGCGGGGAACCTCGCCCCCGTGGTGTTCCATCACCCGGTCGGCCATCCCGATCAGGTTTCTGGCTTTGCTCCGGAAGAATCCGGTGGAGTAGACCAACTCTTCCACCTCGTCCTGGCAAGCGCCCGCCAGGGACTCCGCATCGGGAAATCGCCGGAAGAGCTCCGGGGTCACCTGGTTGACCCTCTCATCGGTGCACTGGGCAGAGAGGATCGTGGCTACCGTCAACTCGTATGGATTCCGGTGGTTCAAGGCGACCTTCGCGTCCGGGTACTCCTCTCGAAGGCGACCGAACACGGTTTCCGCCCGCTCCCGCTTCCTGGCCAACGATTCCCGCTTCATTCCGAGTCCTCCCTCGATTCCGGTCCACCGGCGACGAGCCGGAGTCGGCGGAAGGAAAGGAGGCTGGGTCGAGGACTTGCAGGGTCCCGGCCCGCCTCGCCGGGGTGCGGCGCCCGCTCCGGTTCTCCCAGCGCTTCAGGAGCCGTGAAGATGTATCCGAGAGCCCGACCCGTCAGCTTGAGCGCTTCTCCCAGCGTCTGGACCGTGTAGAGACGTTCGAGCTCCCCTCCCGGGAGGGTCGTCTCGAAGTCGGCGCCCTCCTCCCGAACCTTCTCGCTCACCCATCGGCCCGCATCGACGAGGGAAACCGGAGGCAGCTCCATGACC
>SLFU01000077.1 GCA_007124095.1 Gemmatimonadota bacterium
ATGAATCCCTCGAGCCGCTGGGTGAAGCGTCTGGTCAGCCGCTCGAGATCGAGGGCCGACAGCTCGCGAGGATCACACTGCACTCCACCCTTCGCGCCCCCGTAGGGCAGATCCACCACAGCAGTCTTCCACGTCATCAGGGAGGCGAGTGCACGCACTTCCTCCAGGTCCGCCTCCGGGTGGTACCGAATCCCCCCCTTCATCGGCCCACGTGAGTTGTCGTGCTGCACCCGGTATCCTCGAATCGTGAGGAGCCGTCCATCCTCGGTGCGAAGCGGGATCTTGACCATGAGGTCCCGGTAGGGGGTCTGGAGGGCGATCCGCTCTCCTTCTCCCAGCCCCAGCTTGTCCGCCGCGCCGCGGAAGAGGAGGTTTACGGCATCGAATGGTGTGATCCCGTCCTCGAGGTGAAAGGTGGCGTCAGGCTCAGGGACGTCGCGGGTCATCAGCGCTCCCGGTTCGGGTGAGGGTGCCCGGCGGCTGCGCCGGTCACTGCGACTCCGAGTGTAACCAATCGCAACCCTGGAGCCAAGTAGAGTTAAGCCCTTTGAGCGGAACGCCTTGCAGCACTCTTACACTCGGCCGGGTCGCTCCTGTCCCCCAACCGTCGACCCGAACTCCGATCGGTCGGCGGCGTGACCTGGTCCCTGGGCACATCCATGACTCGACATGAGACGGCCCCGGAGCACGGCCGGCCCGGCCGACTCTTCCTTTGGACGGGCACCCTGTTCCTGGCCTTCTTCATTCTCGCGGTCCTGACCGCCCTCCTCGGGCGGGGGGAGGAGCTGGCGGGAAGGGAGCTCCTCGCCCTCCTACTGCTCCTCGTGGTCCTGGCCGCGGGCTTCGTCGTGCTCCGGGATATCGCCCGGTTCCGGCGCTGGGCGTGGCCCGTCGTGATGGTGCTACTGGGGATCTTCCTGGGGAACCTGCTCGTCGCGGTCGCGTGGGCGGACCTTTCCTTTCCCCTCCGGGCGGCGGCTGTCGCGGGGGTGATGGCGGTGGCGGGTTGGCTCCGGTACTTCTGGATGAGGCGAGACGAGTTTACCTGAGGTCCGCGAGCCCGATTGCCACATCCGCCACCAGACCCACCATCAGCTCCCCGATCTCCTCATCGGAGAGGCCCTGAGCCGCCAGCGATCGCCACGTAAGAAAGTCGAGCGTGTGGGCGACCGCTGCGCGCACCGTTCGCTGCCGGCGGGTATCGGTCCCCCACCCCGCGGCGAGGCCCCCGGCAACTTCCCGCATGTACTCGTGCCAGGGCGCCAGAACCTGCGCCAGTTCAGATATCTCTTCCTCGTCCCGCAACACCTTCTCCACCATACGGGCCCCATCGCGGTAGTAGACATAGATCTCGGCCAGTGCCTCCTCGAGCCGCTGGCGAGGGTCCTCGATCCCAAGCCAGCGCGAGGGGTCGGGAACGGGGTGACGTTCCGTCCAGTGGGCCGAGCAGGCGGTGAGCAGCGCTTCGTCGTCGGGGAAGTGGCGGTAAACGGTCAATCGCTGCACACCGGCCCGCTCCGCGATGGCCGTGATGGTGGTGGCGGCCGGGCCCACTTCCTCGTGGAGCTCGACGGTGGCCTCCACGATGCGTCGTCGGGTGTCGGCTTTTCCCATGAATAGAACATCGCTGTTCACATATTACTTGACAATAGAGTCAAGTGCAGCCAAGCTTACCAATCACAATTATACACTAGTGTTCACACAGACGTCCCCCTTACTCCGGCTCGGAAGGAGAACACGATGAAAAGCACGAAGCAAGGTCCCACGGTCGTTCCCGCCAATGGCGGGGCATCCTTCGACTTCGGAGGGCTGGGCGTGCAGTGGAAGATCGACGGAGCGGAGACGGGAAAGCGCTTCTCCATCGTGCACCACCCTATCGCTCCGCGGGCGTTGGCCGCCCCTCTGCACTTCCACCACCGCGAGGACGAGTACTCCTATGTGATCGAGGGGAAGCTGGGTGCGCTCCTGGGCGACGAAGTGGTGACCGCCGGCCCCGGCACCTGGGTCCACAAGCCGCGCCATCAGTGGCACACGTTCTGGAACGCCGGCGAGACCCCGTGCCACATCATCGAGGTGATTTCGCCGGCGGGATTCGAGGACTACTTCCGGGAGATCGCCGAGGCGTGGGGCGACACGGAGGCGCTCACCCGAGCGAACGAGAAGTACGAGCTGGAGATGGACCTGGGCAGCGTCCCCGATCTCTGCCGACGATTCGGGCTCACGTTTCCGGAGCTCTAGAAGGTCCTGAGCCGGGAATCCTCAACGCGCTTCCCCATCGAGCAGCATCTGAGCCTGATCCATCCGCTCGCCGAGGGGAGGCGAAGCCTCAGGCAGCTTCAACCCGGGATCCACCTCGCCGAAGAGCGCCAGAGCGGTTCGGATCCGTTGGCGGGCTTCCGAAAGCTCGCCCTCGGCCCGGGCCCGGATCCCATCCAAGAAGAGGATTTCGGCCGTGGCCCAGAGCTTTGCAGGATCCCCCCCGGATGCCGGGCCATGTAACCGAAGCAGGGTGCCCGCATCCGCGAGGCGCACCACAGCGAGATGCACACCCATCCGATGTGCAGCCTCCTCGAGTCCCTCGCGGATGGCGCCCGGATCTGCACCCTCCGCCTCCAACATCCGCTCCAAGCGGAGGAGTGCCTCGGAGAGCCGCTGTAGCTGTTGTGCGTTCAGGATGATCATGAGGGACGCTGGATCTTGGACTCCGGGATGCGGCTCCGCCCCCGCTCCCTGGCTCCGGTTCCATCCTTTACCACCGGTCTTCCGCTGCAGGTCGTGGGAGTCACGAGCTCTACCTGGCCCATCAGAAGGCCCAACGGAGTCGAGGCCATGTCGGGGGCGGGACCACTGTCGGTCACCGGGACCAACGGCGCAGTGGCAGGGTCCCGGCCTAGCGGCTCCGGGCCCCTTTCTCCTGGCGACACCGCCTCCCCCGGAGGGTTCCGGTGGAGTGGAAGCGGCCCCGGTGGCGCAGCGGGCCGTTCGCGCATCCGGGTGAAAGTCGCGCCAACCGCACTGCAGACACGACAGGTGGAGGGTGCGAGGAGAAGGCCCTGGAGACCCAGCGATCGGCACCTGAGGATCCCTCCCACACGACCGCGGCACTTCGGCTCCTTCTGGCGAGCTACGAGGAAATGGGCAAGCTGGACGCGTTGGGGGAAGCCGTGCTGCCGGCTCCCGCGGAGGGCAGCTTCCGCGGTGCGACCGTCCGTGTCCGTCCGAGCCGTCGGGCGGCCACCGAAAGTCCACCGCAGAGGATGCATTGAAGGATGAGCGGAAGGCCCGCGCCAGCTTCCGGGCTGAAGCCACACGCGCCACCTGCCAACCGAGGCGCTGCTTGTGCTCCTCGATACGATCGCGTCAGGGGCGCGTCTCACATGACTCACGCCCCCCTTCACGAACGCTCCGCGCAGCCAGGGTTCGCGCTGGCCGGGATGTGTCCGCAACGTGGCGGGGCAGCAGCGGATTCAGTGTGGACAGCTCGGTCCGCATCCAAGCCCACCCTCTTTGCCACGGCCACCGCACGTTCCCCCGGTTCTCTCGTCGCCGGGTGGGCACCGGGAGGGCGCTCACTCCCTTCCGGACACCACGATGTCGTCCCTGGCCGGGCCCATGAGGCCGAAGAGCTCTTGCGTCTCCTGTTCGGGCACCTGGTGGCGGGC
>SLFU01000021.1 GCA_007124095.1 Gemmatimonadota bacterium
CAGGGGAATCGAAACGACACCTTCGACCTGGGAGATGTGAGGGCATACTTACAGTCGAACCCGAAGGAGCCGGCGAGCGCCTCCGGGGCGGGGCCGATTCGGATCCGCGTGCCCTTCGGGCTGCGCCCCTCGGTGGAGGAGGAACGGTGAGTGGCATGACGGTTCCGGGCCGGCGATCCGGGAAGTGGCGTCCGTTGCAGACAGGTGGCCTCGGCCTCCTGGCGATCGCAATCGCCCTGGCGTTGGCTGCGTGCGACTCATCCCCACGGGGAGCCGGAAGCGCCCTCGTGACGGTCGAGTGGGAGGGCGCGGCGTCCCCCCTCGGGGCGGCGAAGGTCTTTCTGCTGGGAGAGGGTCTCGGCGCGGCGACGGGCGAAGAAGGGGCGATGGCGTGGAGTCACACGCCGGCGGGTGAAGAGGGAGGGATTCGGGTAGTCGTCATCCACACCGGAACCCCCTCCACCCTCCGTTTCACGATTCCGCTCGACGATCTGGAGCGAGGTGCACCGCAGGCCACCCTCTGGAGGCTCATCGACCAGGAAAACAACCTGGTATCCCTCGGAGTCGAGGGATACCGGGTTCGGGTCTCCTTGGTACGCTAAGGGGTTCACCGGCACTCGTGCCCCGGGACTTGGGTGGCCGCCCTTGCGATCGATCCAGTTTCCATCTTGATTTCACTCGCTGTCCGGACGAGCTTAACGGCCGCTACAGAAGCGGGTCCGTTATCCAACGACCCTGCAATGGGTATCCGCCATCTTTCGCATCCGCTCCGGATGAAATCCCGTGCCCAGACGTGACGATCTCGAAACCATCCTGATCCTGGGGTCCGGCCCGATCGTGATCGGCCAGGCCTGCGAGTTCGACTACTCCGGGACCCAGGCCGTCCGAGCCCTGGCCGAGGAGGGGTACAGGGTGGTCCTGGTCAACTCCAATCCGGCCACGATCATGACGGACCCGGAGTTGGCCGACCGGACCTACATCGAACCGCTCACGACCGAGTGGGTGACGCGGATCATCGAAAAGGAGCGCCCGGACGCACTCCTCCCCACGATGGGTGGTCAGACCGCGCTTACGATTGCGATGGAGCTCGACGAGGCAGGGGTGCTGGACACCTACGGAGTCGAGTTGATCGGGGCGAACGCCCGCTCGATCGAGATGGCCGAGGATCGTGAGGAGTTCACGGAGGCGATGGGCCGGATCGGGCTCGCCGTCCCCCATGGGGGATTCGCCAAGTCCTTCGACGATGCCCTTGCGATCGTGGAGGACACCGGGTATCCGGCCATCATCCGTCCCTCGTTCACTCTGGGAGGCACTGGAGGGGGGATTGCCTACAACCGGGAGGAGCTCGAGGCCGCGGTCCGTCGGGGCCTGGACGCGTCCCCGATCCACGAAGTGTTGATCGATCGCTCGGTGATCGGGTGGAAGGAATACGAGCTGGAAGTGGTCCGGGACGGCGAGGACAACGTCATCATCGTCTGCTCGATCGAAAACTTCGATCCGATGGGGGTCCACACCGGGGACTCGATTACCGTGGCCCCGGCCCAGACCCTCACGGATGTCGAGTACCAGACCATGAGAAACGCCGCGATCGCCATCATCCGGGAGATCGGGGTCGAGGCGGGCGGCTGCAACATCCAGTTCGCGGTCCATCCGGGCAATGGGGAGCTCCTTGTCATCGAGATGAACCCGCGGGTTTCCCGTTCGTCCGCGCTCGCCTCCAAGGCGACAGGCTTTCCCATCGCCCGGGTCGGGGCCAAGCTGGCGTTGGGATACCGGCTCCACGAGCTCCCAAACGACATCACGAAGACGACCCCGGCATCCTTCGAGCCGACGCTGGACTACGTGGTCGTGAAGTTTCCGCGCTTCGCGTTCGAGAAGTTCCCCGAGGTGAACCCCGTCCTCGGAGTTCAGATGAAGGCCGTGGGGGAGACGATGGCGATCGGGCGAACGTTCAAGGCCGCGTGGCAGAAGGGACTGCGGGGACTGGAGATCGGGCGGGTCGGATGGGTGGTCGGCGATCGGTTGAAAGACGACGGCCTTTCCGGAGAGGATCGGGAGACCCTCCTGACCGCTCTCCGCCGACCCACCGCGGAGCGGCCGTTCCAGCTGAAGAGGGCGTTGCAGGCGCTCCTCGCCTGGGACCGGGCCGGGGAAGAGGCGATCTCCGCGACTCCGGGCCGGGCTGTGGAGTTGCGGGAGCAGGGCCGCTCGGCGTTGCGCCACGAAGACTCCCGGAAGGGGAAGGGGGCCCCCGCTACCCTCGATGAGATTCACGAGGCGACCGCGATCGACCCCTGGTTCCTGGACCAGCTCCTCGAGTTGGTGGAGTTGGAGGCCTGGTACCGGGAGCTCCCGGAGGTGGACCCGGAGGCACTCCGCCAGATGAAGCGGAACGGATTTTCGGACGCGCAGCTGGCCCGGCTCCGGAGCGAAAGCGAGGAGGATGTGCGCCGCCGGCGCTGGGAGGCGTCGATCCGGCCCACCTTCAACGTCGTGGACACCTGTGCCGGGGAGTTCCCTGCGGAGACCCCTTACTACTATTCCTCCTACGAGACCGAGGACGAGGTCCGGCCCTCCGAAAAGGAGAGGATCGTCATCCTCGGGAGCGGGCCGAACCGGATCGGGCAGGGGATCGAGTTCGACTACTGCTGCGTTCAGGCCGTGCTGGCACTCAGCAAGGCGGGGTACGAAACGGTCATGATCAACTCCAACCCCGAGACGGTTTCCACGGACTTCGACGTGTCGGACCGGCTGTACTTCGAGCCCCTCACCCTGGAGGATGTGCTCGAGATCATTCACCGGGAGGATCCGGTCGGGGTGATCGTGCAACTTGGAGGACAGACCCCGCTCAACCTCGCGAAGGGGCTCGAGGCCGCGGGGGTGCCGATTCTAGGTACCTCGGTGGACGCCATCGACCGAGCCGGGGACCGGGAGCGTTTCGAACAGGTGTGCCGGAAGATCGGGGCACTCGCCCCGCCCAGCGGGGTCGCGGTTTCTCTCGAGCAAGCGCTCGAGGTGGCGGAGCGGGTCGGATATCCGGTCCTCGTTCGACCCTCGTACGTGCTGGGTGGCCGGGGGATGGAGATCGTCTACGACGATGCCTCACTCGAGGACTACTTCGATCGGGCCATCCGGGCGTCACCGGATCACCCGGTGCTCATCGATCGGTTCATCGAGGACGCCTTCGAGGCCGACGTGGACGCGCTCTGCGATGGGGAAGACGTGGTTATCGGGGGGATCATGCAGCACATCGAGGACGCCGGGGTTCACTCGGGGGATTCCGCCTGCGTGCTTCCGCCCTATCGCCTCGGGCCCGAGGAGCTCGACCGGATCCGGGAGCTCACTCGAGCCTTCGCCCTCGAGCTCGGAGTCGTGGGGCTAATCAACATCCAGTACGCCATCCGGGACGGGGATGTCTATGTGCTCGAGGTGAATCCCCGGGCGTCCCGCACCGTGCCCTTCGTGAGCAAGGCGACGGGTATGCCGCTGGCTCGCCTCGCTGCGCGGGTGATGGCCGGAGAACGCCTCCGGGATCTGGGCGTGGAGTCCGATCCCGAAGTCCCCGGGGTGGCGGTGAAGGAGGCGGTCTTTCCCTTCAATCGGTTCGATGTGGACATCATCCTCGGCCCCGAGATGAAGTCTACGGGCGAGGTGATGGGCTTCGACGACTCGTTGGGGATGGCCTACGCGAAGGCACAGGCCGGCGCGATGAACGTTCTCCCCAAGGATGGGGGCAAGCTGGTGGTGACCGTAAACGACCGCGACAAGGCGACGGTTACCCCGATTCTTCGCCGTTTCCATGACCTCGGGTTCCAGATCCTCGCTACGGCGGGGACCCACGACTACATCACTCGCCTCGGAATCCCCGCGGAGCGGATCCTCAAGGTCGGGGAGGGACGACCAGACCTCGTGGACCTGATCGTGAGCGGCGAGGTGGATCTCCTCATCAACACGCCTCTCGGGAAGCGGTCCCAGTACGACGATTACTCGATGCGGAGAGCCGCAATCACGCACAACATTCCCTATCTCACCACGATGTCGGCCACCAGCGCGGCCTGCGATGCGATCATCGCCCTCCGGTCCGTGGCTCCACAGGTGTGTTCGCTGCAGGAGCGTGTCACTCGGAAAGCCGAAGCGCCCCCGGTGCGCCCGACCCTGGCCCGCTGATTCGCAGATGAGCTCGCCAGGCGGAGGACGGACCGGCTTCTTCCTCCACCCTTCCGCAGCCCTGCACGATCCCGGTTGGGGACACCCCGAGCACCAGGGACGGTTGAGGGCGCTGGCGTCGCTCGTGGGGCAGGACCTCCTCGCCTTGCACGGAAAGGTGGAACAGGTGCAGAGCAGGCCCGCGACCGAGGAGGAGCTCGAGCGCGTCCACACTCGAGCTCATCTCGGGCGGGTCAAGGCGGCATGCCGGAGGGCCGAACAGGAGGGCCAGGTCGAAGTGGGTCCCGAGACATCCGTGTCAGCTGCGTCCTGGGAGGCGATCCTGGGTAGCTCGGGCGCCGTGCTCGAAGCCGCCGAGCGCGTGGGGGACGGGCGGATCGAGAACGCCTTCGTCGCGGCGCGTCCCCCCGGGCACCATGCCTTCCGAGACCGGGCCATGGGCTTCTGCCCCGTCAACCACGTCGCCGTGGGCGTTCGCCATCTCCAGGCTCTGAGGATCGCCGACAGGGTCGCGGTGGTGGACTGGGACGTGCACCATGGGAACGGCACCCAGGAGATCTTTTACGAAGATCCATCGGTCTTCTACTTTTCGATCCACCAGGCTCCCCACTTTCCGGGGACGGGCGGCGCGGATGAGCGGGGGAAGGGCCAAGGGCAGGGGACTACCCTCAACGTTCCCCTGCCCGCCGGAACGGGCGGAGACCGCTACCTGGAGGCATTCCGAGAGGGGATCGCGAAGGTGGATGCGCGATTCTCTCCGGACTTCATTTTCGTCTCCGCCGGGTATGACGGGTTGGCGGCCGATCCGCTGGGAGGATTCCTGTTGGAATCCCGACATTTCCGGGTGCTGACGGAGCTCATCGTCGGTTGGGCGGAGCGTACATGCGAGGGCCGGGTGGTGGCGGTGCTCGAGGGGGGGTATGAGCCGAAGCCCACCGGTGAGGCGGTGGTGGCGACCTTGCGGGCCCTGGCGGGAGTCGGGGTTCCGGGGTAGCAGGAGAGGGGGCGCCTTGAGTCCCTTCGACCGAGCCCACATCTTACAGGCATGCGGCGGCACCACCCGGGACTTTCACTGGAGAGCACGCCGATGCGCCGAGCTTTTTCAATCGCACCCCTTCTCCTGCTTCTCGCGGCAGCGGGGGCGAACTCGCAGGACAGACCGCGGGCCGAGGGACCGGTCCAGCCGCACCCCGAATCCCGGGAGGCGATCGAGAGCCTCTTTTCACCCTACTGTCCCGGGTTCATGCTCGAGGTTTGCACTTCCCATCAGGCGATGGTCCTGAGGGACTCGATGCACACACTGGCCCATCAGGGCTGGACGTCCGGGGAGTTGATGGATTGGATGCTCTCCGTCTACGGTTCTGAGTACCGTGCAGTTCCGCAGCGAAGCGGGTGGGGAATCTGGGCTTGGATCCTTCCTGTTTGGGCGCTCCTGGCCGGGCTCGCACTGGTGATCTGGTCCCTGCGTCGCTTCGGCCCGCCGTCCCGAGAAGAGCGTGAGGCCCCCGGTGGGGAGGCCGAGCAGCCGACGGAGCGGCCCCTGTCCCCGGAGGAGGAAGAACGCCTGCGAGAGGCGATACGTGAGGTGGAGCTCAGCGAGGATCCGTCCTACTGACTCCCCGGACATGAGTCCTTCCATCCCCGTGCGACCCCAAGTCGGGGCCGTCCCCTCCATGTTGGACCTGGTGCGGCTCAGTCCCAGGCCCCTCTTCCCACCGGGGGGTGAGGCCCTATATCGCCAGATTGCCATTCTCACCGGGATGGAGGCGGGAAAGGAAGTTCTCGTCGCTGCGTGTGGGCCCGGTGTAACCCTCGAGTTCTTCGTTCGCGAGGCCGAGGTCCAGGGATCGGGAGTCGACGAAGATCCCGTCCTCGTGTCCCGAGCCGAAGCCAGGAGTCGCAGCGAGGACCTTCAGGGCCGCCTCCAGTTCCAACACGCTCCGGTGGACGACCTGCCCTACCGGGACGGGGTCTTCGATGTCGTGGTCGGAGAGTTGGGCCTGACCGCCAGGGCGGAGCCGGACGCCGCGATCCGTGAGCTGGTTCGAGTCACGCGTCCCGGAGGGTTCGTGGTTCTCATCCAACTCGTATGGAAGGCCCCGGTGGATCCCGAACGCCAGGCGGTCCTCGCCCGGCATCTGGGTGCCCGCCCCCTGATGCTGGTCGAGCTGAAGCGAATCCTACGGGCGGCGGGCGTCGTGCAACTCCACACCGAGGCTTGGTCCGACGAGGAGACTGCGTTCCGCCCCACGGTGAAGAAGCCTTTCCCCGACTTCGCCGAGCTCTTCAGCCTCTCCGAGAAGCTGGGGATCCTCCGCCGGGCCTGGCGCCGCTGGGGTTGGAAGGGTGTTCAGACCGCACTGGCGCGCGAGCGGGAGGTGCATCGGCTACTGACACGGGAGCGCATCCTCGGATTGGACATGATCAAGGGCCGCAAGGCGCTCGAGGAAGGGGCGGAGCGTTCCAGCCCATCCTCGGGCACTGGGGACCCGGAAGATCTCCCACTCTTCCATTCGAGAGAGGAAAGGTGATTGCCGACGCTCCCCTCCTGGATCCGGACCGGATCGAGGAGCTCCAGAGTGTTCTCACGGAATCGACGGTCTGCGGTTGGCTCCTCTACGACTTTCAGGATCGCAACCCCATCGCACAGCGGCTCCTGGGACTCCGCATGGCCACCCGGAGAGCCTTTGTCTTCTTCCCGGCCCGGGGGGAGCCAGTGCTTCTCTACCACCGGATCGAGGCGTCGAGCTGGGATGGGTGGCCGTGGCTGCGACAGTCCTATGCGGGCTGGCGGGAGCTTACCGAGAGACTGGAGCGGATCCTCTCCGGCATGGAGACCGTCGCGATGGAGGTCTCACCGGCAGGAGCGGTTCCAACGATCGATCGGGTGCCTTCCGGAGTGGTCGAGATGGTCGAGGAAGCCGGGGTGCGGGTCACTTCATCGGGGGACCTGGTCACCGCCTTCTACGCCCGGTGGTCAGCCCACGGACTGCGCCGACACCGAGCCGCGGCCGGCATCGTGCAGTCCGTCGCGATGGAGGCGTTCCGTCGCGCGGCCGCGGCCGCCGGCACACCTGCGCCACTTTCCGAGCGAGCCCTCGCGGACTGGATCCGGGGCCGGCTAAGGGAGGAGGGGCTCGTCGATCAGGAGGATTGCATCGTGGCCGCGGGCGCGAATACGGCGGCTCCCCACTACCATCCCGGAGGGGAAGGGGAGGCGCTCTCCGCGGGCTCGGTCGTCCTGATCGACCTCTGGGGGCGGGACCCGGACGGGGGGATTCCGGCGGACCAGACGTGGATGGGTGTTCTCGGTCGGTCGGCTCCGGACCGTGCCGTGGAGCTCTGGACCGCAGTTCGCGAAACGCGGGACCTCGCGCTCGAATTTCTCCGGGAGAGGGCGGGAGGGGAGGTGAGGGGTTGGGAGGTCGATGAGGTGGCTCGAGCGGAGCTCGATCGGAGGGGGCTCGGGCGGTACTTCCTTCACCGACTCGGCCACTCCATCGACACCGAGCTCCATGGATCGGGTCCCAACCTGGATTCGCTGGAGACACGGGACGACCGAAGGCTCCTTCCCGGGGTCGGCTTCTCGGTCGAGCCCGGGGTCTATCTGCCCGGGGAGATCGGGATTCGAAGCGAGGTGAACGTCCACTGGACCGAGGCGGGTCCGGAGGTGACTCCCCCGGAGATTCAAAGCGACCTTCTTCTCTTTCCCGTGGGCCCCTGATCTCCCGTGTCGGCCGGCCATGTGGAAGTGGCGCTCGCACTCCCGGTCTTTCGGGTCTTCACCTACCGGATTGACGGACCCCTCCCGGCGCCGGGAACCCGGGTCCTCGTCCCTTTTCAGCGGAGCGAACGGGTCGGATGGGTGCTGGGAGAGGGCGATCCGACCGGGATCCGCGGCATTCGCCCGGTCTCGGACGTGCTCGAGGGGGTGCCGTCTCTTCCGAGCGAGCTTCTCGGGCTCGCCCGCTGGATGGCCGAATACTATGTAGCTCCACTCGGGGTCGCCTGTCGCTCGATGCTCCCCTCCGTCCTCTCCGACGGCGCTCGGGAGATGGTCCGGCTCAGAGGGGAGCCCGAGGCCTGGGGAGGTCTGCCCCCTCGCGCCACGACTCTTCTCGAAGAGCTTGGGGAGCGGGGTGGGGAGGCCCGGGTCTCGGCGCTGCGAAAGGCGATGGGGAAGGGGTCGCTCTGGCCGGAGATTCAATTCCTGACTGAGAGAGGGCTCCTCGAGCACGAAACGGTACCCCCACCCGACCCCCCGATCCGGACCAGGAAGGTGGTGCGGCTGGTGGAGTGGATTGCCGACCTCGCCGAGCGGGAGGAGCGCTTTGGCAGGGCCGCCCGTCAGAGGGAATGCTACGAGGTGCTCGAAGCCTCCGGCGGGAGCCGGGACCTCGCTGAGCTCCAGGAGGCGGACGGATTCTCCCGGTCGGTGATCCAGGGACTGGAGTCCAAGGGGCTGGTCGTCGTGGAAGACCGGGAGCTTTCCCGCGACCCCTTCCTGGAGGCGGCCGAGGAGCCCGAGCGCCATGAGCCGACACCGGCTCAGGCCGAGGCGATCGGGGCGCTGCTGGAGGCCGCCGGACAGCCGGAGAGCGCCCCATTCCTCCTCCACGGAGTCACGGGCTCCGGAAAGACGTTGGTCTACATCGAGCTCCTGCGCGAGATCGTGGATCGGCGAGGCCGGTCCGCAATCGTCCTGGTGCCGGAGATCTCCCTTACGCCGCAGACCGTCTCCCGATTTCGGGCCTGGTTCGGAGACCGGGTGGCCGTGCTACACTCCGCCCTCTCCCAGGGGGAGCGGTACGATCAGTGGCGAAGCATCCTGCGGGGTGAAAAGCGGGTCGTGGTGGGGGCCCGCTCCGCACTCTTCGCTCCGGTCTCCGAGCTCGGAGCGATCATCGTGGACGAGGAACACGATGGGTCGTACAAGCAGTCCGAGGCTCCCCGCTACCAGGCGCGGGACGTGGCCGTGGTCCGGGCCCACCGGGCCGGCGCGCTCTGCGTGCTGGGGAGTGCCACTCCCTCCCTCGAGAGTTGGAGGAACGCCAGGAGTGGGAAGTTCACCCTCCTCTCCCTTCCGGAGCGGGTCCGGGGACGGGCCATGCCACCGGTGGAGGTAGTGGACCTCAGGAAGCATCGAGACGTCCTCTCGGTCCCGCTCGTCTCGGCCGTGCGCGAGAGGTTGGAGCGAGGAGAGCAGGCGATCCTTCTCCTGAACCGGAGGGGTTACTCCTCTTTCATCCAGTGCCGCGGGTGCGGGGAGGTGCAGGAGTGCCCGAACTGTTCCGTTTCGCTGACCTATCATCGGGGTCGAGCCCGCCTCCTCTGCCATCACTGCCGCCATGAGGAGGGGGCCCCCGATCGCTGCCCGGGATGCGGCGATCCCGATCTCTCCTTTCGGGGCCTAGGCACCGAACAGGTGGAGCGGGTCGTGGCCGAAACCTTTCCCGAGGCGCGGATCGCCAGGATGGATGTGGATACCACCTCCGGAAAGTGGGCGCACCACGAGATTTTGGGGCGCGTAAAGAGGGGAGAAGTCGATATCCTCCTCGGGACGCAGATGATCTCGAAAGGCTTGGATTTTCCGGGGGTCACCTTCGTCGGGGTGGTGAATGCGGACGTAGGTCTGCACCTACCGGACTTCAGGGCAAGCGAGCGTTCGTTCCAGCTCCTCAGCCAGGTGGCGGGCCGCACCGGTCGCGGCGCCCGCGGGGGGCGGGTCGTGATCCAGAGCTCGCTGCCCGAGCATTACGTGATCCGGTCCGCCCTCTCGCACGACTTCCTGGGATTCGCGGAGAGGGAGCTGGAGGCGCGAAAATCCCCCCCCTATCCTCCTCATCTCCGACTGGCAAACGTGGTGATCAGCTCGCCGGATCCGGCGCTCGTCGCAGACGGGGCGGAGGGCGCCGCGAAGTGGATCCGGCGCGAGCTGGTGCGGGGAGGCTGCCCGGGGATGGAGCTCGTGGGCCCGGCGCCGTCTCCGATCGAGCGACTTCACAACCGCTGGAGATGGCACTTTTTCCTCCGGGGTGGACGGGTCCGTCCCGCCACCCGGCTCTTTCGCCGTTTCCTGGAGGAGTTCCGTCCCCCCTCCGGGGACCTTCGCGTCATCCTCGACCGGGACCCCGTCGCCCTCCTCTGAGCGGGACCAACGCGGCTATCTGGACCGGCGGTTCGGCGTTGGGTAGATTCCCGGCGACCCAGTAGACTGCGGCCGGGTACCTACCAGGATCAGGCCGTGGTCCGTGCGACGCGGACCTCCTTGCTCCGAGAGAGCGCTTCCCATGGGTTGCTTGGCACTCAATGCCTCGTTTGAGCCCCTGACCCTGGTGCCGGCGAGACGAGCGGTTCGGCTGGTGCTCGACCGAAAGGCCGAGATCCTCGAGGTCGACGAGGGGAAGCGCTTTCGGTCGGAGCACGACGACCTTCCCTGCCCCACGGTCATCCGCCTCGTCCGGTACGTTCACGTACCCAGGCGCTTTCGGCGCCAGGTGACGAACACCTTCCTCTTTGCCCGGGACGACTACGCCTGTCAGTACTGCGGGCGACACCGGAGCGAGTTGAAGGGGCGTCAATTCCTGACCCGCGACCATGTCCTCCCGATCTCGCAGGGTGGGGGGAACGTCTGGTCGAACGTCGTCACTGCCTGCTCCCCCTGTAACAACCGGAAAGGGAACCAGACCCCGCAGGGGGCCCGGATGCCGCTCCGGAGCGTCCCCGGGGAACCGAACCACGTCCATTTGGTCTGGGCGGTTCGAAGGGTCACCGCGAAGCAAGCCAAGTGGATCGCGATGTTCTACGGTGAGGATGCCCTGTCGCTGCTCGGCTCGCGGGAGGGAGGCGAGACACCGGCAGCCTGAGTCCCCGGTGGGGTCAGTCGTTCAGCCACGCGTATGGGCGCTCGTAGATCTGTCCCGAGCCGCGCACGGTCCCCCACTCGGTGTACTCCTTCCACCAGACCACCCAGCCCCGGGTCTCGTCCTGCCGGACCCGATACTCGAATCCAGGGTTTTCCGATCGGTTGGCCAGAAAACGTGCGAGGGCCGGAGGCAAATCGTCCGGGCCCTCGAGGGGAAGCTCCTCATGGTACTTCGCCATTTCGTGCTGGAGCTCCGAGCGGCAGTGTTTCACCGCATCGAGGCCCTCCTCGATTCTCTGGGACATGCGTGCGTAGGCGTCCTCCAACCGGTCGGTGCCCCGCTCCTGGATTCCCTCGAGGATGCGGCGGGTCACCGGCGCTTCGAGCTCCTCCTTGAGCTCCTTCAGGAGCCGAAGAGCACGCTCCTGTTGCCTCAGCAACTGAGCGAACGCCTGCCCTTCTCTCGATGAAGCGGAGGGAGCGTCACTCGTCATCGTCATGGTCCTCTGGTACCTGGCCCTCCCACTCCTGGAGCATTTCCTCCGTCCTGCGGATCGCTTCCCGAACCACTCGGAGAGAGTCTTCCATGGCGCGGCCGCTTCCGGAATCCCCGGCTTCACCCTCGTCCGAGCCCGGCTCCTGTGGTCTGGAGGGACCTTCGTCCCGCATCCGACTGTTGCGGATCTCGTACGCGAAGATCTTCTGGCGGAGGTCTCCGAGCATTCGCTGGAGATCGGCAGGAGAGACCAGGACCGCGTCCTCCTGATCAAGGCGGAGGATCAGTTGCGCGAACGCCACCAGATCGGCACGAAGACGGTCCGCTGAAATGTCGTCGTACTTGCCCATGGGTTTCGACAGTTTTCGATTCGTCTGGGTTCGAGGGGGTGTTCACAGCATCGGATCCTACTGATAATCTGGGGGGAGAGCCCTTCGAGCACCACAGGTGGACCCCTCCCGGCCTTCCCGGGAGGCGCGCCGTCATGCCAAGAGGAAGGAGCACCAAATGAGCCGGAGATCGGCCCTGATTCGAACGATCGCTTTCAGCGCGGCCCACCGATACTGGCGCCCGGACTGGACCGAGGGGGAGAACGTCCGGGTGTTCGGTCCGCAGTCGAACCGGCACGGGCACGACTACCGGGTGGAGGTCACCGTTTCGGGGACCCCCGACCCGGAGACCGGTTTCGTTGTGGACCTGCAGGCGCTCGATCGGGTGTTGGACGATGTGATCGGCCCGCTGGACAACCGGGACTTGAATGAGGCTATTCCCGAGGTGCGAGAGGGAAGGATGCTCCCCTCCACCGAGGCGCTGGCTCTCTGGTTCTGGGATCGCCTCGAGGATCGGATCCCAGGGGATGCCTCGCTCGAGCGAGTCCGAGTGCAAGAGGGGCGGGAGGTGGCGGGCGAGGTGTCTCGCCCCCTCCCGGTGGAGGCGGAATGACGGCGGACTCGTCCGACCCCGATCGTCCTTCCCGCCCGACTCCAGTGCGGGCGGCGATGGGGAAGTCCCAGCCCCTGAAAGCCGAGTCCCAGGCGCCCAGCCGAATCTTCGATTTGGAGGCCCAGCGCTGGATCGTGCGAGCCGCGGGGGCGACGCGAAGCGGAACCGGGTCCGACACCGGTGCTCCGCTTCTCTTCCTCACCTTCGCCCGGGAGGAGGAGCCCGACCGTCCCGTTCGCGAGGCCATCGCGGTCGCCTCCGACCTCGAGGCTCTGACGTGGGACGAGCTCGAGGAGCTTTTCGCCCGCTCACGGCCCTTCCGGGAGCCGTGATCCCGAGTGTCGTCACTTCGACACGGGAGGTGTCGTCACTCCGACACGGTCGCTCCCCCTCCATGCGCCTCCCCTCGCGGAGAAAGGACGTGATCCCGCCGATCTTCGGTCCTCCCGGACCTGGCACGATCGATGCACCTGAGTCGTCTACAGCCGGGGCCCCGGGAGAGTCGGGCCCCTCGAGCGCGCCTTCGAGTGCGCCGCCTGCCGACCGAAGTGCCGATACAGAAAGGGGTGGGGGACCATGGACAAGAGGATCGATGGAGGGCGAGTGATGGATGAGGTCGGCGAGCCGGGGGAGCGTTGCGTTCCGGGAATCGTCATCGCCGACGGGGGGCTGGGGCTGCGCACCGAGACGGCGGGACCGAGGGTAAGCGCGTTCATATACGGGGAGATGGTGCCCGCCGCTCCGTCCCTTCCGTTCGGGAGGTGGAAGGAC
>SLFU01000049.1 GCA_007124095.1 Gemmatimonadota bacterium
CAGCCGAGGACGAGGATCCCCCGACCGTGGACCGCATCGTCGAATGCTTGGGGTTCGAGACCCACGTAGATCCGATCGGGATCCCTGTCGAAGTTGACCAGAAGGAGCCCGGCCATGGGGTCGGTGTGAAGGTGGAAGGGGGAGACCACGGGCATCGCGGAGTTGCCTCCTGCACGGCTCGCTACTTCCTCGTAGATGGATTCGGGGCTGGACGTTGCTTCCTCCCAGGGAGCGTCGGCGAACGGCCGAGTCAGGATCAGGGCACCTGACCCCAGGGCGGCGGCGCTACCGGCGGCCAGGGCCAGGAGAACTCGACCGATGCGGAAACGCCGGGCAGACTCTGCGTTCATCTCTCTCTCCATCCGGAATCCTCATGCACGTCCGCGTAGACCGTTTACGCGACGGACCCGTTTCGTAACGGTCCCAATGTAAGTTGTGTCGGCCCGAGGCTCATTCGGCGGTGATTCCTGCTGACATTCGGTGGCTGATACTCGGCGATTGGGAACCGAGGTTCCCGAAACGTCAGGATTCGGCCGGTTATCGAGCTGCCTGAACGCACCTGAGGGCGTCATGCGGGTAGACCGGTTCCATGAACCAGAATGTGGAGGAAATGCTCCGGCTCCTGGACCTGGAGCCCATCGAGCGAAACATCTATCGTGGGCAGAATCGGGACATCGGGAGCGGTCGGGTTTTCGGCGGCCAGGTTCTATCACAGGCCCTGGTGGCCGCACGCAGGACGGTAGAAACCGAGCGGGAGGCCCATTCCCTTCATGGGTACTTCATCCTCCCAGGTGACCTGGAGGCACCCATTGTCTATTTCGTGGACCGACTGCGAGATGGGGGGAGCTTCAGCACTCGCCGGGTGACTGCGATCCAGCACGGCGAGACCATCTTCAACCTTTCGGCCTCCTTTCATTCGCCCCAGGAAGGGTTGGAGCATCAGGTTGACCCTCCCGAGGCCCCATCTCCCGAGTCTTTGACGCCGGAGCTGGAACGGATCCGTGCGGTGGCGGATAGAATCCCTGGGGAGTTGCGCGCGGTGCTTACCCAGGATCGCCCCATCGACTTTCGGGTGGTGGACCCCGCCGACTTGTTCGAACCCGAGCCCTCCGAACCCCGGCGTATGACTTGGTTCCGGGCACTGGGCGCACTTCCCGATTCCTCCCTCGTGCACCAGGCGGTTCTGGCATACGCCTCGGACTACGGCCTGCTGGCCACGGTGCTACGGCCCCACGGCCTGAGCCTCCGGGACGAAAGGATCCAGGTCGCCTCGCTCGACCACGCGCTCTGGTTCCATCGATCCTTCCGGGCAGACGAGTGGCTCCTCTATGTGGCCGACAGCCCTACTGCGGCCCATGCCCGGGGCTTCGCCCGGGGAAGCATCTTCACCAGGAACGGAGACCTCGTGGCTTCCGTGGCCCAGGAGGGCCTCACCCGGCGATCCAGGTCGGTGAGCGAGGTCCGGCCCTAGTCATCGAGAGTCAGCAACGGCGGACCACAATCTCCCCTCGGTCCAAACCGGCGCCCCGGGTCAGAACCCGATGGCGTATCCGGAACGTCGGGGGTCCGCTCCCGCGGTCATCGTGCCCGTCTCCAGGTTCACCAGGATGCCCTGCATGTTCTGACTGGGGGTGAATCCCGGGGTGAGCTCCACAGCGTGTCCCATCTCCTGGAGCGTGAGCACGACTTCGGGGTCGATGCGATTCTCCAGGCGCACTGTGATTTCGGCGCCGGCTCGATAGAAGTTGGGGGTAGCCGCGAGGGAAAGGCGGGGTGCTTCAACGGCTTCCTGCATGGTCATTTCGAAGTCCAGGAGGTTTACGGCCACCTGCAACTGAGCTTGCCCGATGGCTTCTCCACCCGGCGTTCCGAATGCCGCGAGGAGGCGACCATCCCGAAAGATCAGGGTGGGCGCGTTGTTCAGGATCGGGATCTTTCCGGCTTCCGGATAGTTGACGTGTTCGGGATACGGCGCGGTGGACCCAATTCGCATGCCGTTGTTCAAGGTGAGTCCGGTACTTCCCACGACGACTCCGGTGCCGAAGGCACTTCCGTGTGTTGGTGTAGCACTCACCGCGTTACCCCACTGGTCCACCACCGAGTAGCTATCGGTGGAGCCGCCGTGTGCTGCCTCGGCAAAGCGGTGTCCTTCACGATTCGGCTGCTCCGGTATCGTTGCGCCGGTAGCGGTTTCGGGCGCGGCCCCCGCTTCCGGGAACTCGATGGCCTGGGCCGGATCCAGCAACTGGCGCCGTTGGTCGGCAAACGCTGCGGAAAGCAGGCCCGCCACGGGCAGCTCCGTGAACGCCGGATCGGCGACATACCGGTAGATGTCCGACTTGGTGACCTTGATGGCTTCGATCATGAGATGTAGCGTTTCCGCGCTGTAACGCCCCAACGACGCGAGATCATACGCCTCCAGCATGTTCAGTCCCATGACCACCTCGAATCCACCTCGGGACGTCGAGGGACTGCTATAGACGTCAAATCCCCGATAGTTCGTGTGCAAGGGCTCTGCCCAGATGGGCTCATACCGGGCCAGATCCTCGAGAGTGATCAACCCCTCGTTTTCTCGGTGGAACCGATCGATCTCCTGAGCGATGTCTCCGGTATAGAAGCGATCATAGGCCGCCTGAAGCGCCTCGACTCGAGATCGGCCCTCCTGGAGTGCTCTCTCCTCGGCTTCCACTACCATTCGAAACGTGTTCGCCAGTGCCGGCATTCGAAAGACTTCATTCGGCTCCGGCGCCTTCCCACCAGGCAGGAACTGTTCCCGACTGGACGGGAACAGCTCGAAGATCTCCTGTCGTTGCTGCATTCGATCGACGAGGTCCCCCTCGATGGGGAATCCCCCCTCCGCGTACTCGATGGCGGGTGCCAACACTTCACCCAGCGTCATCGTGCCGAAACGCTGGAGCATCGCAATCCATCCCCCAAAGGTTCCCGGAACGATACCGGCCTTCACACCCGCTTCCAGCTCCTCCGCCGTCATGGCTTCGGGTTGAAGGGAGAGCGGGGCCGCTCCCGTGGCATTCATGGAGACCACCATCTCGGACGTCTGATCGTAGATGGTAAAAAAGCCATTTCCCCCCGCGCCGGACATTTCGGGACGTACGACGTTCAGCACAGCACCCACTGCGACGGTCGCATCCACGGCGTTGCCATTCGCCAGGAGAATCCGGATGCCGGCCATGGAAGCGAGCGGGTGACCACCGGTTACCAATCCGTTCACTCCGGGGACCTGAGGACGGTGAGCGGAAAGGTAGGGTTCGGGTTCCTGCGCCGGTGCCGCGGTCGACCACACGACCAGGGCGGGAAGGGCGAAGAGGAGCGATCGAAAGCAGGAGGAGAACAGTGAGGTCCTCACGGTAGGGGCTCCTTGGGAAAGCCAGGCGGTTCAGGGTGGGGCCCATCATCTGTGGAATGTCAGACAAGGACCCAGGGGAAGCATGTGGAGTGGGCAATGTACCGCCCGCAATGGGGCCGGACAAGCAAAAAGCGAGACGACCTGTCAAGGAGTGGAGAGCAGCTATCGGTGGGAGGTCGAGCTATAAATCGAACTGAAGAGTGTGGGAGTATTTGATGAGCAGGCTCCGGTTGGAACTGCGGGGATGCACCGGGTCGAATTCATCACGGTTCGTTACCAACCCCTCATTCCAGACCAGATAGAGGTCGTTTCCCTCTCGAGGATTGTACCGAAACCGGATGTTTGCACTGACCGTGTTTGCCTGGCTGTTGTATTGGACGAAGGCGTCGGCGGAGGTGGCGGCAGAGAAGTAGACTTCACTGCGTAGTCGGGCCACGTGCGCAGTGAACCCCTGGTTCCGCTCGGAGAAGTCCACATACTCCAGGCCGTAGCTTCCACTCAGATTGAAATGAATCGATGGGCTCCAACTCGGCCCGATGGACGCCGAGGCCATTCGCCCATCGTAGAATCGTCCCGCTTCCACTCTTGCGTTGGAGTAAGACAAGGCACCGGCGGGGGGGCGATATTGAAGCCTTACCGACGAGAATCGGTGAATGTCGGTGGCCGGCACCACGACATCATCCGTGAGAGAGAATCCCGTCCGAAGGTTCTCGTATTGTGTCGGTATCGAAAGCGTGACCTGACTTCCGGTCTTCGTTTCCAGAACCAGAGCGGGGGTCATGGTCACCGTCTCCACGGTGCGGTCCAGATTTCGACGAAACACGGTGGATTGCAGCTCCAGCGCGTAGCGCAGCAGGGGCGACTCGGGTCCGGGTCGCCATCCGTACGCGAAGTTCAGGTCGCCTTTGACGTAGTCCTGCCTTCGCAAGAAGCCCATATCTGGTTCGAACGCGCGCCCTACCCGGCTCAGGTCCAGGGAATATGTGAGACCATCCAGTCCCCGCCGTTCCCAATACACTCGAAAGAGCCCGCGTTCGATGGGATTCAACGAGCCCGTTTCCCCTTCGGAAACTTCGTCGTCGCCGAAGCTCTGCGCCCAGTTGATGGTGAGGAAATCCTGGTCCGCCATCCGGAAGATTCCGTCCAGACCGTAGACAAGGTTGGAGTCCCCTCCCGATCCGATACGGCTCGTGAAGATGCCACCCACATAGGAGTAAGGGTTGAGAATGCGGCGGCGGAGCCGGACGACCCCCTGATTCTCCGAAGGGCCCACCACCGGTTCCGGGTCCCCCGGGGCTACGATCTCTGTCTCAGCCGTCTGCATGTTCAGAATTCCCACGTCCCATTCACCTACGCGTCCCACCACTCGGCCTCCCCCATAGATTCGAGTGGGCTCGCCCTCCACCAGCCCAACCCGCCGCGAATGGAAGAGGCGTTCCTGGCCTCCGAGGGAATACTCGAAATTGGAATTTCTCTCCTGGAAGAAACGGCGCTTCTCAGGAAAGAAGAGGGAGAATCGGGTGAGATTGATCTGTTCGTCGTCCGCCTCCACCTGGGCGAAGTCCGTGTTCACCGAGAGATCCAGAGTCAGGTTGGAGGTGAGGTTGTACTTCACGTCCAGCCCCATCTCTCCGACGTCGACCGAGCGTCGTTCATATTGAGCCTGTCCGGACTCATGCACGAACGAATGACCGGTGCCGCCCAGGACGTAAGGGGTGACATAGACCGGATTCACCTCCTCCAAGCCTTCCATGACGATCTTTCTCATCTCCGGCGCGCGGGTGTGGCTGAAGCCTCCCCAGCTGGGAGGGATTGCCGGATGGATGGCGCGCTCGTTCTTCCGGGCGACCGTGCGGAGCATGGAAACTCCCATGACCACCTGACCGTGTTCGTCCGGTTGAAACAGGAGGCTGGAAAATGGGATGCGGAATTCGGCATGCCATCCGAGCTCGTCCCGTTGGACAGCCACGTCCCAGTGGGTGTTCCAGTTCGGGTTCGGACCCATTCCATCCAGGGTGTATGCGATATCGATGCGGACGCCGGCGGCGGTGGTGAGGAATCCCAGGGAGTTCTCTTCGTCGTTCGAAGAATCGATGTAGATGGCACAGCGATCACTGGACCATCCGAGCTCGTTCCGACGAAGCGACATGATCTGGATGGCGGCAGGCTCCGAGTCGTAGGCTCGGCAGGAGTAATAGAGGAATTCTCCGTCGTGAGCCAGGCGGAACTCCGTGCGTTCGGAAGGCTCCACCCCGAACACGGGAATGTGCATCACAGCCGGGAGGGGTTCGATGGATTCCCAGGCGGCTTTGTCGCGACGCCCGTCCAAAGCCAGGGGTTCGTCGAGCCGAGGAACGGCGAAAGGGGCTTCGGCACCAGCGCTATTGGACGGTGTCTGAGCCGACAAGCTTGGAGAAACTGGAGTTCCAAGGACGACGAAGAGGAGCGACACCAGCACTCGTCTCATCGAGCGTCGCGGAGGAATTGGATCGTTGGCCTCAACGCCGCAGCATACGTGGATTCCCAGGTGTTCCGGAGAAGAGACTGGTAGACGGGTATTCAAGATGAGCGAGGACTCACGACAAACGAAGAGAAGAAGGAAAAGTAAAAAGCTAAATAAGCAATATGAACAACGAAAAGACTTCCCAGCCGGTGCGCAGGCCAGATCAAGGGAAGCAGGAATGAACCCTGAAAAGTAGCCGCAAGTACGAATCCGTACAAGCATTCGTGGGGCCCGATTGGCGCGTCTGGCGCCACCTTGCTCGGGCCCTCCAGGCCCCCTAGGATTGAGTGTTTGTGTACCATTCTCCCCGATGGTGGCTCGATTGATTCTCCCCTTCTCACCGCTTCTACTCCTGATGCCAGGGCTTCTGGCATGGACGCTCCCGGGCCAAGCCCAGGAACTCGATTTGGCCCCGTCGGGATCGGAATCGTCATTTCCCACTGATCGTCCACCGCCGCCGGATCCGCCCGAGGTGATCAGCCGCGATGCCGCCGGGAATGCCACGGTCCGGGCGGTTCGGCTTGATGAGCCCTTGGTAATCGACGGTGCGCTGGATGAAGACCTCTATCGCACCGTGCCGCCCATCTCGGGACTCGTCCAGAGTCTTCCCGATTTTGGTGTGCCAGCCACCGAAGAGACGGAAATCTGGGTGGCCTACGACGACACCAACATCTACGTGTCAGCGCGCTTGTGGGATGCAGCTCCCGAGCGTGAGTGGATCGCGAACGAGATGCGTAGAAATACGGACCAGCTTCGACAGAATGACACGTTCGGAGTTGCTTTCGACACGTTCCATGACCGCCGAAACGGCGTCATGTTCTATACGAATCCTCTTGGCGCCATGGCTGATTTCGCCATTACCAACGAGGGGAATCCGAACGCGGACTGGAACCCTATCTGGGAGGTGCGCACGGGGCGATTCGACGGCGGATGGACCGTGGAGATGGCGATTCCCTTTAGGTCGCTGCGGTATCGCTCCGGACCGGACCACGTCTGGGGAGTTCAGTTTCGCCGGGCCATCCGACACAAGAATGAGTGGGTGCATCTGACACCGGTGCCTCGAGCATGGGCGGGCACCGGAGCCCAGGGCATCTTTCGGGTCTCGGGATGGGGCACGCTGGTGGGCCTGGAGACCCCGCAGCCCACCTTTCACGCCGATTTCAAACCGTATGCCATTTCGGGAGTGAGGACGGATCGGGCGGGGGGGCTGGAAAGATCCAACGAGCTGGACACCGACCTGGGAGTGGACGTCAAGTATGGGCTCACGCGGAGTTTGACGCTGGATCTCACCTACAATACCGATTTTGCCCAGGTCGAGGTGGACGAACAGCAGGTGAACCTCACACGATTCGATCTCTTCTTCCCGGAGAAGCGAGAGTTCTTCCTGGAGGGCCGAGACCTCTTCGAGTTCGGCTTGAGCGGTTTCGGCGCCGGTCGGGGCAGTGAGCGCGCCCCGACGCTCTTCTTCAGTCGCCGTATTGGACTGGAGGCGGGGGAACCGGTCCCCATCTTCGGTGGGGCGCGACTCACCGGGAAAATCGGGGACTTCGATGTGGGAGCCCTGGGCATTCGGACTTCAGGGGAGGAGGCCACTGGAGTGGCGGAGACCGACTTCACCGTCCTCAGGATGCGTCGTGATGTACTGAGCCGGAGCAACGTTGGTGTCCTCTTTGGACATCGGTCCGAATCGGTGCGTGGCGGCGGGTCGAATCAGACCTACGGATTCGACGGGAACTTCACCCTCTTTGACAACCTGACACTCTTGACGCATCTGGCGGGAACCCGAACTCACGATCGGGAAGGCAGGGACTCGAGCTATCAGATTCGGGGCAGTTACAGTGGGGACGAGTGGGCCGTCCAGGCGCTTCGGTTGCTGGTCGAGGAGAACTTCGACCCACAGATCGGATTCGTCCGCCTCACCGGGTTCTTGGAGCACTCGGGATCCGTTCGGTACAGTCCGCGCCCGACATCGATCCCGTCGATTCGGCAATTCAATCTAGAAGCGGGTCTGGATTACCGTGAAAACGCTCCGGCCGGGTCCGTCGAGTCGCGGGAGCGTCGGGGCCGGTTCGATATCGAATTCGAAAACAGCGACATGTTCACACTGACGGCGGTCGATAGTCGTGAACGGCTTACTTCTCCATTCGAGATTTCCGATGGGGTCACGATCCCGGTGGGCACCTATGCCTTCCAGGAGCTGGAAGTTGCGTATACCCTCGGCCTCCAGCGCAGGACCTCTGGGACACTGATGGTTCGCGGGGGCACATTCTATTCGGGGAATATCACTTCCGTCGGTTGGCGGAGGGGCCGGGTGGAAGTTCTCCCGCAGCTCTCCATTGAGCCGAGCGTGTCGTTCAACTGGGTTGAGCTCGAGGAGGGGAGCTTTACGACCCATGTGGCCGCGACCCGGGTCAACTACAGTTTCACGCCGAGAATGTTTGTGAGCGGACTGCTCCAGTTCAGCTCCGAAGATCGCCTCTTCACCAACAACCTTAGGTTTCGATGGGAATATTCCCCGGGTAGCGAGTTGTTCATCGTCTATACGGAGGACCGGAATACCGACACACTGGATCGATTCTCGGAGCTCTCCAACCGGGCCCTCGTCATCAAAGTGACCCGCCTATTCAGGCCCTGAAGAGGCGACGCTTCCCCTGGACTTGACGGGCTCCTGGCCGGATCTGCGGGGCGTGCCCTCATTGTTGCATCTCACCTGTTTTCGTCCTTCCAAGCAAGTCAGGCATCGGCCCCTCCGCACCTCCCCCGCCTCCAGCTTGCACTCCCTCGAATGTCAGTCGTACTTTTTTTCCACGCCCAGGCGACCTTTGGCTTTTCCGTCCCTTTGCCTCGAGGAGCACAGGCGTTTCGGTCTCCTCACTTCCTCATCCTAGGCGGGAGTGTCCTCCGATGAACACGACAATACCGGCAATGACGCTGACCCGGACCCTCGGTGTCCTCTGTCTCCTTTTTCTGGTCGTGGCACCCTCAAAGGCAGAGGCTTTACAGGTCGGGTCCGTGCCGGGTACGCCGGGGGCCCGGCCGGCCGAGTACGAAGTCGTGGTGGCCAAGGACGTAATGGTCGTCATGAGGGATGGGGTGCGGTTGGCCACCGACATATACCGGCCGGCCCGAAATGGCGAAGCTCTCCCGGATCCCGTGCCCACCCTCCTCACACGGACCCCGTACAACAAGGAGGGGGGTGAATCGGATGCCCGTTTTCTGGCCGAGCGAGGGTACGCGGTGGTAGTCCAGGACACTCGTGGGCGTTTCAACTCAGAGGGGGTCTTCTACATCTACCTTGACGAGGGAGAGGACGGATACGACACGGTGGAATGGATCACCGGTCAGCCTTGGTCCAACGGAGAAGTGGGGACATACGGGGGATCCTACCTCGCGGGCACCCAGATGGCGCTCGCCCGGCTCGACCCCCCCGGACTCCGGGGGATCTTCGCCCGGGTGGGGACCTCGAACTACTTCGAGGATGGGGCCTATCGTCACGGCGCCTTCTACTTGCTCCACAACCTGGCGTACGCCCTGAACATGGCGTCGAGCGGAAAGGAGGCGGCGGCGAGCCCGGCGGTTGCTGAAGCCCTGGTGAAGCGGTGGTCGGCAGGTGAAATCGAGGAGTGGCTCTGGGCCTATCCCCACCGGACGGAAAGTCAGTCTCCGGTGGCTCTGGCTCCCAGCTATCAGAAGTGGTACCAGAACTGGATCGACCACTCCACCTACGACGAGTACTGGAGACAGAACGGCTACGACTTCGAATCCTACTTCGGTGAGTTTCCCGACATCCCCATGTACTTCCTGGGGGGATGGTACGACATCTTCGTTCGTGGTACGGTCAACAACTTTGCAGGGCTGACCGAGGGACGCACCTCACCGATCAAGATGATGATGGGGCCATGGGAGCACAGCCTCGGTGTGCAAGTGACGGGGGATGTCGACTCCGGGCCGGAGGCGGTGGTGGACATCACCGCCGAGCGGCTCCGTTGGTTTGACCAGATCCTCATGGGGACAGACACCGGGATCTTGGACGAGCCGCGGGCCTCCGTCTTCGTCATGGGTGGGGGGGATGGCTCACAGACCTCGGATGGAAAGCTCGATTACGGGGGCGAGTGGGCGACCATGGACGAATGGCCCCCCCCGGAGGCTCAGCCGCGGACCCTGTACCTGCATGGGGACGGCACTCTGTCCCAGGAGCTTCCGTCGAGCAATCCGACGAGTACGACCTATCTCTACCATCCGGACAATCCGGTTCCCACCATCGGTGGTCAGATCAACTCCGGAGACCATGTGGTGCCCACCGGTCCCTGGAATCAGCGCTGCATCAAGGACGAGCTGATAGGCTGCAACGACAACCTCCCCCTTTCGGCTCGACGGGACGTGGCAGTCTTCCAGACACCGCCATTGGAGGAGGACGTGGTGATCAATGGCCCGCTCACGGTCAAGCTCTGGGTCTCGTCTTCGGCTCGAGACACGGATTTCACCGCCAAGCTGGTGGATGTCCATCCCCCTAGCGCAGCCTACCCCGAGGGATACGACCTCCTGATTACAGACCGGATCGTCCGGGCCCGGCACCGGGAGGGGATCGACCGGGAGACGCTCATGACTCCCGGTGACGTCTACGAGATCGAGATCGATCTGATCGGGACCGCCACCCGCTTCAAGGAGGGACACCGGATCCGGATCGACATCTCGAGCTCCAACTTCCCCTTTTTCGATCGGAACCCGAATACGGGTGAGCCGCTCGGCCACCACACGCGCATGGTGCCGGCCGAGAACACGATCTTCCACGACCAGAACCAACCCTCTCACCTGGTGCTACCGGTGGTATCGGGGGACCTCCGGGCCGCAGTGGAGGGATCGCGGTAAGGGGGGGCGGCATCCGTACCCGGGGCGTGAGGTCGAATCGTGTGTCTGCGCCGAGATCCGGATCGCCCTCGAAGAGCCCCGACCAAGCGAAGTTGGAATCGCTCTAATCAGGTGATAGCAAGGTTTTCGCAAGTGCGGATTTCACCCCGTGGCTTCCGATGGTTCATCAGCCGCGGCTGACCTGCGCGGTCGATTTGGCCGCCCAACCTCCGCTCGGATCGGGCTGCCGAGCCGAATGCGTGCCACTCGCATATCCGAATGCTGCCCCGATCGTAAGGTTGCCTAGATACGCGTAGGTGGAGAATCCGCCGATGTCGACACCCGCTGCATAGAGACCGCGAATGGGCCGATCGAAACGATCGAGCACGCGTCCCTGGGAGTCCGCCCGAAGCCCGCCATATGTCGCGGTGATTCCAGCCGTACCCAGGACCGCGTAGAACGGGCCAGTCGTCAGCGGATTCGCATGGTCACGGTCCGCTCCTGTCTTCGGGACCGGCAGCGCCCAGGCCCGGCCATTTGCTGCCGCCTGATTGTACTGTTCCATCTCTTCTCGCACGGTCTCGGCGGGGGTGCCTCGTCCCCAACCTTCAATTAGATCCGCCAGCTCGCTGAGGGTGTCCGCCCTTGCGACCGGTGCGCCCGCAGACTCGTAGGCCAGGTACCGGTCGGCACCACCGAGAAAGCACTCGGCACACGCGCGCTCTCGGTTGACGACCTCGTCCCAGATATGGATGCTCGTCGCTTCCACCTGCCGGCATCCTTCGTTGTTCTGGATCTGGGCGCTTCTGCGAGTGAACTCCGGTCCGCGTGTCCCCCACTTCCCGCCGCTCTCATCGGCATATCGGCGCCCATACAGGTTGAGGGCCACCCCGTAGTGCGCGTGGTACATTGACACGTTGGCCATCGGCTCGACGGGCCGCCCAGGCCGAGCAGGAAGAGAATAGCCGTAGAAGGAGTCCCACCCCCCCTTCGAGGGCGCGGCGCCGAGCTGAGACGCGAGGTGATACCCATCTCCGGTAAAGAGCGGCGTGTCGCGACCGTTGCTCACGTTCCGCTGCCAGACCTGTTGCCGCGTAATGTGCTGGGTCACCATCTGGGCGTTGTGTGCCCAACCTCCAGTGGCGACAACCACGGCCTTGGTACGGATCCGAATCGGGCCGTTGGGGCCTTCCGCCAGTACGCCCACCACTTCTCGCCGGTCATTCGACTGAATTCCCGTAATCGGCGTCTCGGTGAGGAGGGTGCCGCCCCCGTCTTCGAGCTCGCCCACCATGAACCGCACCCACACCACCGGCGGTATCGTGCGCCCCTGCCGCGAGCCCGCTTGCTGGCCACCGAGCTCCATGCCCGCCACCGGCGGTGTCATCGGCGCGTGGATTTCCTCCATGAAGGCATAGAATGGCTCGATGTTGTCGTACACGGAGCGCTGGACCACGGGGTCCCCGTCCGGACTATTCCGGCGCATGTCCTCGTAGTCGCTGTTCGCGATACCCCCTTCGGAGTGCGCGCACGTTCCACCCGGTTGCTCGCCCTTCTCCAATAGGATGACCCGAGCCCCCTCAGATTGCGCCCGAACGGCGGCGGTCAGTCCTCCCATTCCGGCGCCCGCAACCACGACATCTGCGGTCATCTCCTGCACGGTTTTCCTGGGAACCGCCGGGGCGCTCAGGGCCTCCGTGGCCTTCACGAAGCTGCCGACGGCTCCGGCGGTGACTCCCGCTGCCATTCCACCGAGCAACCTCCGGCGAGAAAGAACGGAGCCGGATTTGGAGTCGTCTTGAGAATCCTTCGAACGGCTAGCCATGAAACACCTCCGGAATAGTCAACGCTTCGAGGCCATCCCTCAGCCCCACGAGCTCACCAGGGTATTCAAGCGCAGAAGCCAGCACTCACGCCCGCAAATCACTAGAGGCAAGGGTCGGTGGGGCCCGGAGCTGACCTGCTCGGTACCAGATATCCGGCTCGCCATCAGGGATGATATTCGGTATGAAGGAGGTGGCCGCGAAGAATCTGGTATCCGGGACCGCAAAGTCCCCCTTCTCTCCACGCTCCCACCAGGACGCCCTCCGGCAACTCCACATTGTCGGGATAGAGTATCGCAAATTCGATCTCGGTCGCTGGCTCGTTCCCACTGCGACTCGCGAAGTTTCCGGTCTGCATCGGAAGCTCGCTGCGGTGGCAGGTCCCGACGTCGGCCGGAGACGATGCTCCGCTCGTTACCTCGACCGCCGTGCGGCCCTCTGGTGACAGCCAGTTGTCGGCGGACTCCAGGCGGTCTCCGGGGTCGAGGCCTTCCGGGACTATGATAATGACCGCGTTTCCCGGCTCGAGGCCATAGCCGAGGTTATCGGCAACCGGCTGATCCGTGCCCCGATCCTGCGCCACCCCATCAGCCGGCAAGGTGACGGAGAGGACTATGCACAA
>SLFU01000184.1 GCA_007124095.1 Gemmatimonadota bacterium
CGGCCAAAAGACCGAATACCTCATGACCCAACTGGTCGCGATTGATGGCCAACCATTCGGATCGCTGGTAGAAGTTCGCCCCTGGGCAGGTTTCCAGAAACTGGTTCCATTCTTGCTCCCGACCCTCGTAACGATGGTGGATCTTCAGAGACGAGGAACAGGAAGGGTTCATGGAGCTGCTGTTCTGGTTTGGGTTCGCAGGGGTGGCCTACAGTTATTTCGGCTATCCACTCGTACTTCTTGCGTGGGGGCTCCTTCGACCCCGCGAGGTCCGGCGTGATCCTGGCTATCGTCCCCGGGTGTCCGTCGTGCTACCGGTTCACAACGAGGAGCAGAACTTGCCGCGCCGCCTCGCGAACCTCCAAGCGCTAGACTACCCGCCGGAGCTCCTCGAGGTCTTCGTCGTCTCCGATGCGTCCACTGACGACACGGTGAACATCGTTCGCAAGTTCCAAGCCACGGACGCCCGAATCCACCTCATTGAACTCGAGGAGCGGGGAGGAAAGGCGGGGGGCCTGAACGCCGGAGTGGCTGCTGCAAGCGGCGACGTCATCCTCTTTACGGATGCGGCCATCGAAGGGGAGCCCGGGAGTTTGAGAGCTCTGGTTGCGCCGCTGGCCGACCCGAAGGTCGCGTGTGTCTCGGGTGAAGATCGGATCGAGGGTGGAGGCGGGGAGGCCCTCTACGGTCGCTACGAACTCTTCCTCCGGGAGCGGGAGTCCAGGGTCGCCTCCGTGGTGGGGGCGAGCGGCTCCTACTATGTGCAGCGGCGAGAGCTGGTGCCCCGTTTCCCGGACGGCATTGCCCCGGACTTCCTCTCCGTTCTTCACGCGGTGGATCACGGGTACCGGGCGATCTCCGAGCCCCAGGCCAGGGGTCGGATGGGGGCGATCCGGAGCCCGTCTGGCGAGTTCCGGCGTAAGGTGCGAACCCTGCTCCGGGGGATGACCGGTCTATTCGCGTACCGCTGGCTCCTTAACCCCTTCAGGACGGGCTCCTTCGCCTTCATCCTGACCTCGCACAAGCTGGCTCGGTGGCTCGTCCCGGCCTTCCTGTTGATCATGTTGGTGGCGAACGTCATCCTCGTGACCGATCCTTTGTATGGAGTCCTCCTTCTATTCCATGTCGGATTCTACCTGGCCGGACTCGGAGCGTTGGCCGGTACTCCCGGGGTACGACGGCACCTAGCGGCCCGGATTCCGGCGTACTTCATCAATGTGAACGCCGCCATCGCCGTGGCGTGGTGGCGCTACCTTAGGGGAGAGCGGATGGAGGTCTGGAATCCGTCGAACCGCTGATGTTGCGTTGGTGCTGGCGCTCCCAATTGTGCAATTGTCGAACTGCGACCTTATGGGGACAGAATCGTTGAACGACCGCTTACGCATTGGACTGGCGAACGAAACCGATGGCCCCGGAGGGGCCGAGATGTTGGTGATCCAACTCGCTGAAGAGTTGAGGAGTCGGGGTCATGAGGTAGTCCCAATCCTGCCGACCCGACTCAAGGGGTGGCTCCACGACCATCTGGCTGATCGAGGTTTCCGATTCGAGACGGTCGAGCTCGTCGCGGGAACACGCTGGAGTTGCACCCGTGACCTCTTCGGACTCTTGCGCAAGCACGACCTGCAGGTCTTGCATAGCCACGAGTTCACCATGGCGGTTTTCGGGGCGGCGGCAAGCCGCGCGGCACGTGTCCGCCATGTGATCACCATGCATGGCAATCAAACAATGCTGGACGCCCTCCGGCGTCGAGTGGCGCTTCGAGCAGCGTTCCGGTGGAGTCATGCCACAGTCGCTGTTTCCGAAGACACCAGGGCCCACCTTATCGATCGTCTAGGTCTCCCCGACGATTCCGTCCTTACGATTCGAAACGGCATTCCCCGACGCTCTGGAGAGCCCGAACCGGTTCGGACCGAATTCGGGGTGGTCGACGGAAGCCTGCTGATTCTTGCCGTCGGCGGGCTGCACAAGAGAAAGGGACACGCATTGCTTATCGAGGCATTGGCGCGTCTGCAGATGGAAGGACGTGTTCCTCCCTGGAAACTTGTAATCGCTGGTGCTGGTCCCGAACACGACGGGCTTCTGGAGTTGGTTCAGTCGAAGAAGCTCGAGGGGCAGGTGTGCCTGCCGGGACAGAGGGAGGACATCCCAGCCCTTCAGACTGCTGCTGACATCTTCGTCATGCCGTCCTTGTGGGAAGGCCTGCCTCTCGCGGTCCTGGAAGCTATGCTGGCCAGCACACCGGTAATCGCTTCCCGTACCTCCGGCATTCCTGAAGCCATCGAACACGAAGAGGACGGGCTCTTGGTGGAACCAGGAGATGTGGATGACCTGGCGCTCGCCTTGGAGCGGCTGATGAACTCAGCGGAACTGCGGAAGCGGCTGGGGAATGCAGGCCGATCGAGGGGTGAGCGGGAGTTCACCATCGAACGCATGGCCGACGAATATGAACGTCTCTACCGCGGACGGCAGCCGGCATGACCCTTCGGATTCAGCAGAAGACCTGGCCGGGATCCGGAAGCGTCTCAGAGGTTCAGAAGCGGGAGTTCGGAGTAGAGATTGGACAGCTCCCCAGCCTCGATCTGGCTGGAGCGGAAGATTCTGGATACTGGAAGGGGAATCCTTCGAGTCGAGGGGATTTCCCGTCCGCGGAGGAGTCGTTCGTCCCACTCACACAGCACAACTTGGTGGGCCCCGAACAGTCGACGTCGCAGGGTCCAGATGCCCTGTTCGAAAAGCTCCGGGTCGCTCACATGGTGGATTCGAGCCGTCGTCATCCGTCTGCGTCGTCCGAGGGTGAGCACGACATGGCAGGTGCGGCCGCTCTGACGGAGGATCCACTGTTGCTCCACGTTTCGGTGGTCCATGATGACGCGTGCCGTGAGCGTATCAACGGATTCCTGGGCCTTGTCCGGATCTGCGAGGAAGCACTCGGCAATGGTAGGCCGGAGAGGCCAAGGAACGGGAAGGAGAACTCGGGTATGGGTCTCCAGGGTCGTGAAGCCCAACTTGCGGAACATGTCGTTCACCTCGGGCAGGCTGGTGAGGTTTGTTACCGCCAGATCCCCACGCCGGAGAACCGGCATGGCCAGGGCCAGCGCCGAGGACCTGAAGCCGGGTTCTACGATCCAGCTCGAGACATTGCAAACGGTTAATGGCTCTCTGTCATGGAATCGCTGGATGCTGTAGATCGTCGCGATAAATCCCACAAGATCACCCGATTCTGTCTCCAGCCCAAACCCAACATGGTCTTCAGGATTCTCCCATCCCCAGTGGAAGAGGGCCTTCCACCGGTCCTTACTGAACTTCGGGTTCAGCTTCCGGAGCAGTGGATCATGGACGCGGGCGAAATCGTCTTGGGTGATCTTGATAACCCTGGTCGCCATGGGGTCACGGAGTGAAAGAAGAGGTGAGAAGGGGACCAACCCCCGGGAAGATGACGTCTGATCATGATTCGAGCCATCCCTCGGGAACGCTTCTTATGGTGGGAAACTTCGCCCCGGATGAAGGGTTTGCCTGGTGGCTTATGGAGAACTTCTGGATTGAACTCTCCTACCTCGCTCGGGCTCGGGGCCTTGA